>NZ_RFFI01000194.1 GCF_003696205.1 Cellulomonas triticagri
CCCGGTGGCGGCCCGGGCGCGCCCGGCGGTGGGCTCGCGCGCGGCGGCGACCTGCGCGGGCAGGACCTGCGCGAGGTACGCCCCCGTGGCCGTGAGGGCACCGGTGAGGGCAGCGGCGCGCGCCTCGGGCGGCGATGCCGAGGCCCACCCGGCGACGACGGCGGTGGTGGTCGCCGCGGCGGCCGCGACCCGGGGGGTGGTGCCGTGCACCTCGCCCCGGGACAGGGTGGTGAGCGCCGCCGTGTGGGCGGCCACCGCCACGGCGGCGGGTACCGCGCGGCGCAAGTGGCCCACCCCCGCGCCGAGCAGGACGTCCAGCCCCCGGCACGTGGCCATCGCCGCCGGGCCGGCGGGGGTGTCCTTGAGGTGCGCGTCGTACAGCCACACCGACGCCGCGAGCGGGACCGCGACCGCCAAGGCACGGCGGCCCCCGGCGATCCCGGCGAGCAGCACGCCCGCCGCGCCGAGCCCAGCGGCGACGCCCAGCGCCCGGCGCGGCGACATCCGGCCGGACGGGATCGGCCGCTCCGGGCGCTCCACGGCGTCCAGGTCGCGGTCCGCCCAGTCGTTGAGGGCCATCCCCCCGGCGTACAGGCACGCCGACGCGACCGGCAGCAGCACCCGCCGCCCCCGGAGCCCGAGCCCCGCGGCAGCGGCCCCGGCGACGGTGTCCCCCAGCACCGTGAGCACGGCGGGGCCGCGCACGAGCTCGACCAGGTCGTGCACCGGTGCGTGGGCGGGGGTCATCGGGCGGTCGCCGCCCAGGTGACCAGGGCGCGGGCCTGGTCGGCGGCGGCGTGCACGTCGGACCCCCACGGGTCCTTGAAGAAGAACCCCAGCGCGGGCACGACCCCGGCCTCGCCGCGGGCGTGCGCGAGGGCGAGCAGCCGGGCCAGGTCGAGGACCATGGGTGCGGCGAGCATCGAGTCGTGGGCGCTCCACGTGGTCTGCAGCGTGATCCGCGAGCCGAGGAACCCCCGGGCGTGCACGTGGTCCCACGCGACCTTGACGTCCCCGAGGTCGGGCACGTGGTCGATGTGCAGGGGCGTGACGTCCGTGCCGGTGAGGTCCCGGAGCCCGCGGGTCTTGGTGGCGAGCTTGGACCGCACGGCGTCGGGGTCCGCGAGCGTGGCGCCGTCCCCGCCGCCCAGCAGGTTGGTGCCGGCCCAGGACAGCACCCGCAGCCCGCGGTCCGCGAACGCCGGGGCGAGGGCGGTGCGCAACCAGGTCTGCCCGGTCTTGCCGTCCTGCCCCGCGACCGGGACGCCCCGCTCCGCGGCAAGCGCCCGCAGCGCGGGCAGTCCCATCCCCGCCGACGGCGTGAACCCGGCGTACGCGGCGCCCGCGAGCACGGCCGCCCACGCCGCGACGGACGACGGCGGCAGCACCTGGCGCCCGGGCTCGGACGCGGCGGCCTCCAGGGCGCGCGGGTCGGTGTGCTCGGGCAGCGGGTCCACGGGCGGCTCGGTGGACGACACGTCGACGACCACCACCCGGGCGAGCCCGTGCCGTGCCGCGAACGCCGTGAGGTCGGCCGCGAGGCGCTCGGCGACGTCCCGCTGCGACTGCCCGGGGGCGAGCGGGCCCCGGTACCCGGGCCGGACCTCCGCGTCGGCGGCGTCGAGGGCGTGGGCGGTCGCGGCGAGCAGCGGCGCCGGGATCATCCCGGCGTCGACCAGCGCCTCGGCGTGCTTGGTCAGCGACACGTCGCTGACGTCGTGCCCGCCGAGCACCAGGTCCCGCCACCCGGGCAGCGGCACCCCGTCGAACGCCGGGCCCGCGGTGACGCAGCCCTCGGGCGGGGCGTGCCCCTCGGCGAGCGCGGCGAGACCGAGCGCCGCCGTCGTCCCGACCGACCCGCGGGCGCCGACCAGCCACACGCCGGTCGGGGCCGTCGCGCCGGTCACGCGTCGCCCTTCGTGCTGAACGCCGCGTCGAACGCCGCCTCCGGGGCGTCGAACGCGAGCCGCCGCACGAACTCCAGCGCCTCGGGCGCGCCGACCAGGCGGTCCATGCCCGCGTCCTCCCACTCCACGGAGATGGGGCCCTGGTAGCCGATCGTGTTCAGCGTCCGGAACGCGTCCTCCCACGGCACGTCCCCGTGCCCGGTGGAGATGAAGTCCCAGCCGCGGCGGGGGTCCGCCCACGCGAGGTGCGAGCCGAGGCGCCCGTTGCGGCCGTTGCCCATCCGCTTCTTCGTGTCCTTGCAGTCCACGTGGTAGATCCGGTCCTGGAAGTCCCAGAGGAACCCGACCGGGTCGAGGTCCTGCCAGATCATGTGGCTCGGGTCCCAGTTCAGGCCGAACGCCTCGCGGTGCCCGATGGCCTCCAGGGTGCGCACCGTCGTCCAGTAGTCGTAGGCGATCTCGCTGGGGTGCACCTCGTGCGCGAACCGCACGCCGACCTCGTCGAACACGTCGAGGATCGGGTTCCACCGGTCGGCGAAGTCCTGGTACCCCGCCTCGACCGCCTCGGCCGAGACCGGCGGGAACATCGCCACGTACTTCCAGATGGACGACCCGGTGAACCCCACGACGGTGTCCACGCCCAGCTTCGCCGCGAGCCGCGCGGTGTGCTGCATCTCCTCGGCCGCGCGGCGGCGCACGCCCTCCGGATCCCCGTCGCCCCACACCCGGTCGCTCAGGATGTCGCGGTGCCGCTGGTCGATGGGGTCGTCGCAGACCGCCTGCCCCTTGAGGTGGTTCGAGATCGCCCAGACCCCGAGCCCGTTCTTCTCCAGGACGTCCCGGCGGGACTGCACGTAGGCGTCGTCGTCCCACCGCCACGGGTCGAGGTGGTCGCCCCAGCAGGCGATCTCGAGGCCGTCGTAGCCCCACTCGCCCGCGAGCCGGGCGACCTCCTCGAACGGCAGGTCGGCCCACTGGCCGGTGAACAGGGTGATCGGGCGTGCCATCGGTGTCTCCTCGTCGAGAACGGTCGTGCTGCTGCGTGCGGGTGCGTGCGGGTGGGGTCGATGCTGGCGCGCGCGGTGGGCGGGCGCCAGGGGCGGGGTCACGTCACGGCGTCGCCCCCTGGCGGGCCAGCGCGGCGGCCACCGCGGTGTCGACGGCGCGCTGCTGCCGGACCCGGCGGCGGCGCCCGGCGTGCACGCGCAGCACGACCAGGGCGACCAGCAGGACGAGCACCCCGAGGACGAGCCACGGGACGGCCCACGCCGCCGCGGTCGCGACGACGCCCGGCACCGCGGGGGACGCCCCGTCCGGGGCGCCCGGCAGGGGCACGACCTCGCCGCCGAGCGCGATGCGGGCGGTGGACCGGACCAGGGGCCACACCCCCTCGACGACGACGGTGCGCTGCACCGACGCGCCGGGGATGAGCTCGGGGACGTCGGCGCCGACGGCCCGCACGGAGCCGAGCCCGAGCAGCCCGGCGACCTGCACCTGCTCGGCGGGCGCGATCCGGGCGTTGCCGGTGTTGGTCACGGTGAACGTCACCGTCGCGGTGCCGGGGACGACGGGGTTCGATCCGGCGTCGTAGTCGACCAGGACCCCGGACACCGCCAGGGCGGGCGCGAGGTCGCCGCCGACCCGCAGGTGCACGCGCGAGCCGAGGCGACGGTCGACCGACACGCCCTCGGCGTTCTCGACCAGCAGGCTGGACACGACGGCGGCGGCGTAGTCGCCGGGCTGCACGTCGTCGGGGACGGTCAGGGTGAACGGGACCTCGACGCTCGCGCCGGGCGCGACGACGACCTCGGGGGTCTCGACGACCACCCAGGAGCCGAGCGCGGTGGACTCCTCCCCCGCGCCCAGCACGTCGAGCGTGCCGTCCGCGGTGAGGAACCCGTCGGCGGCGTACACGTCGAGGGGCAGGGGCGCGTCGCCCTTGTTGGTCAGGACGATCGCGTCGGACAGGGAGCCGCCGGGCGGCAGGGAGTACGCGAAGTTGGGGCGCTGCGCGCCGTGCACGGTGTCCGCCGGGCGCACGCCCCAGGACACCTGGGTGGACGCGGCCGCCGCGGCGTCGGCGGCACCGGGGGCAGGGTCCGCCGGGGGCGCTGGTGCGGCTGCCACCGCGGGCGCCGCGCCGAGCACGGCGGCGACGGCGAGCGCGAGCAGGGCGGCGGGGACGCGGGTGCGGATCACGGCGGGGCCTCCGGGTCGACGGTGACGACGGGTGCGGGTGCTGCGGGGTGCTGCGAGGTTGCTGCGGGA
>NZ_RFFI01000195.1 GCF_003696205.1 Cellulomonas triticagri
CCGGCACCCGCCGCGCCGCAGCCGCCCGCCGAGCCGCGCTACGGGCAGCTCGCGCCGCAGCCGGACCAGGCCGCCCAGCCCGGCCAGCCCGCCGCCGAGGAGCCCGGCAAGCAGGACTGACGGCGCGTGCCGCTGCGACCCCGGCAGCACGCACGACACGAGGCCCCGCCCACCGCGTCTCCGCGGCGGACGGGGCCTCGTGTCGTGCGTCCGGGGGTCCGGGCTCAGCGGCCCGACAGCCCCGCCATCCACGCCTCGACGTCCTCGGGTCGCCGGGGCAGCGCCGCCGACAGGTTCTCGTTGCCGTCGGCGGTCACGAGGACGTCGTCCTCGATGCGCACGCCGATGCCGCGCAGCGCCTCGGGCACCCGCAGGTCGTCGACCTGGAAGTACAGCCCGGGCTCGATGGTGAACACCATGCCGGGCTCGATGACCGCGTCGAGGTACATCTCGCGCCGCGCCTGCGCGCAGTCGTGCACGTCGAGGCCGAGGTGGTGGCTGGTGCCGTGCACCATCCAACGGCGGTGCTGCTGGCCCTCGGGGCTCAGCGACTCGGCGGCGGGGACGGGCAGCATGCCCCACTCGTCCAGGCGCGCGGCGATGACCTCCATGGCGGCGGCGTGCACGTCCCGGAACCTGTTGCCGGGCACGGCGACGGCGAACGCGGCGTCCGCGGCGTCCAGCACGGCCTGGTAGACGCGGCGCTGGTCCTCGGTGAACGTCCCGTCCACGGGGATCGTGCGGGTGACGTCGGCGGTGTAGAGCGAGTCGACCTCGACGCCCGCGTCGATGAGCACGAGCTCGCCGGGGCGGACCTGGCCGTCGTTGTCGGTCCAGTGCAGGGTGGTGGCGTGCGAGCCGGCGGCGGCGATCGTCTCGTAGCCGACGTAGTTGCCCTCGACGCGGGCCTGCGACAGGAACGTGCCCTCGATGACGCGCTCGCCCCGGCGGTGCGCGACGGCCTCGGGCAGGCGGCGCACGACCTCCTCGAAGCCCTGCGCGGTCGCGGCGACGGCGGCGCGCAGCTCGGCGACCTCGTGGGCGTCCTTGATCAGCCGGAGCTCGGACAGCGCCTCGACCAGCGTCGCGTCGACCTCGCCCGCGTCCTCGGTCGCGCGGATCTCGTCGACCACGGCCTCGACCGCCTCGTCGACCTGGGGCACGACGCGCAGCCGCACGCCGTCGGCACCCGCGTCCTTCGCGAGGGCGTCGCGCAGGTCGTCGCTGTGCGCGGTGGTGATGCCGGTGACGGTCGCCATGTCCTCCAGCGTCGGGCGGGGACCGACCCAGAACTCGCCGTACCGGGCGTCCGAGAAGAACTCCTCGGTGTCGCGGCCCGCGAGCGGCCGCAGGTACAGCACCGCGCGGTGGGTGGACCGGGTGCCGTCGGGCAGGACGTCGCCCTCGCCGTCGGCGGCGGGGTGCAGCACGAGGACGGCGTCGGGCTCCTGCTCGGCGCCGAGACCCGTCAGGTGCGCGAACGCGGAGTGCGGCCGGAACCGGTAGTCGGTGTCGTTGCTGCGCACCTTGTACGCGCCCGCGGGCACCACGAGCCGCTCACCCGGGAACCGCGCGCCGAGCCGCGCCCGCCGGGCCGCGGTGCACGCGGCGGCCTCGCCGGCGACGGCGGTGCTCGCGGGGCGCTCCGCCCAGCCGGACGTCACCCAGTCCAGGAACGCCGCGGACTGCGGCCGCTGGCTGCGGTTGGAGCCCCGGTCGGCGAGGGTCTGCTCGGCCGGCGCCTGCGCGGGGGACTCGGGGGACTCGGAGGTGGGTTCGGTGGCCATGGCCCCAGTCTGGCACCGCCGACGCGCCCGGGGCGCTGCGGGCGGGACCACCCCGTACCCCTGAGTAGCCTTGCGCGGTGCGCATCGACCTCCACACCCACTCGTCGGTCTCCGACGGCACCGAGCCGCCGGCGGAGCTGGTGGCGTCGGCTGCCGCCGCGCGCCTCGACGTGATCGCCCTGACCGACCACGACACCACCGCCGGCTGGACCGAGGCCGCCCAGGCCGCGGTCCGCCACGGCGTGGTCCTGGTGCCGGGGACGGAGGTCTCGGCGCTGTCCCGCGGCGTGAGCGTGCACCTGCTGTCCTACCTGCAGGACCCCGCCGACCCGGCGCTCGCCGACGTCCTCGCCCGGACCCGCGACGCGCGCCTGCACCGCGGCCGGGCGATCGTGGAGCGGCTCGCGGAGGACTACCCGCTGACCTGGGACGACGTCGTCGCGCGGCACACCCCGGGGACGGTCGTCGGGCGCCCGCACGTCGCGGACGCTCTCGTGGCGCTCGGCGTGGTGCCGGACCGCACCGCCGCGTTCGCGGACCTGCTGTCCGCGCGCGGGCGCTACTACGTCCCGTACTACGCGCCCGAGGCGGTGGAGGCCGTCGAGGCGATCCGCGCGTCGGGTGGCGTGCCCGTGTTCGCGCACCCCGGCGCCGACGGGCGGGGGCGCGTCGTGCCGGACTCCGACATCGCCGAGCTCGCGGAGGCCGGGCTCGCCGGGCTGGAGGTGCACCACCGCGACCACACGCCGGAGCAGCGGGAGCGCCTGACCGCGCTCGCCGACCGGCTCGGGCTGCTCGTCACCGGTTCCAGCGACTACCACGGCACCGGCAAGGACAACCTGCTGGGGGAGAACCTCACGTCCCCCGAGGCGCTCGCCGAGATCGAGCGCCAGGGCCGCACGGCGGTGGTGGGTCGATGAGCGACGTGCTCGACCTGCGGCTGCTGTCCGAGGTCTTCATCACCCTGTTCGTCATCATGGACCCGCCCGGGACGGTGCCGATCTTCCTCGGTCTCACCGGGACGATGACCCGGCAGCAGCGCAACCGGGCGGCCCGGCAGGCGATCCTCGTCGCGTTCGGCGTCATCCTGGCGTTCGCGGTGTTCGGGCAGAGCCTGCTGTCGTACATGCACATCTCGCTGCCGGCGCTGCAGGCGTCCGGCGGTCTGCTCCTGCTGCTCGTCGCGATGGAGCTGCTGACCGGCAAGGCCGAGGACCCGCAGCCGTCCGGGAACGCGAAGGTCAACGTCGCGCTCGTGCCGCTGGGCACGCCGCTGCTGGCCGGGCCGGGCGCCATCGTCGCGGTCATGGTGTTCGTGCAGCAGAGCGACGGCACCCTCGCGGACTGGCTGGCCATCGCCGTGGGCATCGTCCTGGTGCACGTGTGCCTGTGGCTCGCGATGCGGTTCGCCGGGGTCATCCACCGGCTGCTCGGCGAGTCCGGCACCACCCTGGTCACGCGCATCGCCGGTCTGCTGCTCGCGGCCATCGCGGTGCAGCTCGTCGCCGACGCGGTGCGGGCCTTCATCGAGGCGGGCTGACCAGGCACCTCCTTCATGCCGTGGGCGCGGGTCCGCGTCCGGGTCGCCGGGTCGCCGCGCGCGGGTGAGGATCGGCGGGTGACGTCCCCCGCCCCCACCACCCTGCGCGCGCGGCTCGGGGCCGAGCTGTTCGGTCGGGTCGCCGGGCCGCGCGGCACGCAGGTGCGCGACCGCATCCACGGCACCCCGGGCCCGCGCTGGTTCGGCCCCGACGACGCGATCCGCCGCGTGCACGGCGACGCGTCGATGTTCGTCGGCGGGCTCACCGCGCTACTCCTGCAGTCCTGGCACCCGCTCGCGATGGCGGCCGTCGCCGCGCACTCCGGGTACCGCGGCGACCCGTGGGGCCGGTTGCAGCGCACCAGCACGTTCATCGCGACGACGACGTTCGGAACCGCGGCGCACGCCGAGCAGGTCGTGGCGACCGTCCAGGCGATCCACGACCGGGTCACGGGCGTCACGGCCGACGGCGAGCCGTACGCGGCGTCGGACCCGCACCTGCTGCGCTGGGTGCACGTCACCGAGGCGCACGCGTTCCTCGCCGCCCACCAGCGGTACGGGGCGCACCCCCTGGACGCCGCCGGGTGCGACGCGTACGTCGCCCAGTCCGCGCGCGTCGGCCGGGCGCTCGGCGCCACCGACCTGCCGGACACCGCCGCCGGGCTGCGCGACGCGCTCGACGCGTACGTCCCCGAGCTGCGCGGCACCCCCGAGGCGCGCGAGGCCGCGCGGTTCCTGCTCGTGCACCCGCCGGTCCCGCTGCCGGCGCGGCTGCCCTACGGCGTCCTCGCCGCGGCGGCCGTCGCGGGTCTGCC
>NZ_RFFI01000196.1 GCF_003696205.1 Cellulomonas triticagri
CCGCCGAAGCCGCCTCCGCCGCCGTGCGCGCCGCCGCCGCCCCAGCCGCCGCCCCCGCCGCGCAGGATCGAGTCGATGATGATGCCGCCGAGCACCATCCCGCCGAGGTTGCCGAGGCCGCCGTCGCCGCCCCCGCCGCCGCGCCGCTGCTGGTCGTACCAGTCGACGTCGCGCTGCGCGAGGGACTGCGCCTCGCGCACCAGCCGGTCGGCCTGCTGGGCGGCGCCGAGCGCCTGCTCGGGGTCGGTGTCGCGCTGGTCGACGGCGGTGCGGAACATCCGACCGGCCTCGGCGAGCCGCGTGCGGGCCTCCGGGCCGACGGCGCCGCGGCGCGTCTCGATGTAGTCGGTGGTGCCGCGCAGCGCGGAGTCGACCCGGCCGAGCGTCTGGTCGAGCAGCTCGCGGGCGCGCCGCGCGCTCTCCTGGGCCTCGCGCATCGGCGCGAGGGCCCGGTCGAGCGCGGCCTCGGTGTCGGTCAGGGCGCGCAGGGCGGCGAGCGGGTCGCCGTCCCCGGCCCGGGCGGCCTTGCCTGCGGCGATGACGCTGCGTGCCTCGGCAGCGCGGGCGGAGACCTCGGGGTGCCGGGGCGCGAGCCGGTCGGCGTCGTCCACGTCCGCGGTGATCGACGCGAGCGCCGTGTCCAGGCGGGAGCCGATCGTCGCGAGGTCGGTGCCCGCGCGGTCGACGGCGTCGAGCAGCCGCACGACCTGGCCGAGCGCCTCCTCGGCGGCGCGCGCGTACCGGACGGCCACGCCGCGGTCGCCGGCGGCGACGGCCTCGCGCCCGGACGCCAGGGCGGTGCCGACCTCGTCCAGCAGGGCGACGGCCTGGTCCGGGTTGCCGACCACGGAGGTGATCGCGTCGGCGGGGTACCGGGCGGCGAGCGTGGCGAGCGCGGCGCGGGCCGCCTCGACCCGGGCGCGCAGCGCGGCGGCGGTGCGCTCGTGTGCGTCCAGGGCCTCGCCCGCGCGGGACTCGACGTCGCGCAGCCGGTCGAAGGCGTCCTTCTGCGCGTCCAGCGCGCCGGAGACCTGGCCGACGATGTGCAGGATGCGGGTGGAGGTCTCACGGACCTGCGGCTCGGTGTCCGGGACGTCGTCGTCCAGGGTCTGCCGCAGCCGGAACGCCTCGGTGACCTGCTCCTTGGCCTGCGCGAGCACCTGCTCGAACTCGCGGGTGCTCTCCGGCCCGAACTGCGCCTGGGCGAAGCCGAGCTCCTGCTCGGAGGCGCGCAGCGCGTCGTCGATGCCGACCAGCGCGGACGCCGAGCGGCGGTCCAGCTCGGCGGTCGGCAGCGCGGCGAGCTCCCCGGCGGGACCACCCGGCACGCGCGGCTGCTGCGGCCCGCGCTGCCCGGGCGTCCCGGCGCCGACCCGCGCCCTGCGGCGCGACGACGACCAGGCGATCAGCGTGATGACGGCGATGACCGCGAGCCCGGCGATCAGCAGGAACCCGAACGCCCCGGCGCCCGCGCTGCCCCCGGACCCGCCCGACCCGCCGGCGCCGCCGCCCGCGGCGGCCTCGCGGACGCCCTCGGCGGCGGTGATGGCCGCGCCCGCCCAGTCGTCCTCGCCGAGGTGGTCCTCGACGTCGAGCGCGATCTGGTCGAGCTGGCTGGAGGAGATCCCGCTGACGGTCTCCGGCGCGAGCACGTAGGACCGCTGGTCGACGGCGACCGCGAGCAGCAGGTCGCGGTCGCCGAGCCCGGTGAGCGTCGCGGTCTCGTCCGTCCAGGCGGTGCGCTCGGTGGGGGCGAAGGTGTCGACGTACACGACGTAGAGCTGGTAGTCCGTGTCGCTCTCGACCGCGTCCAGCGCGGCCTGCACCCGGGACTCCTCGCCCGCGACCGCCCCGACCTCGTCGGTCAGGGTGCCGGTCAGCCCCTGCGGGTCGGCGGTGACCAGGGGCGGCTGGGCGGGCGCGACCGTGGCCGGCGCGGCGCCGACCAGCAGCGGCACGCCGAGGACGACCGGGACGAGCAGGGACAGACCTCGGAGCGACGGCACCCGGTGATCCTTTCTCAGGGCGTGCACCTGCCGCAACGACGTACCCCGTCCGGAGGTTCCCCGGACGGCTCCTGCTGACGGCCCTCGGTCAGGCCGCCGGGTCGGGCTGCTGCAGGTCCTCCGCGTCGACGATGCGGTACGCGTAGCCCTGCTCGGCGAGGAACCGCTGCCGGTGCTGCGCGAAGTCCTGGTCGACCGTGTCCCGCGCGACGACCGCGTAGAAGTGCGCCGTGCGGCCGTCGCCCTTGGGCCGCAGCAGGCGGCCGAGGCGCTGGGCCTCCTCCTGCCGGGACCCGAACGAGCCGGACACCTGGATGGCGACCGACGCCTCGGGCAGGTCGATGGAGAAGTTCGCGACCTTGGACACCACGAGGGTGCTGATCTCACCCGCGCGGAACGCGTCGAACAGCCGCTGGCGCTCGGTCACCGACGTGCCGCCGGTGATGACGGGCGCGCCGATGTCGTCGGCGAGCTCCTCGAGCTGGTCGATGTACTGGCCGATGACGAGGGTCGGCTCGCCCGCGTGCTGCCGGACGAGGCGCCGCACCACCTCGGACTTGCCGGGGGCGCTCGCCGCGAGGCGGTACTTGTCCTCGGGCTCGGCGGTGGCGTAGAGCATCCGGTCGCGCTCGGGCAGCGTGAGGCGCACCTCGACGCAGTCTGCGGGCGCGATGTAGCCCTGCGCCTCGATGTCCTTCCAGGGCGCGTCGTACCGCTTCGGGCCGATGAGGCTGAACACCTCGTCCTCCCGGCCGTCCTCGCGCACCAGCGTGGCGGTGAGGCCGAGGCGGCGGCGGGCCTGCAGGTCGGCGGTCATCCGGAAGATCGGCGCGGGCAGCAGGTGCACCTCGTCGTAGACGACCAGGCCCCAGTCGCGGGCGTCGAGCAGCTCCAGGTGCGGGTACACGCCCTTGCGGCGGGTGGTGAGCACCTGGTAGGTCGCGATGGTGACGGGGCGGATCTCCTTGCGGGCCCCCGAGTACTCGCCGATCTCGTCGGGGGTCAGCGTGGTGCGGCGGATGAGCTCGTCGCGCCACTGCCGTGCGGAGACGGTGTTGGTCACGAGGATCAGCGTCGTGGTCTTGGACCGGGCCATCGCGGCCGCGCCGACCAGCGTCTTGCCCGCGCCGCAGGGCAGCACGACGACGCCGGAGCCGCCGTGCCAGAACCCGTCGGCGGCCTCCGCCTGGTACGGGCGCAGCTCCCAGGGCCGGGCCTCGCCGGTGGGCGAGGGGTTCGACTCCCCGGAGGTGTCGAGGTCGATGGGGTGCGCCTCGCCGTCCACGTAGCCCGCGAGGTCCTCGGCGGGCCAGCCGAGCTTGAGCAGTGCCTGCTTGAGGGTGCCGCGCTCGGAGCCGTGCACGACGACGTCGGTGTCGTCGATGCGGTCGCCGACCAGCCCGGCGGTGCGCTTGGAGCGCAGCACCTCGGCGAGCACGGCGGCGTCGAGGGCGTGCAGGACGAGGCCGTGCACGGGGTGCTGCACGAGCTGCAGGCGCCCGTACCGGGACATCGTCTCGGCGACGTCGACCAGCAGGGCGTGCGGCACGGGGTAGCGCGAGTACTCCAGCAGCGTGTCCACGACCTGCTCGGCGTCGTGCCCGGCGGCGCGCGCGTTCCACAGGCCCAGCGGCGTCAGCCGGTAGGTGTGCACGTGCTCCGGGGCGCGCTCGAGCTCCGCGAACGGGGCGATGGCACGACGGCAGGCCTCGGCCCGGTCGTGGTCGACCTCGAGCAGCAGGGTCTTGTCGCTCTGGACGATGAGGGGTCCGTCGGTCATGCGCGCTCCGTCCTGGCCGTGGTGCGTGGTGCGGGGAAGGTCGTCCGGTGGGGTCAGCCGTCGCCGACGGGTGTCACGGCGGCGACGCGGTGCGCGGCGACGACGATCTCCGCGTCCCGCGCGGTGTCGACCACGCGCACGCGCCCGCCGTCCACCCGCAGCGGGCGGACGCGCCGACGCTCCAGCGACCCGCGCGAGCCGACGACGTCGAGCCACACCTCGGTGTGCCCGGCGGCCGCCTCGCGCAGCAGCCCCAACGCCTCGGCGGGGTCGGCTGTTCCCCCGGGCCCCGGCCCGGAGCCGACCGCGCGGGCGGCGGCGGTGCGGGCCGTGGTGCCGACGGCG
>NZ_RFFI01000197.1 GCF_003696205.1 Cellulomonas triticagri
GGCCGGGGTGCGCGCGGGCGTAGTCGCGGAACGCGTCGGCGTAGCCCGCGAGCGCCGCGCGGCCGGACCGCCCGGCGACGCCGGTGGCGATGCGGGCCCCGACCTCGGCGAGCGCGAGCGCGGTGAGCCCGTCGAGCAGGGCCTCGCGGTCGCGGACGTGCGCGTACAGGCTGGCGGTCTGCACGCCGAGGCGGCGGGCGACGGCGGTGAGCGTGAGGGCGTCGGAGGAGCCGAGCTCGTCCGCGAGCGCGGCGGCCTCGGCCACGACGCGGGCGGGGGTGAGTCCGACGTGGGCCATGCACCCCAACCTACACCCTGTAGGTTTTTGCCTGTAGAGCGTAGGCGGGACCTCCGTCCGTGTCCCCCGGTGCCCCGCCGTGGGTCGATGGGGTCGCCGGGTCGACGCGCGTCGACGGGACCCCGGCACGGGAGGCCGGGCCGGTGCACGCACACGAGGACGCGTCCGGCATCCGCGTCACCTGGACCCACCTCGGTGCGGACGGCCCGGCCGTGGTCCGCGCGAGCGGGCGCGTGCACGAGGCGCTGTCTGCCGCCCGCGACGGACGCCCGCGGTGCGCGCTCGTGCACGGGTCGCTGACCGTGGGGACGACGCGGGTCGAGATGACCCCGGTGTGGGGCCAGGTGCGCCCGGAGCGCGCCGTGCTCGCGGAGGGCCCGGTCGGCGCGCGCTGGCTGGGGCGGTCGCGCTGGTTCCGCTACGAGGTGCACCGCTGGTCGCCGCACGGCTCCCCCGACGCCCGCTCCGTGACGCCCGCGGCTCGCGCGCTGCTCGCCGCCCTGCCCCTCGTGCCGACCCCGACCTGGGGACGCGACCCCGGCGGCACCGGCGACATGTGGACGTCGAACTCCGTCGTCGCGTGGCTGCTCGTGCGCACCGGGCTCGACCCGGAGGCGCACCGACCCCCGGCCGGGCTGCGGGCCCCCGGCTGGGCCGCCGGGCTCGCGGTGGCGCGCGCCGCCGAGCACGGGAACCGGCACGCCCGCTGACGCCGCCGTGTCGCCTTGCGGGAGCGCCCGGGCGGGCCCATGCTCGTCGCAGAACCGGACAAATCGGGCACGCAGCGCCGCGCACCCGACCCGGTCGACAGGGGGCCTCACCATGGACGACCTCGGTGCGCGCGCGATCGCGTTCTACCTCCCGCAGTACCACCCCGTCCCGGAGAACGACGCCTGGTGGGGGCCGGGGTTCACCGAGTGGACCAACACCGTCCGGGGGCGGCCGCTGTTCCCCGGCCACCGGCAGCCGCACCTGCCCGCCGACCTCGGGTTCTACGACCTGCGGGTCCCCGAGGTGCGCGCCGCCCAGGGCGACCTGGCCCGGGCGCACGGCATCGAGGCGTTCTGCTACTGGCACTACTGGTTCGGCGGCGGGCGCCAGCTGCTCGAACGACCCTTCGCGGAGGTGCTGGCGTCCGGCGCCCCGGACACCGGGTTCTGCCTGGCGTGGGCCAACGAGACCTGGAGCGGCACCTGGCACGGCGCACCCAACCGGGTCCTCGTCGAGCAGACCTACCCCGGCCCGGAGGACGACCGCGCGCACGTGCAGGCCCTGCTGCCCGCGTTCCACGACCCCCGCTACCTGCGCGTCGACGACCGTCCCGTGCTCGTCGTGCACAAGCCCGCGGAGCTGCCCGACCCCGCGGCCTTCGTCGACCGGTGGCAGGCCCTGGCCCGCGCCGGCGGCCTGCCCGGGCTGTACCTGGTCGCCGAGATCTCGGACTGGTTCGACTGGGGCGAGGGGTTCCCGGACGCCGAGGCCGCGGGCTTCGACGCCGGGATCCAGATGCGGATGCCCGTGCGGTTCGGCCGTCGCGAGTTCTGGCGACGCCGCATCGCCCGCCGGCTCTCGCGCGGACCGGAGCGGTACCCCGTGCGCGCGGACTACATGGCGCACCTCGGACTGCGCCCCACCCGGCAGCCCTGCGTGATCGCCAACTGGGACAACACCCCGCGGTCCGGCCGCCGCGGGTTCGTGCTCACCGGGACCGGGCCGCGGGTGCTGCGCCGGCACGTCGCCGACGCCACCGCCCTGCTCGCCGACCGGCCCGCGCAGGAGCGGCTGCTGTGGCTGAAGTCGTGGAACGAGTGGGCCGAGGGGAACTACCTCGAGCCCGACCAGGAGCACGGCACCGCCTGGCTGGAGGCGGTGCGCGACGGGCTGCGGGACGGGACGCGGGCGGCGGCTCAGATCCCGACGCGCGGCAGCGGCCGGGACGAGGTCTCGACGAACTCCAGCGTGATCCGCAGGTAGCGCAGCTCGCGCTGGTCCAGCACCCGCCCCGCCCCGGCGTACGTGATGGTCTCGCCGTCGATCAGCTCCAGCTGGGCCATCGGGGCGTCGACCAGCAGCGTCTCGGTCGTCAGGTCCTCCACCCGCAACGCGCCCGCGGTGCCCTCGATCCGGACGGTGTGGCCCCGCAGGTCGACGGCGCGCAGCAGGGCGCGGGTCTCGCCGTCGCGCAGCAGGATCCGGGTCGGTCGCAGCACAGAGGGTCCTTCCGGGACGGGAGAGCGGCACGGGGCAGCGGGACGGGGCACGCGGCACGGCCCCGCCGTCCGATCGACCACTGACCAGGAACTTCATGGGACCGAGGTCCCGATTCACCTGATCGTGGTCAGCGCTTCCCGCCCGATCCCCACCTCAGCACGCCCGGGGCCGTCCTGCCCGCGTCCCGCACGCGTGTCGCGCGCGCGACCTCAGGGCGCCGGGACCGGCGGCTGCTCCCCGTCCACGATCATCTGCCCCGCGCGGACCTTGGCCTCGCCGAGGTCGACCTGCCAGAGGTCCGCGAGCTGCTCCGCCTCGGCGAGGGAGTACCCGGAGTCGAAGTAGGCCGTCAGCGGGTCGGAGGTGTCGACGGGCTCCGGGGTCTGCTGCGCGGACCCGGGAGCCACCGGCACGTCGGCGCCGTCGAGCAGCAGCTGGCCCGCCTGGGCCTTCGCCGTCGTCGCGTCCACCTGCCACAGGTCCTCCAGCGCCTGCACGTCGCCGACCGTGTACCCGGCGTCCCAGAACGCCGTGTACTGGTCGCGCGTGTACCCCTCGGGCATCGCCGACCAGTCCACGCCGACCGCGTGCGCGACGTTCTCCACCGCGACCGCGAACCCCGAGTACGGGTTGGCGGCCGCCGCGGCGCCCGCGCCCAGCACCACGACCGTCGACGTCACGACACCCGCGGCGGCGACCGTGCCCACGCGGCGGGCCAGCGGGACGACGCGCGCCTGCGTCTGCGCGGCGGCGAGCCGGTCGGCGATCCGGTCCGCGGCGGCCTGCGTCGTGTCCGCGGACGGCTCCCGGTCCCGCAGCGCCGCGGCGACACGGCGCGCCAGGTCGTCGTCGGCACCCGGGTTCGGGCGGTGCTCGGTCATCGCGTCTCCTCGGACGTCGGGTCGGTGGCGCGCAGCGTCGTCAGCGCGCGCGAAGCGTGGGAGCGGACCGTCGCCGCGGAGGTGCCCAGCACCGCCGCGATGTCGACGTCCGCGAGGCCCTCGTAGTAGCGCAGCACCAGGACGGTGCGCTGCCGCGCGGGCAGGTCGGCGAGCCGCCGCCACATGGCGTCGTGCTCGGTGAGGCCGTGCGCGTGGTCGCGCGCGACGTCCGCGTGGGCGGCCAGCACCTCGTCCGACGCGGGCCGGATCGTGCGCACGTGCCAGCGCCGCCGCCACGACAGGTGCTCGTTGGTGACCATGCGCCGCAGGTACAGGTCGGGCCGCTCGGTCAGGGCGATCCGGTGCCAGCGCACGTGCGCCCGCAGCAGCACCTCCTGCACCAGGTCGGCGGCGGTGTGCTCGTCGCCGACCAGGATCGTCGCGTAGCGGAGCAGACCGGGCAGGTGGGTGCGGACCAGGTCGTCCAGCGTCGCCGCCGGGCCGTGGTCGGGTGCGTCGCGGCTGGCGCCGGGCAGGTCGACGGTGCCGATCACCACGCCGGGACCGTCCTCGGGCGCGCGGGCGGCGGGGAACGGGACGACGCGCGGCGTCGGGGTGCTCTCGGGGCCGGTGACGGCGAGCCGGGCGGTCACGCGACCGCCCCCGCCGGTCCGGTGCGGTCGGGTGCGGCGCGACCCGGCGCGGCCGTGCCCGGGAGCGCCGCG
>NZ_RFFI01000198.1 GCF_003696205.1 Cellulomonas triticagri
GTTACTCACCCGTTCGCCACTGATCCACCCAGCAAGCTGGGCTTCACCGTTCGACTTGCATGTGTTAAGCACGCCGCCAGCGTTCGTCCTGAGCCAGAATCAAACTCTCCGTAGATGTCTCCATGGCAACCCCCACCCGAAGGCGGAGATCAACCGACACACGAAACGGCCACCCCCACGCTGACGAAGGAGCAACCAGTTGAATTCGGCTGTTAACGAGCCGGCCCCCGACGGAAGTAGAGGCACCGACTCGATATCAACCAAGAATCCACCACCACGAACCAGCCGACCTCGAACGAGGCCACCAACCCGAGCGATGAACCATCTTGGCATCAACTACTAGGCACACTGTTGAGTTCTCAAAGAACAGACGCGCATCCCCCACCTACCCTCATCAGGCGAGCGGCCGGAGGCCTGTCGATCAATCTACCAGAAGTTCCTGGCCCGTTTCCGCGCCTTCCGGCGTTTCTCCGTTGCCCTGAACCCTACCAGAGGAATTCTGCGCTCCGTACCGTTCCCGGCATTTCGCGTTCCTTCACTCTACCAGAGCTTCCGGCCTGCCTCTTCACCAGGATCTTCATTCCGGCGAATCGACTTCCCCGACTCTAGCAGGCTATTTCGTGTGCTTCGTGCGTGATTTCCACGACATCGCACCGTCGGAGCCTGGTCCGGCACGACGATCCGGACGCCAGAAGCGCCTGAGGTCGTACCGAGGGGGTGGCCACCCGCGGGACCAGCCACCGGGCTGAGCCTCGGTGTCCGTTCCTCCCTCTCGGGCAGCTCGGAGAACATTACGCATCCTGACGGTGAACGTCAACCCAGCCCTCGCAGAGGCTGGTCCAGGCCGCTGACCTGCACGGACACCGCCGCGTCACGGCAGTCGGCATGCCGGCGCCAGCCGCCCCGCGCCACCGGAGCCGCACCGACGGCGACGCCCCCGCAGCCCGGAGGCACGCGGGGGCGTCGACGGCGCGTGGATCAGGCCGCGACGAGCGACCGGAGCACGTACTGCAGGATCCCGCCGTTGCGGTAGTAGTCCGCCTCACCGGGGGTGTCGATGCGCACGACCGCGTCGAACTCGACCACCGAGCCGTCGGCCTTCGCCGCCCGGACCGCGACGGTGCGCGGCGTGGTGCCGTCGTTCAGCGCCGTGATGCCCGCGATGTCGAACGTCTCCGTGCCGTCCAGGCCGAGCGAGTCCGCGGACTCCCCCGCCGGGAACTGCAGCGGGAGCACGCCCATGCCGATGAGGTTCGACCGGTGGATGCGCTCGAACGACTCGGTGATGACCGCCTGCACGCCCAGCAGGGCCGTGCCCTTGGCCGCCCAGTCGCGCGAGGAGCCGGAGCCGTACTCCTTGCCGCCGAGGATCACCAGCGGCACGTCGGCCGCGGCGTACGCCTGCGCGGCGTCGTAGATCGACGTCTGCTCGCCCGTGAGGTGGTTCAGCGTGAAGCCGCCCTCCACCCCGGGGACGAGCTGGTTGCGCAGCCGGATGTTGGCGAAGGTGCCGCGGATCATGACCTCGTGGTTCCCGCGGCGCGAGCCGTAGGAGTTGAAGTCGCGCCGCTCGACGCCGTGCTCCGCGAGGTAGGCGCCCGCGGGGCTGTCCGCCTTGATGGACCCGGCGGGGCTGATGTGGTCGGTGGTGACCGAGTCGCCGAGCTTGGCGAGCACCCGGGCGCCGCTGACGTCCGTCACCAGGGCCGGCTCGGCGGCCATGCCCTCGAAGTACGGGGGCTTGCGGACGTAGGTGGACGCGCCGTCCCAGGCGAACGTGTCGCCCTCGGGGGTCGGCAGGGAGCGCCACCGGTCGTCGCCGGCGAAGACGTCGGCGTAGTCGGCCTCAAACATCGAGCGGTCGATGCTGGCGTCGATGGTCGCCTGCACCTCCTCCGGCGTCGGCCAGATGTCCGCCAGGTACACCGGGGCACCGGACTCGTCGGTGCCGAGCGGCTGGTGGTCGAAGTCGAAGTCCATCGACCCGGCGAGGGCGTACGCGATGACCAGCGGCGGGGACGCCAGGTAGTTCATCTTGACGTCCGGGTTGATGCGGCCCTCGAAGTTCCGGTTGCCGGACAGCACCGAGACGACGGACAGGTCGTGCTCGTTGACGACCGCCGAGACCTCCTCGGGCAGCGGGCCCGAGTTGCCGATGCAGGTCGCGCAGCCGTAGCCGACCAGGTGGAAGCCGAGCTTCTCCAGGTACGGCCAGAGCCCGGCCTTCTCGTAGTAGTTCGTGACGACCTGCGAGCCCGGGGCCATGGAGGTCTTGACCCACGGCTGCGAGACGAGGCCGCGCTCGACGGCCTTCTTCGCGAGCAGCGCCGCGGCGAGCATGACCGACGGGTTCGAGGTGTTGGTGCACGAGGTGATCGAGGCGATCACCACGGCGCCGTGGTCGAGCTCGGTGGTGGTGCCGTCGGCGAGGGTCACCGGGACCCGCTTGTGCGGGCGGCTCGCGGCGTCCCCCGCGGCGACGTGTGCCGGGGCGTCGGAGCCGTCGGCGTGCTCCCCCGCGGCGATCGGGTCGGAGGCCGGGAACGTCTCGTCCACGGACTCGTCCAGCCCGGTGAACGGCGCCTTCTCGGCGTCGGACACGTAGTCGAGGATCGACGTCGCGAACGACTCCTTGGCCGCGGTGAGCTCGATGCGGTCCTGCGGTCGCTTCGGGCCGGCGATGCTGGGCACCACGGTGCCGAGGTCGAGCTCGAGGTACTCGGAGTACGCGACCTCGCGGGACGGGTCGTGCCAGAGGCCCTGCTCCTTGGCGTACGCCTCGACCAGCGCGAGCTGCTGCTCGGAGCGCCCGGTCAGGCGCAGGTAGTCCACCGTGACGTCGTCGATCGGGAAGATCGCGCAGGTGGAGCCGAACTCCGGCGACATGTTGCCGATGGTCGCGCGGTTCGCGAGCGGCACGGCGGCGACGCCGTCGCCGTAGAACTCCACGAACTTGCCGACGACGCCGTGGCGGCGCAGCTGCTCGGTGATGGTGAGCACGACGTCGGTCGCGGTGACGCCGGACGGGATGGAGCCGGTGAGCTTGAAGCCGACGACGCGCGGGATCAGCATCGACACGGGCTGGCCGAGCATGGCCGCCTCGGCCTCGATGCCGCCGACGCCCCAGCCGAGCACGCCGAGGCCGTTGACCATCGTCGTGTGCGAGTCGGTCCCGACGCAGGTGTCCGGGTAGGCGCGCAGGACGCCCTCGACCTCGCGGGTCATGATCGCGCGGGCCAGGTACTCGATGTTGACCTGGTGCACGATGCCGGTGCCCGGCGGGACGACCTTGAAGTCGTCGAACGCGGTTTGGCCCCAGCGCAGGAACTGGTAGCGCTCGTGGTTGCGCTGGTACTCGATCTCGACGTTGCGCCGGAACGCGTCCTCGCGGCCGAAGACGTCGATCTGCACGGAGTGGTCGATGACGAGCTCGGCGGGCGCGAGCGGGTTGATCCGGGTCGGGTCCCCGCCGAGGTCGACCATGGCCTCGCGCATCGTGGCGAGGTCGACCACGCAGGGCACGCCGGTGAAGTCCTGCATGATCACGCGCGCCGGCGTGAACTGGATCTCCGTGTCGGGCTCCGCGGCCGGGTCCCACGCGGCGAGGGCGCGCACGTGGTCGGCGGTGATGTTCGCGCCGTCCTCGGTGCGCAGCAGGTTCTCGGCCAGCACCTTGAGGCTGTACGGCAGCTTCTCCGTGCCCGGCACGGCGTCCAGCCGGAAGATCTCGTAGGACTCGTCGGCGACCTGCAGCCGGGACTTCGACCCGAAGCTGTCGACGGTGCTCACAGTGGGCTCCTTCGTTGGGCGAGTTGCGACCGCTGGGGGACGGCCGGGCGGGAGGCGCACGCCGGGCTCTGGGCGCCCGAGCCGTGCCGGCTCCCGAAGTATCTTGATGTCAAGATACATCCTACCCCGAACCGGCGCCGGGGGCGGTCCGGGCGCACCGGCGGCGCGCGGACGACGACGCCCCGGGCGCCGACCCCGGGGCCGGCGCCCGGGGCGCTGCGGGACG
>NZ_RFFI01000199.1 GCF_003696205.1 Cellulomonas triticagri
GCCCGACGCCGGGCCGGCGGGCGAGTCGCCGGCGGGCACCGTGCTCGCGGGCACGGTGCCCGCCGGGGTCGTGCCGACCCCGGCGCCGGTCGGCGCGGACGACGTCCCGGTGCGACCGCTGCCGCCCGTCGCCCCCGACCTCGTCCCGGACGAGGACCCGCGGCACGGACCCTGCCGGTCCTGACGGACTCCCCGGGCCGGTACGACCCGGGCGCGCCTCAGGACACGTAGCCGGTGAACTTCTCGCCCGGGCCCTCGCCCGGCGCGTCGGGGAACGGGCTCGCCTCGCGGAACGCCAGCTGCAGCGACCGCAGCCCGTCCCGCAGCGAGCGCGCGTGCTGGTTGCCGATGTCGGGTGCGGAGGCCGTGACCAGCGCGGCGAGCGCGGTGATGAGCTTGCGGGCCTCGTCGAGGTCCAGGTACTCGGCCCCCGTCGCGTCGTCGGTGTCGGGGGACAGGCCGCACTTCACCGCGGCGGCGCTCATCAGGTGCACGGCGGCGGTCGTGATGACCTCGACCGCGGCCACGTCGGCGATGTCGCGGGTGGCGGTCGAGGGGTCGGGAGTCTCGGTCATGCGGGCGATCCTCTCATCGGGGGCCGTCGTCCAGGCGGGCGCGTCGCGCGCACGGCGGCGTGGAGACGCCCGTGGCGTCCGGGAGCGACCGTCAGGACGGTGCTCGCGGACGCCACGGGCGTGCTCGGTCGGTCAGGCGACCGGGGTGCTCGCGGTCGCGGGCTCGCCGGTCTCGGCGGGCAGCCCCGCGTCGCGCAGCGCGGCGGCGAGGGCGGCGCCCAGCCCGGCGTCCACGTTCGTCCAGTACTGCACCGCGCGGGCGCGGATGCCGTCGTCCTTCACCCCGCCGACGTGGCCGGTGATGGTCTCGAGGAACCGCGCGCGGGCGGCGTCGTCGAAGACCTCGCGGTAGAGCGTGCCCGCCTGGCCCCAGTCGTCGTCCTCGGGGTGCAGGGTCGCCGCGGTGCGGACCATCTCGCCGTCGGACTCCCAGCCGCCGGACTCGGCGGCGCGGGCCGGGTCGGCCGCCGGGCCGCCGACCGAGTTCGGGGCGTACACCGGGACGTCGGGCGCGTTGAACGAGTACCGCGCGGCGCCGTCCTTGGAGTAGCTGTGCACCTCGGACTTCGGCGCGTTCACCGGCAGCTGCTGGTGGTTGGTGCCGACGCGGTACCGGTGGGCGTCCGCGTAGGAGAAGATCCGCGCGAGCAGCATCTTGTCAGGGCTGGTCGCGATCCCGGGGACGAAGTTGCTCGGCGCGAACGTCGCCTGCTCGATCTCCGCGAAGTAGTTCGCCGGGTTCCGGTTGAGCTCCATGACGCCGACCTCGATCAGCGGGTAGTCGGCGTGCGGCCAGACCTTGGTGAGGTCGAACGGGTTGAAGCGGTACGTCTTCGCGTCCTCGTACGGCATGACCTGGACGGACAGGGTCCAGCGCGGGAAGTCCCCGGCCTCGATGTGCTCGTGCAGGTCGCGGATGTGGTGGTCCGCGTCGGAGCCCGCGAGCTGCGCGGCCTCGTCGCCCGTGAGGTTCTCGATGCCCT
Source organism: Cellulomonas triticagri (assembly GCF_003696205.1). GTDB lineage: Bacteria > Actinomycetota > Actinomycetes > Actinomycetales > Cellulomonadaceae > Cellulomonas > Cellulomonas triticagri. The sequence continues at coordinate 1,559 of NZ_RFFI01000199.1, forward strand.
GCTGCGTCGTGAAGTGGTACTTGACCCAGAACCGCTCGCCCGCCGCGTTGATCCACTGGTAGGTGTGCGACCCGAAGCCGTCCATGGTGCGCCACGAGCGCGGCAGGCCGCGGTCGCCCATGAGCCAGGTGACCTGGTGTGCGGACTCCGGCGACAGGGTCCAGAAGTCCCACTGCATGTCGTTGTCGCGCAGGTTCGAGCCGGGCAGGCGCTTCTGCGAGCGGATGAAGTCGGGGAACTTGATGCCGTCGCGCAGGAAGAACACGGGGGTGTTGTTGCCGACGAGGTCGTAGTTGCCCTCGGACGTGTAGAACTTCAGCGCGAAGCCGCGGGGGTCGCGCCAGGTGTCGGGAGAGCCGTGCTCGCCGGCGACCGAGGAGAACCGGGCCAGCATGTCGGTCGCGACGCCGGGCTGGAACAGCGCGGCGCGGGTGTAGGCGCTCACGTCGCCGGTGGTGGTGAAGGTGCCGAACGCGCCGCCGCCCTTGGCGTGCACGACGCGCTCGGGGACGCGCTCGCGGTTGAACTGCGCGAGCTTCTCCACCAGGTAGTGGTCGTGCAGGACGAGCGGGCCGTCCGCGCCCACGGACAGCGAGTGGGCGTCGGAGGCGACGGGGGCTCCGGAGTTCGTGGTGGTCGGGTTGACCTGGGTCACGGGGGTGTCCTTCCGGGTCGGCGGCGCGCCGGACGAGGGTGCGCCGGGGACCGGGCGGGCGGGGTCGCCCGACCGGTGGTCGGTGGGTGGGTGGTCCGGGCCGGTCGGTGCCGGTCCGTGGCCGGGCGGTTCCGTCGGGCGGTCCGGGTGGACCGCCTGCGGCGCCTCGGTGTCCGTGTGCTGCTGTGCTCGTGCGTCAGTCCGCTGGCAGGTCCCGGCACGAGGGGCACAGCCCCCAGTAGGTGACCTCGGCGGTCTCCACGGTGAAGCCCGACGTCGAGCTGGGTGTCAGGCAGGGGGCCTCGCCCACGGCGCAGTCGACGTCGTCGACGGCCCCGCAGGTGCGGCACACCACGTGGTGGTGGTTGTCGCCCACGCGCCGCTCGTAGCGCGCCGGGTGACCGGCGGGCTCGATGCGGCGCAGGATGCCCGCGTCGGTCAGCGCGTGCAGCACGTCGTACACCGCCTGCACCGACACGGTCGGCAGGGCGGCGCGGGCGTGCCGCAGCACGGCGTCGGCGTCGGCGTGCGGCACGGCGGCCACCGCGTCGAGCACCGCGAGCCGCGGCGCGGTGACCCGCAGACCCTGCTCGCGGAGGATCTCCGCAGGCTGCGCGGGTGCGCCGTGGGTGTGCTGGTCGACAGGCATGTCCTCACCCTGGCATGCTTTCTGGAACTGTTCAAGCAGGGATCTGACGGCGTGTCACGTCGCTGGGATGGTCGGTGCGGGGAACATCCGGGCTGGCGCGGAGGTTCTGGTAGAGTCATTCACGACTGGCCTGGATCGTCCCTGTGTGCTCGCTCTCCTGCGGGTGCGTGCGGAGGGTCCAGGCGCACAAGTGGAGTCGATCCCACCTGAGTCCCGACCGCCCGGTCCGCCGGCAGCAGGGTCCAGGTCCCGGTCCAGGTCGTAGCCCCGCCAGGGGAGTGCGGCCCGTACGGCGTACTACCCCGTGTGGGGCGTCGTGGAACCGTGTCGGCCCCCGCCTGTGCCCAGGTCCGGGGGCCTTCCTCGTTCCTGGGAGTCCGGAACTTCGACTCTGAGGAGCACCACATCAGCGAGCCCCGCATCAACGATCGGATCCGCGTCGCCGAGGTCCGCCTGGTCGGCCCGAACGGCGAGCAGGTCGGCATCGTCCGCGTGGAGGACGCACTGCGCCTGGCCCAGGACGCCGACCTCGACCTCGTCGAGGTCGCCCCGGACGCCCGTCCGCCCGTCTGCAAGATCATGGACTACGGCAAGTTCAAGTACGAAGCAGACATGAAGGCCCGCGAGGCCCGGCGCAACCAGAGCAACACGGTTCTCAAGGAGATCCGCTTCCGGCTCAAGATCGACCCGCACGACTACGGCACCAAGAAGGGCCACGTCGAGCGGTTCCTGTCGGCCGGCGACAAGGTCAAGGTCATGATCATGTTCCGCGGCCGCGAGCAGTCGCGCCCGGAGATGGGCGTGCGCCTGCTGCAGCGGCTCGCGGACGACGTGTCCGAGCTCGGCTTCATCGAGAGCATGCCGAAGCAGGACGGCCGCAACATGATCATGGTGCTCGGCCCGACCAAGAAGAAGGCCGAGCAGAAGAACGAGCAGCGTCGCGCCCGTCGCGAGCAGCGCGAGGAGACCCCGGTCGAGCAGACCGAGGTCGAGGCGGCCCCGGCCCCGCAGGCCACCGCCCCCGCTCCGGTCGCCGAGCCCGCCCCGGCGGTCGCCGCCCCGGCGCCCGTCGCCGAGCCCGCTGCCGC
>NZ_RFFI01000002.1 GCF_003696205.1 Cellulomonas triticagri
CGCGGGGTCGCCGCCGGCGAGCGCGTGGGTGATCGCGGCGGCGGGGTCGCGGCGCCGCAGGTGCTCGGCGGTGACCCGGTGGGCGCGCTGGGCGGCGGCGGGGTCGCGGCGCTGCAGCAGGGTGCGGGCGTGCGCGGCCACGAGGGAGTGCCACCGGTAGACGGGCAGGCCGCCCTGTCCACCCTGTCCACCCGCGCGGGTCAGGAACACGCCCCGGTCGGCGCACTGCTCCAGCGCCGCGGAGCCGCCCGGCACCAGGGCCTCCGCCAGGTCGGCGTCGAGCGCGTCGGCGGTGCTCGCGAGCAGCACGAACGACGCGAGGTCGGGGGGCAGCGTGCCGATGACCTCCTCCACGAGGTAGCCGGTGATCGGGACGTCGGTGCCCGCCAGCGGCTGCACGGTCGCGAGGTCGCGGTCGAGCAGACCGGCGGCGACGGCGAGCCGCACGGCGACGGGCCAGCCCTGGGTCAGGTCCCACAGCGTGGCGACACCGGCCGCGTCGGCGGCCGTGCCGTTGAGCCGGGCGAACGCGGCGACCTCGTCGCGCGTGAACGCGAGCGCCCCCGCCCGCAGCTCGCCGAGGTCGCCGCTGATCCGCATCCGGTTCACCGGGAGCGTGGTGTCGTGCCGCCCGGCGACGACGACGCGCGGCATCGCGGGGTAGCGCAGCAGGGGAGCGAGGACGGTGCGCGCGGTCGCGGACGACAGGGTGTGCACGTCGTCCAGCACGACGGTGAGGTCCGCGCCCGCCGCCTCGACGTCGGCGAGCAGCGCGTCGACCCGGCGGCTGGTCGCGGCGTCGGCAGCGGCGGTCCACCGGGCGGTGAGGGTGCCGGGGCGGGCGCGCTCGACGGCGTCGGCGAGCACGCGGGCCAGCCGCCCGGGGTCGTCGTCCAGGCCGTCGACCGACACCCACGCGACCGGCGTGGTCCGGTGGGACACCCACGAGGCCAGCAGGCAGCTCTTGCCGAACCCCGCGGGTGCGGCGACGAGCACGGTCCGGTGCGCCGCCAGCGCGTCGTCCAGGGCGCCCAGCAGCCGCGGGCGCTCCAGGTGCCCCGCCGGTGCCACCGGCGGGCTGATCTTGCCGGCCGGCGTCGTCGCGGACCGGGCCGTCGGACGTCCCCCCACGTCCACCACGCCCCTCTGCTCGAGGACGGGACCACCGTAGCGGGACGGGTCGCGGCCCGTCGCCCCGGCGGCGCGGTCCCCCCCCCGTCCCGCGCCGCCGGGGCCAGCGTCCCGGGGCCCGGCGCGCGGGCGCCTCATCCGTCGCGGATGATCGTCGGGCGCTCAGGTGGCGTCCTGCACCACGCGCAGCTCGGTGATCTCGAGCCGCAGGTCGGTCAGCAGCGCGACGACCCCGGCGAGCCCGGCGGCGTCGGGGACCTGGCAGGACAGCATCGCCCCGTCCCCGGTGGGGGCCGCGACGATGTCCGCGTACTCCCGCAGGGCGGCGTAGTCGCTCAGCGGTCCGCGCACGCGGATGTGGTAGAGCATCGCCCCTCCCGGCGGTCGTGCCGGCTGGTGCGTCCACCGTCGTGCCGGGGCCGGTCCGCGGCATCACCCCGCGGGGGTGATGCCCGGCACCGCCGCCCCGGCGAGGCTCGGGGGCCAGGAGGTGCGCGGTGGGCGAGGCGATCGGGCAGTCGCTGCCGGTGGCGGTGGGCGTGCTGCTCAGCCCCATGCCGGTGGTCGCGGTGGTGCTGATGCTGGTGACCCCGCGCGCCCGCGCGGACGCGACGGCGTTCCTGGCCGGGTGGGTCCTCGGCATCGCGGCGTTGGGGACCGTGGTCGTGCTCGTGGCGGGCGCCGCGGCGGGGTCGGGGGAGCCGCCGACCTGGGTCGCCGTGCTGAAGATCGTCCTGGGCGTGCTGGCGCTGCTGGTCGCCGTCGCGCAGTGGCGCGGGCGCCCTCGGGGGGACGCCGAGCCGCCCGTGCCGGGGTGGATGCGCGCGGTCGACGGGTTCACCCCGGTGCGCGCCTTCGGCCTGGCCGTGCTGCTCGGCGCCGTGAACCCCAAGAACCTGCTGCTGGTGGCCTCCGGCGCGGTGGCCATCGCGACCGCGACCGACGAGACCGGCGCGCGGGCGGTGGCGCTCGCGGTGTTCGTGGTCGTCGCGTCGGTCGGGGTCGCCGCGCCGCTCGTCGTCTACCTGACCGCCGGTGCGCGCGCCGCCGCCGTCCTGGGGGGCCTGCGGACCTGGCTGGTCCGGGAGAACGCCGTCGTCGTGGCGACGCTGATGCTGGTCATCGGCACCAAGCTCCTCGGGGACGGGATCGGCGCGCTCTGACTCAGGCGTGCAGCGAGAACTCGGTGGGGAAGCGCGGGTCGGTGATCGCGGGGCGGTCCAGGGAGAACAGGTCGATGTCGTGGGTGGTCGTCCCCGCGGTGAGCAGGTCCGCGAGGACGCTGCCGAGCAGGCTCGCGAACTTCCCGGCGTGCCCGGCCCCGTTCGCGACCGCGACGTGCGGGTGCCCCGGGACGGTGTCGAGGACGAACTCCCGGTCGGCCGGCATGTCGTAGACGCACGTGCGGGCGACGAGCGGCGCCCCGGCGGCGTCGGGCAGGTGCTCGGCGAGGAACCGCAGCGAGCGGGCGGTCTCCTCCGGGTCGGGCTGGTGGGTGCGCCCGTCGACGGTGACGAACCGTCCGCGCATGTCCCGGGCGATCTTCACGGCGGCCTCGCCGTAGACCGGGAACCCGTAGTGCACGTCCGCGCCGTGGTAGACCCAGATCGGGAACCGGTCCGGGGTGAACGAGGGCAGGTGCCGCGCCGCGACGTAGTCCACCTGCTCCTCGGACAGCGTGAGCCGGAAGTCCAGGCCGAGGTCCCCCATGAGCTCGGGCAGCCAGGACGCGGTGGCGACGACGAGCGCCCCGGCCTCGACGTCGCCCCCGGTGGTGCGGACCGTGACCGACGAGTCGCGGACGTCGAGCCCGGTGACGCGGGTGCGGGTGCGCAGCTCGACCCCGGCAGCCAGGGCGAGCGCGGTGTGGGCGGACACGGACCGGCGGATGTCGATGATCCCGGCGTCGGCCTGGAACAGCGCGGCCGTCCCGTCGGGGACGCGCCACTGCGGATACCGGGCACGCAGGTCGTCGGTCGTGAGGTCCTGGTAGGTGTGCCCGGCGGCGTCCATCGCGGCGCGGAACACGTCCAGGCGGGCGTCGCCGCCGTGCTCCGGCGGGGCGAGGTCGAGGCCGCCGGTGCGGGTGTACACCGGCAGGCCGGAGGCGCGCTCGACCTGCTCCCACGCCTCGAACATGGCGTCGGTGAGGCGCGCGTACTCCGCGCGGTGGTACGACCGCCGGATGATGCGCGAGTGGTCGCCCGACGACCCGAGGGCGTGGCCGAGGTCGTGCTGCTCCAGCAGCAGGACGCGCTCGGCGCCGCGCCGGGTCAGCCAGTACGAGGCGGCCGAGCCGATGGCGCCGGCGCCGATGACGACGTGCGAGTACGTGCCGGACACAGTGACCTCCTGGGGGTGCGACGGGGCCGCGACCCCCGCGGGCCCAGTGTCGCGGACCGGCGCCAGGTGCGGGGAGCGCGTCTCGCGGACCGGCCGGGCGTTGCGCGCGGGCTCGACCGTGCTCAGTCGTCCAGGAGCGCCCGCACCCGCTCGGTGTCGGCGTCCGTCCACCCGTCGGGCGGGGCGACGGCGACCCAGCCGTCCAGGGTGAGCCCGTCGTAGTTGTGCCCGTGCCCGTCGGGGACGCCCTTGGAGTTCACCAGGTCGAACGTCAGCTGCCAGAACGTGACGACCGGGTACCAGGTCATCGTGAGCCCGCCCTCGCCGGCGGGGTTGCCCTGCAACCAGTCCGGCTCGCTGAACAGCAGGTCCGGGCCCCACCACACGATCGGGTCGGAGGCGTGCTGCAGGTACAGCACCCGCGGCTCCTCCCAGGCGGTCGGCGGCTCGGCGATCTGCTCGGTGTCACCCGCGAACCGGACCAGCAGCCCGCTCGCGTACACCGGGGCGAGCGACGTGGTGCCGGGGTCGCGGCGGTCGACCAGGGCGTGCCAGATCGGGTTGGAGTTGGGCGGGCCGACCCACAGCACCCCGTCGGTGCGGGCACGGATGTCGGCGAGCGAGTCGTACGCGGTCTCGGAGCCGTAGGACCCCAGGCTCTCCCCGTACGCGAGCACCTGCGGGCGGTCCGCCTCGGGCATCTGCGCGACGCGGGCCTCCACGGCGGCGGCGAGCGCCTGCGCCTCGTCGGCGGCGCGGGACCGGTCGACGAGGAACGACAGCCAGCTCGGCAGGTACGAGTACTGCGTCGCGACCGCCGCGGTGTCCCCGGCGTGCAGCAGCTCGAGCGACGCCACCGCCGACCCGTTCACCCAGCCGCTGCCGGTCGTGGTGGCGATCAGCAGCACCGCGCGGTCGAACCCGCCCGCGCGCTCCAGGTCCGCCACGGCCAGCGCCGCGCGCTCCTCGGCGGTCGGTGCGGAGTCCAGGCCCGCGTACACCCGCACCGGCTCCGTGACCGTCCCGGTGCGGGACGCCGCCGACAGCACGTCGGGGCCGGGCCCCTCGCTGACGAACCGCCGGCCCTCGCGCCCGAGCGTGTCCCACGGCACGAGCGAGTCGGGGGAGCCGGAGCGCTCGGGGGCGGTCGGCTGCACGACCCCGGCGTGGTCGCGGGTGTTCGCCGACGCGAACGCGGTGTCCGCCCAGGACAGCGCCCGCGACAGCAGCACGTCGTTGACCAGCACCACGACGAGCACCGCCACCAGGCCCGCGGCGACGCCGCTCGCGAGGATCCGCGGGAACCGCAGGCGCCGCCGCAGCACCCGCTCCACCCGCAGGCTCGTCCACCGCAGCCCGCGCACCGCGAACACCAGCGCCGCCGCGACGACCAGCAGCAGCGGGCCCGTGCGCAGCCAGTCCCCGGTGGACGGCCCCGGCATGCCCATGGCCTCGGACATCTCCCGCTGCCAGCGGGAGCCGTGCACGAGCATGACCACCAGCAGCGCCACCGCCGCCGCGCCCAGCAGGCTGCCCAGCAGCGGCCGCAGCCACGCGCGCACCCGCGGCGGCACCCGGTGGGTCGCCCAGGCGAGCAGGCGCCGCCACGCGGGGACGTGGCGCAGCGCCCAGGCGAGCAGCACGCCGATCCCGTACCCGAGGGCGCCGGAGATGCCCGACACCCCGGCCTGGAAGAACCAGTCCCGGGGCAGCAGCGAGGGCGTCATCGCCAGGGCGGCGAACACCGTGCCCAGGGCGATGCCGGGGGCGCTCGGCGGCCGGGGCCGACGCCGCCGGTGCGCGGCCGGTGCCTCGGGGGCGGGATCGGTGCCCGCGGCGTCGGTGCCTGCGGGCTCGAGGACGTCCGGGTGCGCCTCCGGGGTGGTCATCCGTGCCTCTTCCTGCCCGCCGGGCCCCGGCGCCCGGCGGTGTCCGGGGCGCCGTCGTCGGTCCGATGGATGGTGCCAGACCGCGGGGCGCATCTCATCTCGGTCGGGTGACGTGTCGTCCCGCCGTCCCGCCCGACACTGGCGGGACGGGCGATCCAGGGAGGGCACCATGCCGGACGGCAAGCCGAACATCCTCGTCATCTGGGGCGACGACATCGGCATCACCAACCTCAGCTGCTACAGCGACGGGCTCATGGGGTACCGCACGCCGCACATCGACCGGATCGCCGACGAGGGCATGCGGTTCACCGACTCCTACGGCGAGCAGAGCTGCACCGCCGGGCGCGCGTCGTTCATCACCGGCCAGTCGGTGTACCGCACGGGGATGAGCAAGGTCGGCGTCCCCGGGGCCGACGTCGGGCTGTCCGGCGAGGACCCGACGATCGCCGAGCTGCTCAAGCCGCTCGGGTACGCGACCGGGCAGTTCGGCAAGAACCACCTCGGCGACCGCAACCCCTACCTGCCGACGGTGCACGGCTTCGACGAGTTCTTCGGGAACCTCTACCACCTCAACGCGGAGGAGGACCCCGAGCAGGACGACTTCCCGGACGCCGAGGAGTTCCCGCGCCTGCACGCCGTCTACCAGCCGCGCGGCGTGCTGCACTGCTGGGCGACCGACGAGCACGACCCCACGGAGGACCCGAAGTACGGGGTGGTCGGCAAGCAGCGGATCGTGGACACCGGGCCGCTGAACCGCAAGCGGATGGAGACGGTCGACGACGAGACGACCGCCGCGGCGGTGGACTTCATCCGCCGGCAGGCGGGCGAGGGGACGCCGTTCTTCGTGTGGATGAACACCACCCACATGCACCTGCGCACCCACACCAAGCCGGAGAGCCGCGGGCAGGCGGGCCGCTGGCAGTCGGCGTACCACGACACGATGGTCGACCACGACGCCCACGTGGGCGTGCTGCTCGACGCCCTGGACGAGCTCGGCATCGCCGACGACACGATCGTGGTCTACAGCACCGACAACGGACCGCACGCCAACACCTGGCCCGACGGCGCGACCACGCCGTTCCGCAGCGAGAAGGACACCAACTGGGAGGGCGCGTTCCGGGTCCCGGAGGTGGTCCGGTGGCCCGGGCACATCCCCGCCGGGGTGGTGTCCAACGAGATCGTCCAGCACCACGACTGGTTGCCGACCTTCCTCGCGGCGGCGGGCGAGCCGGACGTCGTGGAGAAGCTGAAGGAGGGCCACCAGGCGGGCAGCAAGGCGTTCCGGGTGCACATCGACGGGTACGACCTGCTGCCCTACCTCACGGGCCAGGTCCCGTCGAGCCCCCGGCAGGGGCTCATCTACTTCTCCGACGACTGCGACGTGCTCGGCATCCGGTTCGACAACTGGAAGATCGTGTTCATGGAGCAGCGCGCCGCCGGCACCATGCGCATCTGGGGCGAGCCGTTCGTCCCGCTGCGGGTCCCCAAGCTGTTCAACCTGCGCACCGACCCGTTCGAGCGCGCCGACATCACGTCCAACACCTACTGGGACTGGTTCCTCGACCACGACTTCTTCGCGCTCTACGGCACCGCGATCACCACCGAGTTCCTGCAGACCTTCCGGGAGTTCCCGCCCCGCCACGAGCCCGCGACGTTCACCATCGACCAGGCGGTGGCGCGCCTGCACGCCGCGCTGGCCCGGGACTGACCGTGGCCGACGACCTGCCCGGGTGGCGGGACGGCCCCGCACGCCGCGCCGTGCTCGACTTCGTCGCCCGGACCACCGACCCGGGCGGCGCGGACCACGTCGAGCCCGCCGCCCGGGTCGCGGTGCTCGACAACGACGGCACCCTGTGGTGCGAGCGGCCCGTGCCGGTGCAGGTCGACTTCCTGCTGCGGCGGTTCGTCGAGATGGCGGAGGCCGACCCCGCGCTGCGGGACCGGCAGCCGTGGCTCGAGGCGCGCACCGGGGACCTCGCGTGGCTCGGCGACGCGATGGACCGCCACTACCGGGGGGACGACTCCGCCCTCCGGCTGCTCGTGCACGCCGTCACGACCGCCTTCGCAGACGTCGACGTGGACGCGTACGACGCCCGGGTGCGGGAGTTCTTCGCCACCGCCGAGCACCCGGTGCTGCGCCGGCCCTACCGGGAGTGCGTCTACGCCCCGATGATCGCCCTGCTCCGGTACCTGGAGGCGCACGGCTACGTCGTCTACCTCGCCACCGGCGGCGACCGGGACTTCGTGCGCCCCGTCGCGCAGGACCTGTACGGGGTGCCGCCGGAGCGGGTGATCGGCAGCGCGGTCGGCCTGGCGTACGTGCCCGGCGACGTCGACGGGGCGCCGGGGACGCTGCGCTACACCGCCGCCATGGAGTTCTTCGACGACGGGCCCGTCAAACCCGTGCGGATCTGGAGCCGCACGGGGCGCCGCCCCGTGGTGGCCGCGGGCAACGCGAACGGCGACGTCCCGATGCTCGGCTTCGCCGGGAGCGGGGACGGGCCCGCGCTGCGGCTGCTGCTGCGCCACGACGACGCCGAGCGCGAGTTCGCCACCGACGCGGGCGCTGAGCAGGCGCTCGCGGTCGCGGCGGACCGCGGCTGGACCGTCGTCAGCATGCGCGACGACTGGTCGACGGTGTTCGCGGGGGACGACCGGTGACCGCCACCGGGGTCCGTGCGCGGCCCGACCTCGCCCCGCTGCGGCCCGTGCCCGCGCAGGAGTTCCTCATGGGCTCCGCCGACCACGAGCCGGAGGAGGCGCCGCCGCACCGGGTGCGGGTCGGCGCGTTCGCCATCGAGGACGTCCCCGTCACCACTGCCGCCTTCGCGGCGTTCGTCCGGGACACCGGGTACGTCACCGTGGCCGAGCGCCCGCTCGACCCGGCCGACTACCCGGGTGCCCCGGCGGAGAACCTCGTGCCCGGGTCGCTCGTGTTCACCGGCACGCCCGGCCCGGTCGACCTGCGGCACCTCAGCCAGTGGTGGGCGTGGGTCCCGGGGGCGTGCTGGTCGCGCCCGCTCGGTCCCGGGTCGTCCACGGCCGGGCGGGAGCGGCACCCCGTGGTGCACGTCGCCGTCGAGGACGCCGAGGCGTACGCCGCGTGGGCCGGGCGCTCCCTGCCCACCGAGGCGGAGTGGGAGGCCGCCGCCCGGGGCGGCCTGCCCGGGCTGCCGTACACCTGGGGCCCGGCACCGGAAGCGCCGGGGGAGCGGCTGGCGAACTACTGGCACGGCGACTTCCCGTGGCGCGCGGACCCCGGCTACGGGTCGACGTCGCCCGTGGGCGCCTTCCCCGCGAACGCCTACGGCCTGCACGACATGGCCGGCAACGTCTGGGAGCTCACCGCGGACTGGTACGCCCCGCGGCACCCCGACGACGCCGAGCACGCGTGCTGCGTCCCCGTCGACCCGCGCGGCCCCGCACCGGAGGACAGCCTCGACCCGGCGCAGCCGCAGTTCCCCGTCCCGCGTCGGGTCGTCAAGGGCGGGTCGTTCCTGTGCGCGGACACCTACTGCCGTCGGTACCGGCCCGCCGCCCGCCGTCCCCAGGCCGTCGACACCGGCACCAGCCACGTCGGCTTCCGGTGCGTCGTCCGGCTCACGCTCCCGCTGGTGTGAGGTCCACCGCCGCGAGCCGCTCGTCCAGCCAGTCGAGCACGCGCTCGTCGGTCAGGGTCCGGGCGAGCGGCTGGCAGTGCCCGCCCGCGCCCTCCGCCGCCGTGAACGGCACCACCTCCGCGATCCCCGGGGCGGTCAGCGACGCCAGCCGCTCCGACTGGCCGGGCCAGAACTGCTCGCCCTCCGGCGAGGTGATCAGCAGCGGCGTGGTGATCTGCCCGGCGACGTCGCGCAGGTCGTACGCCCGCACCGCCCGCAGGGTCGCCGCGTAGCCCTCCGCGCCGTACGGCCGGGCGCGGAACCGCCACGTGCGCGCGGTGGCGGGGGACAGCCGCATGCCGAGCGCCATGTCCCGGTCGAACGCGTGGTCGTCGCCCTTGGCCAGCAGCGTCAGCAGGCTGTGCGGCACCTCGCGCTCCCAGGAGGTCGCGACCTCCACCACGCCCGGGTCCAGCACCGCCGCGGCGGGGCGGTGCTCCGACGCCAGTGCCCGGGCCACCCAGTAGCCGCCCTGGCTCATCCCGAACAGGACGACGCGCCGCGCGTCCACGCCCGGCTGCTCGAGCAGCGTGTCGAGCACCGGCGTCAGCACGCGCTCGAAGTCCGGCCGGAACGGGATGCCCTGCTCCAGCAGCACCGACTGCTGCCCCGGCCCGTCGAACGCGAGCGCGTGGTACCCGCGCTCCAGCGCCCCGTGCAGGATCCCGGACCACAGCGACGTCAGCGCCCCGTCGCTGCCGTTCACCGCGACCAGCGTCGGGCGCGGTCCCGGGCCGGGGGAGCGGAACAGGTACCCCGGCAAGGTCGTGCCCTCGTACGGCAGGTCCAGCCGCTCCACGTCCCGCCCGCTCGTCGCGACCCACCGGTCCCACGCGGCGCGGTGCGCCCGGAACGTCGGCAGCAGGTCCGCGTCCGACTCCAGCGCCGCCGCCGCGTCCACCGCGGCCGCGAGGTACGCCGCCGCCCGCAGGTACGCCCCGGCCGCGCTCACCCGGTGCCCGCGCACCGCCGACGCGTCCGCCCGCTCCGCCACGCGGGTGCCCAGGTCGCGCCACGCGGCGAACCAGCCCTCGTGGTCGTGGTCCTTCACCCCGCCGACGGCGGCGAGCACCTCCCCGACGTCCGCGGCGCCGCTGGGCGCCCGGCCGAGCACGGTGCGGACCGCCTGGTCGCGGTCGGGGACGGCGGAGAACGTCAGCGCGTGGTGTCCGGGCACGGTGGGTCCCTCCTCGTCGGCACGGGTGCCGCGGGCGCGGCCCCTGCTGCCACCGAAGCGGACGCCACCGTCCGCGGCCTCATCCGCGCCGGACGGTTCGGAGGGCTCAGCCCAGGTGCCGCGCGTAGCACCGGGACATCGGCAGCGCGTCGGCGTACGGGGCGTACGCGGGGATCGGCGTCCAGCCCACCGCGACGTACAGCGCCTCCGCCTCGGGCTGCCGGTCCCCGGTCTGCAGGATCATCCGTGTCGCCCCGCCCGCGCGCGCCAGCCGCTCCAGCTCGGCCATGACGGCGCGGCCGACGCCCCGGCCGCGGGCCGCCGCCGCGACGACGACGCGCTTGACCTCCCACTCGCCGCGCAGGTCGCGCAGGGCGGCGTGCCCGATCGGGGTGCCGTCCGCGTCCACGGCGAGCACCGTGTGCCGGATGGTGGCGGGGTCGACGGTCAGCGCCGCCACTCCGGCGGCCGACAGGCCGGGACCGTCGGCGTAGCGGGCGCCCATCTCCTCGTCCATCGCCGCGCGGAGCGCCGCCGCGCGCGGGTCGGTGTAGTCGACCGCCTGGAGCGTGAACGACGGGGACGGGACTGCGGGCATGCGGGCTCCTCGGACGACCGGCGGCGCCGGCGTTCGACGCGCGCCGGGCGGGAACGTAGCACGCGCCGGTGACGGTCACGCGAGCGGGTCGGCGCCGGCCGGTCAGCGCTGGCTGGTCCGCGCGGGGACGTCGGCGCCCGCGGCGGCCGCGGTCCGGCGGCAGGTCTCCTCCCACGGCGTGTGGTCGAGGCCGAACCGCGCCCGGGCTGCCGTGTCGTCCAGGACGTACGGGCGCGTGAACTGGTACGCCATCTGCCCGACCTCCCGCAGCCCCGGCGCGACGAGCCCGACCGTCCGCAGCGTCCGAGTCCCGAGCGCGCGCACGGAGACCGGTGGGCGGCCCGCGGCGGCGAGCACGTCCGCGAGGGCCTGGGCCTGGGTGCGCGCGGGGGCGCTGGGCACGTGCCAGGCGCGGCCGTGCGCCCCCGGGTCGTCCACGGCGGCGACCAGGGTGCGGGCGACGTCGAGCACGTCGGTGAAGGTGTGCGGCTGGTCGACCGCCCCGACCATACGCACGGGCCGGCCGCGCAGGGCGGCGGGCAGCACGCGGCTGACGTGACCCTGGCCGCCCCCGACGTAGTCGGAGCCGCGGACCTCGACCGCGCGCACCCGTCCGGCGCGGTGCGCGGCCAGCGCGTCGGCCCACAGCCGGGCGCGCAGCACCCCCTTGTGGTCGGTGGCGGCGTCGGGCAGGTCCTCGCGCATCGGGCCGTCGACGGGACCCAGGGGGTAGAGGTTCCCGACGACCGCGTACACGGCACCGGTGCGCTCGGCGGCGGTGAGCAGCGCGGCGGCCAGCGGCGGCCACACCCGCTCCCACTGCGTGTAGGCGCCGGGGTTCGCGGCGTTGACGAGGGTGACGGCCCCCTGCGCCGCCCGGGTCAGGGCGTCGGCGTCGCTGGCGTCGAGCGCCAGGTGCTCGGCGCCGGGCAGGTCGGTGCGGCGGCCGGAGCGGGTGGCGAGGGTGACCCGGTCGCCCCGGGCGAGCAGCAGGGCGGCGACGTGCCGGCCGGCGGGACCGGCGCCGACGACGAGGTGGTGCGCGGACATGGTGGCTCCTCCGGACGACGGACAGGCGGTGCGAGAGCAGTGCTCTCGCGATGATCCTGGACCCGGGTGCCCAGTTTGCGCAAGAGCAGTGCTCTCGGTTGTGGGCACCGCTCTCGTCGCGCAGGATGGCGGGATGAGCCCGCGCACCCCGACCGCCCGCGACCTGGCCCGCGAGACCGTCCGCGCCCGGATCCTCGACGCCGCCCGCGCCCGGCTCGCCCAGGACGGCGCCGCCGGGCTCAGCCTGCGGGCCGTCGCCCGCGACGTCGGCATGGTGTCGTCGGCCGTCTACCGGTACGTGCCCAGCCGCGACGACCTGCTGACCGCCCTGCTGGTCGAGTCCTACGACGCCCTCGGCGCGGTGGTCGAGGCCGCCGACGCCACCGCCGGGTCCGCACCGGTGGACCGCTGGACCGCCGCCTGCCGCGCCGTGCGGGACTGGTCGATCGCGCACCCCGCCGAGTTCGCGCTCCTCTACGGCACCCCCGTCCCCGGCTACCGGGCTCCGCGCGACACCGTCGGACCCGCCACCCGCGTGATCGGGGTGCTGCTCGGCATCGTCCTCGACGCCGTCGCCGCCGGTGCCGCGCCCGCTCCGCCGCCGCCGGCACCGCCCGGGCTGCCCGACGCGCTGGCCTCCGCGCTCGCGGTCGCGCAGGCCCGCGGTGGCGTCCCTGCGGCGGACCCCGACCAGGCCGCCGAGGTCGCCCTCCGCACGCTGATGGCGTGGACCACCCTGTTCGGGGCGGTGTCGTTCGAGCTGTTCGGGCACTACGACGGGTCCGTGGACGACCGCGCCGCCTACCTCGACCACGTCGCGCTGCGCCTCGCCGCCGACCTCGGTCTGCGCCCCTGAGTCCGCCCGGGTGCGCGATGCTGGGCACCCGCAGGTTGACCACGACGCAGGGAGCACCCGTGCCGCACCGCCCGACCCGCCCGACCCAGCCGGAGCCCGCGGATGGGTGGACGCCCGACCGGTACCGGGCCGCCATCACCGCCGAGCGCGCCCGGCTCGTCGCGGACCTGGAGGCGCTGCCCGCGCCGGCCTGGTCGGCGCCGACGCTGTGCGGCGCGTGGACCGTCGAGGACGTCGTCGCCCACCTCACCGCGGGGGCGAGCACCGGCCGGTGGGCCTGGCTGCGCAGCATCGTCGCCGCCGGGTTCGACGCCGACCGGCACAACGAGCGACGGCTCGCGGAGCACCGCGGCCCGACGCCCGCGGACACGCTCGCGCGCTTCCGGGCGGTCGTCGGGTCCCGGGTCGCGCCGACCGGGGACCACTGGGCCTGGCTGGGCGAGGTGGTCGTGCACGGCGCCGACGTCCGCGAGCCGCTGGGGCTGCCCGGCGCCGGTGACCCCGAGGTGGCGCGCGCGGTCGCGGTCGGCTTCGTCCGCCGGGACTTCGCCGTGCCGTCGCGCACCCGGGCGCGCGGCGTCCGCCTGGTGGCGACCGACAGCGCCTTCCGTGCGGGCGAGGGGCCGGAGGTCGAGGGCACCACGCTCGACCTGGTGCTCGCGCTCGCCGGGCGCCCGACGGCGGCGGCACGGCTCGGCGGCGCGGGCGCGGACACGCTGCGCGCCGCGGTGGCGGGTCGCGGGGCCTGAGACCGCCCCGAGCGGCGTCGGGGCTCGTCCGGCAGCCGGGCCGGTACCCGCGTCGCACCGGTCGGTGGTGACGGTCGGCCCGCGGGGGCGCCCTCGCGGTGCGGCGTCAGGCCGAGGGGTCGGCGTCCTCGACGGGCGGGGCCACCTCGGTGCCGTCCGGGCCGAGCGCCCCGACGAGCTCGACGTGGTCCACCTCGGGGTCGACGACGACCTGCCGCCCGGGTCCGGTCGCGGCGGTCTCGAACCGGATCGCCACCCGGCCGTCGTCCCGGGCCCGCACCACCCAGCCGCGGCCGTGCTCCGGGTGCGTCACGTCGAGGCCCGGCACCGCGTCGTCGTGCCGCAGTCGGCCGCGGCGGCGGCGCGCCACCGGGCGGACCTCGGCGGTGTCCTCGCCGTCCGGCGTGGTCGGGGCCGTCCACGGGGCGTCGGCCGCGGGGCCGTCGGGCGCGGCGTCCGCGCGACCCGCCCCCAGGGCCCCGGCGGGCAGGTCCAGCATCAGCTGCGCGTGCTCCGACAGCCCGTGGAACGACACCCCGAGCAGCCGCACCGGCTCGGTGAGGTCGACCAGGTCCAGCGCCCGTCCCGCGGCCTCCACCAGCGCGGCCGCGTCCGCCGTCGGGGACGGCAGCGTCACCGACCGGGACACGGTGCTGAACCCCGCGAACCGCACCTTCACCGTCACGGTCCGCGCCGCGCCGCCGTGCCGCTCCAGCCGCGCGAGGGCCTGCTCCGCGACGGCGGGGACCTGCGCCGCGACCTGCGCGCGGCCGTGCAGGTCGCTCTCGAACGTGTGCTCCGCGCCCGCCGACTTCCGCTCCCGGGTCTCGGCGACCGGCCGGTCGTCCCACCCGCGCGCGACGCGGAACAGCCCCGTCCCGGCGGCCTCGCCGAGCACCATCGTCAGCGTGTCCAGCGGCTGCGCGCGCAGGTCCGCGACGGTGCGCACGCCGATGCGCTCCAGCCGCTCCGCGGACACCGGGCCGACACCCCACAGCGACCGGACCCGCATCGGCAGCAGGAACGCGTCCTCCTCGGCGGGGTCCACGACGACGACCCCGGCGGGCTTCGCGGCGGCCGACGCGAGCTTCGCGACCAGCTTCGACCGGCCCATCCCGACCGACACCGGCACGCCCGCCAGGTCCACCGCGCGCTCGCGCAGCGCCCGCGCGACCCCCGGCCACCCGTCGGGCCCCGGGGTGAGCGCGCGCAGGTCGGCGAACGCCTCGTCGATGCTCAGCGGCTCCACCGCGTCGGTGACCTCGCGCAGGGCGGCCATGATCCGCGCGGAGAACGCCGAGTAGGCGTCGAACCGCGGCACCACCACCGTCGCCTGCGGGCACAGGCGCCGGGCGGTCGCCATCGACATCGCGGAGCGCACCCCCGCGGAGCGGGCCTCGTACGAGGCCGCGGCGACCACGCCGCGCGGCCCCGTCCCGCCCACCAGGACCGGCCGTCCGCGCAGCGACGGCCGCTGCGCCTGCTCGACCGAGGCGAAGAAGGCGTCCGCGTCCAGGTGCGCGATGCTCGGCTCGTCCCGCATCCGGGGGGCCCGCACCTCGCTGCTCACCGGGACACTCTGCACCACCCATCCGACACCGGCGCGCGGCCGAGCCTCCGTGCGCCGGCCGCCCTCAGCGGCGGGACGTGACGATCGGGAAGTCCGGGTCGGGCTCCTGGAGCACGGCCAGCAGCCGGGGGAGCGCGGTCGCGTCGCCGTCGGTGGTGATCCCGGCGGCGGCGAAGTCGTCGGGTCCGAGCGCACCCAGCACGACCTGGGTCAGCAGCGCCCGGGTGAGGTGCAGGGTCGCGTCCGCCGGGCGGTCCGCGGGGCCGCCGTGCACGAGGACGCCGTGGTGCAGGCTCAGCCGGGTCGCGCCCTCGGGGCCGAGGTCGAGGTCGATCTCGATGCGGTCGTCCCAGCAGCGCGGCGCGTCCACCCGGATGGCCAGGCTGTCGAGCAGCTGGTCGACGCTCAGCGCCGCCAGCAGGTCGGGTGAGGTCGTCTCGGTGGGCGTGCCGAACGGCCCCTGGCGCAGCTCGGTGGCCGCGCCGAGGTACGCCGAGCGCCACGTGCCGTTCTCCGCGCCGAACCCGAGCTGCTCGTGCGCGTCGGCCAGCAGCGCCCGGGCGCCCGCGTGGTCGGGCTCCGCCTGGACGACGTGGTCCAGCACCTCCGCCACCCAGCGCAGGTCGCCGTCGGCGAACGCCGCGCGGGCCCGCTCCACCACCGCGTCCGCACCGCCCATCCAGGCGACGTACCGGCGGCTCGACTCCGGGGCGGGCAGCGACCACAGGTGCGCCGGGTTGCCGTCGTACCAGCCCATGTACCGCTGGTAGACCGCCTTCACGTTGTGGCTGGTGGACCCGTAGTACCCGTGCGCGTGCCACGCCCGCTCCAGCGCGGGCGGCAGCGTGATCTCCTCGGCGATCTGCACGCCGGTCAGCCCGCGGTTCAGCAGGCGCAGCGTCTGGTCGTGCAGGTACGCGTACAGGTCGCGCTGCAGGCCGATGAACGCGAACGCCTCCTCGCGGCCCCACGTCGGCCAGTGGTGCGACGCGAACACCACGTCGGTGCGCTCGCCGAACAGCGTGATCGCCTCGGTCAGGTAGTGCGCCCACATCCGCGGGTCGCGCACCAGCGCACCGCGCAGGGTCAGCAGGTTGTGCATGGTGTGGGTCGCGTTCTCCGCCGCGCACAGCGCCCGGTGCTGGGGGAAGTAGACGTGCATCTCCGCCGGCGCCTCCGTCCCGGGCGCCATCTGCAGCTCCAGGTCGATGCCGTCGACCGTGTGCCGCTCGCCGGTGCGGGTCACGGTCAGGGTCGGGACGATCATCGACACGGTGCCGGTGGACGTCGCCTGCCCGAGACCCGCGCCGACGCCGCCCTCCGGGCCTCGTTCCAGGGGCGTGCCGTACATGTAGCCCGCGCGCCGCCCCATCGCCGTGCCGGCGTACACGTTCTCCGCGACCGCGTGCTCCACGAACCCCTCCGGGGCCAGCACCACCACCTCGCCCGCGTCCACCGCCTCCTGCGTCGTCACGCCCTTGGCGCCGCCGAAGTGGTCGACGTGGCTGTGCGTGTACAGCAGGCCCGTCACCGGGCGGTCGCCCCGGTGCGCGCGGTACAGCGCCAGCGCCGCCGCCGCGCACTCCGTGGAGATCAGCGGGTCGATGACCAGCACGCCCCGGTCGCCCTCCACGAACGTGATGTTCGACAGGTCCAGCCCGCGCACCTGGTAGATGCCGGGCACCACCTCGAACAGCCCGTGCCGCCGGACCAGGCCGCTCTGCCGCCACAGGCTCGGGTTCACCGACAGGGGAGCGGGCCCGGTCACGAAGTCGTACGACGCGGCATCCCACACCACCCGTCCGTCGGCGTCCCGCACCTGCGGCGGGTCGATCGTCCCGAGGAACCCGCGCTCGACGGCGGCGAGATCCGCCTCGTCCGCCAGCGGCAGGCCCGCCAGCAGGGCGGCGTGCTGGGCGGCGACGGCGGGGTGCACGGACGCGGACATGGCGGCCTCCTGGTCGGCGAGAGCCCCAGCGTCGCCGCCGACCCGGGGCGCTGCCATCACCTCGCGGGGGTGAGCGTGCGGTCAGCCGAGCAGCGCGTCCACGGCCTTCTGCACCTGGAGTACGCCGATCACCAGCAGCAGGGCGGCGTTCAGGACGCTGGTGTGGCCCGCGATCCACACGCGCGTGCGGGACAGGAACGGGTCGGCGCGCTCGCCCAGCACCAGCGTCGCCGCGACCGGCACCGCGATCGGCGCGACCCCCACGGCGGAGAACACCACGAGCACCGCGACCGACGTCGCCGTCCCCAGCCCCGCGAGCTGCACGTCCATCGCCGCGAGGAACGCGCACGACGCGTCCACGGGGTTCAGCACGAAGATCCCCACCCCGAGCGCCAGCGTCCGCGCCGGGTCGAACGTCGAGACCCGCTGCAACCAGCCGGGCAGCTGTGGGGCGGCCGCCGCCACCTCCCGCGGGCTCGTCGCCGCCGCCATCTCCCGCACCCGCTGCCGCCCGTGCTGGTAGACCCGCACCGCCCAGACCACCAGGCTCAGCCCGAGCACGAGCCGCACGACCGGCACCCACAGCGGCGGCTCGCGCTGCTGGTGCAGCTCCAGGAACTGCAGCAGCACCAGGCTGAGCACCAGCACCAGGACGAGCCCCAGCGCCCACCCGACCAGGAACGCCACCCCGTTGGTGCGCGCCCGCGGGGACAGCAGCACCGCCACCAGCGCCATGATCGCCAGCGGGCTCATCACGATGCCCAGCGCGAGCGGCACCAACGACCCGATCAGCGCGCCCATCACCGACCCCCGCGTCCGCCGCTCCCGCGTCCACCAGGCTCCCGCCGCACGGCGGGACTGGCGTCACCCCGGCCGGGTGATCAGCCCGCGGCGAGCGGCGACGCGAGACGCACCGACCGGTAGCCGCCCGTGCGGGTCGGCACCCACCGGCGCCAGTGCTTCGCCGACAGCCGGAACGGCAGGTGCTCCTGCACGTGCCGCGCACCCGGGACCAGGCGGTCGTCGGCGGGCAGGTTCAGCCACAGCGAGAGCGACGAGGCCGACGTCCCGACCGTCGCCCGCACCCCCGACGCGCCGAGCAGCCGCCCGTACCCGTCGACCGCGAACCCGCCGCAGTCCTCGGACGTCACCCCGGCGTACGGGGCACCCGTCGCGGGGACGAGCAGCCGGACCGGCACCGTGCAGGTCAGCGCGGCGAGCGGGTGGCCGTAGCGGGTACGGGCGTCCGGGCCCGCCCCCGCGACCAGGTCCAGCGCCCGCGGCACCGCGTCCGCGGCGACGCGCCAGGTGCTGACCGTGCGGGCACGCTCCCGGGGGCCGCCGAGCGCCGCACCCACCGTCTCGGCCAGGTCGGCGGACCCGTCGCCGTCCGCCGACACCACCAGCGACCACACCGGGTCCCGGTCGGCGACGGTGCACGCGTCCAGGAACGCACGCACCTGGGCGAGCGCGGCCTCCGGGCGCCGGGCACGCAGGCCGTGCGCGCCGCCCGAGGCGGCTGGCAGCCCGTCGTACGTGACGACCTCGGGCAGGGCGGGGGTCGCGGGCACGGGGGTCCTCTTGGCCGGGGTGACGGGGCTGCGCCGCAGCCTACGTGCGGCCGCGCCACCGCGGGTCCTGCGCCAGACTGGTCGCGCACCCGATTCAGCCCCTGGAGGTCCTCCGTGCCCACGACGCCCCTGCCTGCCGACGCCGTCGCCCTGCTGCGCCGCCCCAACCCCGCCGTCATGGCCACGCTGCGCGCCGACGGCTCGCCGGTGTCCGCCGCGACCTGGTACCTGTGGGAGGACGACGGCCGGGTGCTGCTCAACCTCGACGCCACCCGGGTCCGCCTCGGCCACCTGCGCCGCGACCCGCGCGTGACGCTCACGGTCCTCGACGGGGACGACTGGTACACCCACCTGACGCTGCTCGGCCGGGTGGTGGACCTCCACGCCGACCCCGACCTCGCCGACATCGACCGGCTGTCCCGGCACTACACCGGCCACGCCTACGGGGACCGGACGGGGGAGCGGTGGACGGCGCTGGTCGAGGTCGACCGCTGGACGGGGTGGGGCGCGCAGCGCGGCTGACGCCAGACTGGGCTGCCGGAGCCGGGAGAAGAGGAGCAGTGTGGACGTCGCCCTGGGGGTGCTCGGTCCGGTCACCGCCGCCGACGCCGACGGCCGGGCGCTGGACCTGCGCGGTCCCCGGCACCGGGCCGTGCTCGCCCGTCTGCTCGTCGCGCGCGGGCGGGTCGTCCCGCTGGCCGACCTCGTGGACGACCTCTGGGAGGACCCGCCGCCGCGCGCCGCCGGGGCCGTGCAGACGTTCGTCGGTGCGCTGCGACGCGGCCTCGAGCCCGACCGCGTCCCGCGCACCCCGCCCCGGCTGATCGTCACCACCGGCGGCGGGTACGCCGTGCGGACCGGACCGGGCGACGTCGTCGACGCGTGGTCGTTCGAGGCGGAGGTGGCCGGGGCGTCCAGGGCGACCCCCGACCGGGCGGTCCCCGCGCTCGCGGACGCGCTGGTCCGGTGGCGCGGGACCGCGCTGGCGGACCTGCCGGACGCCGCGTGGGTGCTCGCCGAGCGACGCCGGCTCGAGGCCCTGCGCGTCGTCGCGGTCGAGGACCTGGCGGCGGCCCGGCTCGCCACCGGCGCGGCCCGGCAGGCGATCGCGGACCTCGAGCACCACGTCGAGGTCCACCCGTGGCGCGAGTCGGGCTGGCGGCTGCTCGCCACCGCCCTGTACCGCGACGAGCGCGCCGCCGACGGGCTCGCCGTGCTGCGCCGGGCCCGGCACCTGCTCGCCGACGAGCTCGGGCTCGACCCCGGCCCCGAGCTCGCAGCCCTGGAACGCGACCTGCTGCTGCGTGCCCCGCAACCGGTGTCCGCTCCGGCGGCGGAGGTGTGGGGCGGCGTCGCCACCGCCTACCAGCGGGTCGCCGCGGCGCGTCCGTCCACCCGGCTGCGGTCGGCGATGCACCTGGTCGGTGAGCTCGCCGTGACCGGCGGGCAGGGACTGGAGGCATCGCGCGTCCACCGGATCGAGGCCATCGAGGCCGCCGAGGCCCTGGGTGACCCGGAGGTCGTCGCCGCCGTCGTCGGGGGGCTCGACGTCCCCGGCGTCTGGGCCCGGTCGGACGATCCGGCGCAGGCCGCGCAGGTGGTCGTCGCCGCGCGCCGGGCGCTCGGGCGCCTGCCCGCCGGGACCGACCGCCTGCGGGCCCGGCTCCTCGCCACGGTCGCCCTGGAGTCCCGCGGCACCGCTGACGCCGCCGCCGAGGCCGACGAGGCGGTGGCGATCGCCCGTGCCCTCGGGGACCCCCAGGTGCTCGCCCTCGCACTCACCGGCGCCGCCATGCAGTCCTTCGGGCGCGCGGGCCTCGCCGCCCGGCGATCCGACCTCGGCGCCGAGGTCGCCACGCTGTCCGCCCGGCACGGCCTCACCGACACCCGGATCGCGGGCGAGATCCTCGCGATGCAGGCGGCGGGCGCTCTCGGCCGGTTCGCCGACGGCGAGGAGCGGGCGCGCGCGCTCGACCGGCTCGGGGAGCGCGAGGACCGACCGGCCGTGAGCGCCTTCACCGCCTGGTTCCGTGCCGTGCGGCTCGACGTCGATGGTGGGACGCTCGACGCCGTGGACCGGGCCTACCGGCGCGCCGACGCCCTGCTGGCCGGCATGCCCGGCGTCCAGCACGGGGCGCTGGCCCTCGCGCTCCTGGCCGCGCGGCTCACCCGAGGGGTGCCCGTCACCGACGGACGCGTGCCCGGCGTGCCTGGGGAGGGTGACCCGCGGTGGGGGCCGTACCTGCCGTGGGTCCGCCCGCACCTGCTCCTGGCACGCGGCCGGACCGCCGCCGCGGAGTCGGCGTTGCGGGCCGCGCCGACACCGCCCGCCGACCACCTGCTCGAGGCGACGTGGTCGCTGCTCGCCGACGCCGCCCTCGCGCTCGACGACACGGACCGCGCCCGGCAGGCCCTCGCCGCGCTCGCACCCGCGTCCGGCGAGGTCGCGGGTGCGGGCAGCGGCATGCTCGCGCTGTGGCCCGTGGACGCGACCCTCGCCCGGCTGCGGGCCGCGACCGGCTGAGCCCGCGTCACAGGACCGTCGTCAGCACCCCGCCGTCCACCCGCACGGCAGCGCCGTTCACCGCCGACGACCGCGGGCTCGCGAGGAACGCGATCACGTCCGCGATCTCGCGCGGCTCGATGAACCGCTCCAGCAGCGAGGTCCGGTTCGCGCCGATGATCGCGCCCTTCACGTCGTCGACGGGCAGACCCTGGGCGGCGGCGAGCGACTCCACCGTCGCGGCGACGCCGTCGGAGTACGTCGGCCCGCCCAGGACGGAGGTCACCGTCACCGCCGTCCCGCGGGTGAGCTTCGCCAACCCGTTGGCCACCGCGAGCACCGCCGTCTTCGTCGTCCCGTAGTGGACCATGTCCGCCGGCACGTCCACGCCGGACTCGCTGCTGACGAACACCACCCGGCCCCGGCCGCGCTCCAGCATCCCCGGCAGCAGCCGCCGGGCGAGCTTCACACCGCTCAGCACGTTCACCTCGAAGTAGTGCCGCCAGTCCGCGTCGGAGATCTGCTCGAAGTCCTGCAACCCGAAGATGCCCACGCTGTTGACCAGGACGTCCACGGGCGCGGCCCGATCGTGCAGACGGTCGGCCAACCGGTCGACGTCGCCCGGGTCCGCGAAGTCCACGCGCTCGCCGGACACCGTCACCGCCGGGGCCAGCGCCCGCAGGGCTCCGACCGCTTCGGCCAGCCGCCCCTCGTCGCGGCCGCTGAGCACCACGTCGGCGCCCTCCACGGCCAGGGCGCGGGCGGTGGCGAAGCCGATGCCGCGGGTCGAGCCGCTGACGAAGGCGGTCGTGCCGGTGAGGTGCAGGTCCACGGGGTCCTCCTGGGGTCGCGCCCGGGGACCTCAGGCCCCCGGCGTCCGGGCCGCACCCTGGGCGGCGCGGCGTGCACCACCACCGTCGGGCAGCCCGATCAGCGGCCGATCAGCGGGCCTGCGTCGGGCGACCACCCCCACCACAGCCGCGCACGCCACCAGGGCGAGCAGGTCCCTCGCATCCGGGACGACCACGACGTCCACCGGCGCCCGCGCCCCGGACAGCAGGGCGTCGGCCGGGAACCGCAGCATCCCGACGACGGCGGCGTACGCCGCCCGCGCCCCGTCGACGACCTTGATCGCCGTGAACACCCCGGCCGTCAGGGCCGCCGCGACCACCGCCGACCGGACCGTGGGGGCGCGGCGGGTCAGCACCTCGCGCGCGGCCAGCAGCAGGAACGGGAAGAATGCGAGCCCGGCGACGTCCGAGAGCTTGCCCGTCACCCAGCCCGGGGCGGCGGCCTTCAGCACGTGGTCGTTCAGCAGCAGCACCGCCAGCCCGACCAGGGCGACGGGGTGCAGCACCAGGTCGCCGCGGACGCGGCGTGGTGGCGTGGTGGGCCCTGGTGGAGTCACGGGGTCGGGTCCTCCGTGTCCCAGACCAGCACCTCGGTCGGGGTCGTCCCGGCGAGGTCGCCGAGGTGCAGCGTCACCGGCGGTCGGATCTTCACGGGCAGCGTGAACACCACGTCCGCGGACGCGCCGTAGGCGCCCCAGCCGTCGGCGTCGGGCGCCCGCCCCGGGTTCGTGTGCGCGTCGACCGGTGCCCACGTGCCCCCGCGGCCGTCCCGCACCCGGAACGTGCTGAGCACGTCCTCAGGGATCGGTGTGAGGTCGTCCGGGGCGGCGCGCAGCGTGAGCCGGATCTCGGCGGTCGTGGCGTCTGCGTCGATGCAGCCGACGGGCCGCACGTACGCGTCCACGACCTCGGACCCGCCGACCGTGAACGCGGACGGCTCGACCTCGCGGGTGTCGCTGTCTTTCGTCGTCTGCTGGCCGTAGAGCTCGCTGACCTCCCCCTCGGCGGGCGGGTCGGGGCAGCGCTCCGGGGGCGGGGTCGTCGCCAGCGAGGCGCCGACGCCGACGACGGGGACGGCCGCCACGGCGGCGGCGCGCAGGCGGGTGCGCCAGGGGAGCGGGTGCGTCGACATGGCGGCACGGTAGGGCGCCGCGGGGTGCGCAGGTGCGGCCGTTGCGGTCCCGTGACCGGGTCGTCGCCGGACCGGTGCCGGGCCTCACCCGGTCGGCCCAGCCCGGTCACCCGTCCGGGTAGGGCGTCCCCGGAGACGCCACGAGGGGCGCCTCCCTGACGGGAGACGCCCCTCGCTGCGTGCTGATCGGGAGCAGCCGATCAGACGTCGTAGTAGAGCCTGATCCTGCGACGGCGCCGCGGCATCAGCGCCGGTCAGCTCGTCCCTGACCAGCCGGTTCATTCGAGGATCTGCGTCCGATGTGCACAGTACATGCGTCATCGCGACCCCTCCTGTGGCACGCGTTGTGGCAAATGGTCCCTCTGGTTGAATGTCATCACAAGGTCCCCACGGTCATCGTGTGAGCCTTGACGTCGAGCGTGGAGACCGCGATGACCAGTGCTATGCACCCGAGGTGCTGGTCGTCGCACGACCGCTTGTCGGGTGCGAGAGCCCGGGACGGCCGTCCGCCGCGCTGCCACGCCGTTCTCAGAGTCTGTCCGGCTCGCTGGCGTGACAAGCTCGAGCGGCGTCCCCGGCGCTGGTGGAAGTGTCCACGGCTCTGGTCGAGGCCACCCGATCCGGAGTCGTCGTCGTGGCCCCCGAGGTACTGGCCGCCGCTGGCGCGAACTCCGCCGCGCAGTCGCGCGCCGAGCGCCAGTGATGCCGTCCGCGCAGCCGCCGACATCGAAGCCTGGGAGAGCTGCAGGTCGAGTGCCGCGGCGCCTGGCCAGAGGGCTTCACCAACCTCGGTGCGGACGCCTTCCGTGGCCTGGTCACCGAGTGCGTCGACCTCCAGCGAGTGCGGGAGCGTCACCCAGAACGGGTGGTTGTCATCTGCGGCTTCAGCGTTCCGGCGGCGTGAGGTCAATCGCCAGTCGGCTTCTGGCCGTGCCGGCGTACCGGAGAAGGTCGTCCTGGCGCGGCTGGCCGATCACCAGCCGGTACGCACCGACGGCGCGGAGGAGCCGGTCGCGCTGCTGCTCTTCGCGGCTCAGCGGCATCGCCGCGATGTACCGCTCGATCTGCGCGCCGTCCGGAGCAGTGGCGACCCAGAACGGTTCGATGTCGCTGGCTCCTGGACGTCGAGCCTCGCGGGCGGCGGCGAACACCGCGGCCCAGGGGTCGTCGTGGTGGGCGAGCGCCGCGTCACGGTGGCAAGCGGCCACGTTCTTGCGTACGGCGTGGCCCTTGTACCGGTGCACGCGCCCTTCGCGCTGCTCGAGATCGACCGGGTTGCCGGGGAGGTTCCAGTGCACGACGGCGTGGGAGTAGGTGTGGAAGTCAAGCCCCTCCTGGCCGACCGACGTCGAGGAGAGCACGAACGGGCGGAACGGCGAGTTGTAGGCCATGCGGATCGTCGACTCGCGCGTGGCCGCCTTGTCGCTGGTCTCAGCCCGACCGAATCTGGCGGCGAAGTGGCTGCTCATGTGGCGGTCGACGAGTCGAATCTGTCCGTCGGACACGTGCACGTCGTCCACGGCGTTCGTCACGGTGCGGGTGGACAGTGCCTCGACCATCGCTTCGGCAATGGATCGGGACCGCGTGAGCGGCGCCGCGTCCACGAGTCCTTCCGACTCGAGCAGCAAGTGCGCGTACTCGTCCAGGACCGCCTGCAGACATCCGTCCAGCGCATGCTCGAGCACCGCCCGCCAGTACGACTCGTCGTCCTGCGCGCGGACGAGCGCGATGATCTCCGGCTTGTTGAACAGCGATCGCAGACCCTGTGCGACGTCGAACGCGTGACGTCGCAGTTCCGGCTCGGCCCACCGCTCGGGTCCTCCCGCCACGCGGCCGAGCGCTCGGAGCGCGCACGTGCCGGGGGCCGCGATGGCCATGGTCGTGAGGACGTCGACGAGATCGTCGGGGCGTCGGCCCAGTTCCAACGAGGTGACGGCCTGAGCGGTGCGCAGGTGCGCGATGAGTCGGGACTCGTGTTCGTCGTCTTGTTGGGACCAGCGCGACAAGGATTTCCGAACCGGCTTCTGCTCGTCGGGGGAGATCACCTCGTCCAGCAGGAACGGGGCTGCCCAGTACCAGCTCTGGTCCACGCGTTCGGACGTCGTGTCGCCCGTCGGTAGGTGGTCGACGAGGGCACTGACCCGTGATCGGACGGCGTCGGCGAGTCGGGCGCGGTTCAGCGGGATCTCGGCCGTGGCGCGAGCGACGTCGAGCGGGTCGCCCGCGCGCGCAAGTGTCAGGCTGGGGTACAGGAGGGCGAGTGTGGACATCCCGGCGACCCGGTCACCTGCCATCCGGAACTGGAGCGGCGGAGCCAGCGGCCTGTCGTCGTAGGTTCGGGCGAGTCCCGCGGCTTCGAGCGTGCGGCGTTCGGCCTCGTAGCTCATCACGACAGAGATCGCCTTGGGGACGACGGACCATGCGGAGAAGACCAGGCGCTTCGTGAACGACTGGAGGTCGGGCTGGGCGTATGCGCCGCCGAGGTCGTAGTACGGGAGGGACGGCGGCAGCCACGCGAGGCGCCATGTCTGCCGGTCGAGCACGTCGGCGCACAGCCCACGCATCTTTGCGTTGCCGGGGTCAACAGCGCGGTAGTGGTGGATGTCGTCCCAGTCCAGGAGTCCGGCGCCAGACCGCAGGGCGGTCGCGACGCCGGCATCCTGGCGTTCCGCGGCCGCGTGGAAGCGAGTCCTCACCTGGTAGGCTCCGCGCTCCATCAGGTTGAGCGGGTAGGGCGATGATCGCCAGTACTCGAACACGTCGTGGGTGTCGACAAGTCGTGCCACGTCGTCGAGGACCCGCCACGAACGCACGTCCTCCGGCGAGAGCATGAGGCCTGGCAGTGGCTTCTCGGTCAGCATGCCGTCTCGGTCCGGGGTCGACGCGAGGCGTTCGGTGCGGCACATCACACGACGCAGCTCGCGCTGGACGCGGTCGCGCGCTGCCACGGCGAGCCCGTCGTCGCCGCCTGAGACGAGAGACTCGCGCATCGTGCGCAGTGACTTCTCGACGACCTGGGCGCGGTCGCCACCGGCGAGGAAGCGGGTCGTCCTGACGAAGTCGCTGTAGTGATCATCCCCGGCGGGCTCGTCGGGGAGCGTGTACATCTTGTACGGCGTCGCCGAGAGCAGCAGCACTCTGGCGGACGGGTGGTCGAGGATCGCGTTCGCGAGCCGGGACCCTTCGTCGTCGGCCCCGTCGACGACGTTCTTGAAGCGCTGGAACTCGTCGAGGATGATGAGGTCCGGCTCCAGGTGGTCGACGGCCGCCCGTGCGACGAGTCCGCGGAGGGTTCCGATGAGCCTGTACCGGCGGTCGCTCAGGCAAGACTTCGGCTTGCCACGCAGGTAGTTGAAGTCCTGCACGCACTCGTCGATCTCGAGGCGCAACGGCTGTCCGCCAGGACCGGTCGTGCAGTCGATCGCCGCGCCGAAGGCCTGGCACAGCGCATCGTCGAGCGACGATCGGTCGAACCAGGCGAGGGCGGCCTCGAAGTTCTCTCGGTTCATGCCTCCCTCGAAGAAGCGCTTCCACCTCGTGGCGCGGACCGCATCCGCCCCCCATGCTTCGGCGAGCATCCAGTAGAGGAGCACCCGCTCCTCGTACTTGCCGCCCGAGTAGCCGACGTTGAACGAGGTGCCCGGGGTGAAGGAGACGAAGTTGACCCGCCCGTGCCGCAGATCGCGGATCGCTTTGGGCAGGAGTGTCAGCCGGTCGGCGTGCTTGAGCTCGGTGCCGCCGACGACGTTCAGCCGACTGAGGTTCTGGCGAGCGATCTGGCTGTTCGAGCAGATGTAGACGATGTCGATCCGCTCTTCCGACTCCCAGAGATGCTCGACGGTCCGGGCGATCACGCCCTTGGCGACCATCGTCTTGCCGAGGCCCACCTCGTCCGCGACGAGGAAGCGTTTGACCCCGTCCTTGTCTGTCCACAGGCGTTCGAACGCGTAGTCGACCGTCCGTCGCTGGAAGTCCTTGAGGCTGGCGAGCGTGCGCTCGACGTCGGGTCGCTTCATGGCCGGGCTTCCCGGTGGACCTGCCACACGACGTCCCACAGTGCGTCGAACCCGTCGGGCACGAGGGAGGCACCGTCCAGCGAGTTCCGCAGATCCTCCATCAGGCTCGCCACCCTGGCGAGCGCATCCTCGTCGCGGCCGACGGCTCGGACCATCGGCTCGAACAGCGCGGCCCGGGCGCTGAAGCCTGCGTCGGCGGAGGCGAACCGCTCGCCCGCCGCGCCGGACGCCTGGGCGAAGTGCGAGTCGTAGGCCGGATCGCCCAGCAGAAAGAGGAGGTAGCGCAGCACGTCGTCCTTGCTGCTGAGCACGTCGAGAACGGCGTCGAGTCGTCGGGAATCGACGTCGCCGTCGAGGACCGCCTTCAGGACGCAGCGGCGGGTGACGCGAGCGGGGCGCTCGCCGGCGGTCGTCTCGACGACGACGAAGGCCGTGACGTGCTTCGGAGCGACTGTCCACGCCAGCTCGGCCGTGAGGGGCTGCGCGTGGGTCTCGGACACCGACGCCAGCCAGACACGGGTCGAGCCTGGCGGCTGTGCCGGGACGGGCAGCGAGAGGACCGCCTCCGCCCGGTCGTCGTCGAGGGCTCGGATGCGGAGGACGGGCGCGTGCGCAGCGAGGTCGCGGTGGAAGCGCTCGAGCACGTACGACGTCTCGATGGCCGGGTCGGGAACACTGTCCTGCGACGAGGCGCAGTGTGGGGCGAGCAGGTTCACGAGACCGGGCACCTCCGCGGAACCGTCCAGCACGGCCGCCACACCGCAGGTCGAGGTGGGGCCCGTGAGCACCGCGTCGAACTCGACGTTGCCGTCCCAGGCCGTGCTGGTGAGGTTGGCGCTGCCGGTCACGGTCGTCGACGTCCGGTCGTCCAGGTCGAGGATGAAGGTCTTCGCGTGCAGCCCGTCGCTCTCGTTCTGGAACTCTGTCGGCGCGCTCTCGCCCGCCGGCGTGGCGTCGTGATCGGTCTCGGCCGTGCGCTGCAGGACGTTGACGTCCCAGCCTTCCAGTGCGTGTGCGCCGACGAGGTCGAGCGACTCGGCGCGTGACACCAGCGTGCGGGCCGTGCTCATCCGAGCCAGTGAGTCCAAGCGGCCGCGCGTGAGGAACGGGCTGATCGCGAGCATGCGCCGAGCACGTGTGGGGAACGGCCAGGCGTCGCCGCCGAGCCCGACGGGAAGCAGTTCCCCTCCGGTGAACGGGCTCGGTGGAGCGAGCCGGACGCTCGCGAGCGTGGCAGCAAGGTCGTCGACGTCGCTGGTTCGCCGAGCCGAGACTGCTTGGGTCGTAAGCGAGGGAAGCCACCGGATGAAGTCCGCTGCGGGCGCGGCGTCGATCAGCCCGTCGGATGCCTCGTCGAGCACGAGCGCCGTGTCCCACGACCGGTCGAGGGTCATGTTGCGGCTCAGCACGACAACGCGGTGCGTATGGCTACCCGTAGCGTCGACGAATCGCAGTGCCCAGATCTTGGGGTGGAAGATGCCGTCCTCGCGTGGCGCGGTGACTTCGTGGACCGCGTCCTCGACGAACGTCAGGATGCTGCGATAGGCCGATGGCACGTGGATGCCGCCCGCTTGGCAGAAGACAGTCGTGTGCTCCGCGTGGCGCCGGACGGCCTCGAGGAGCCGGATGGGGTCGACGCGCTCTGCGCCACCGTCCGTCTGATCGGACACGGCGAACGAGAGCGGTGCGAGCAGGAGCGCGGTGAGGTCGAGCGCATACGTCGTGCCGACGACGACGTCGACCTTGTGGCCGGGTGGCGGTCGCAGTGCGTCCGTGAGCAGGACCCGCGACTCGGGCGTGAGCGTCATGCGGTCACCCGCGCCGCGTACAGGTCCCGGAGGTGCCGACGCGCGATCGACCACGTGAAGTCGAGGCGTCCCGTGCCGCTGGCGCCCGACCACCGATCGAGCGCCGCCTGGTTCGCGAGCCGAGCGCGGCTGCCCTTGATCTGGCGTTCGCGCATGGCAACCAGCGATGCGGCGTCGCTTCGCCTTTCGACGACTGCGTCAACGGAGGCGATGGTGATCCAGGAGTCGACGAACGCGCGGGTGGGCGGCCGGATCCCGGCGCTGTACCTCGCGATCGTCGCCCACCAGGCGGCCCGGTCCCAGCCGTCCAGCGCGCCGGATTCGTCCACTTCGACCCGCCACGCGACGAGCTCGGCCTCGTAGTGGTCGACGAGCTCGTCGTTCGCACGCATGCGCGCCAGCAGCAGGTTGTACAGCAGCGCGGCGCCGTGGATCGCCGTGTGGAAGCGCCGTGCGTGGTCGACCGTCTCTGCGAGCCGCGCCGGAGCATCGCTCAGGCCCGGCAGCTCCCACACCAGGTCACTGAGCGTGACCGGCTGGTGCAGGATGAGCCAGGCGAGCATCGAGCCGTCGGTCTCTCGGGCGATCACGTGGGAGAGGTACTCCTCCTCGGCGGCGCTCAGCGCGAAGGTCGCCTTGGTGAGCAGGTCGCCGGGGGCCGCGGGGAGGTGCGGGTCGAGGCCGGACCGGGGGCGGCGTTCTTGCGCTTCTGGGTCGTCTGCGGTGGCGGTCCGACGCGCCAGGCGATGTGCGTCGTGCCGGCGTCGGAAGTAGCCGTCAGCGGACAGGTCGGCCTCCTTGATGCCCCAGGCGCCGAGGGCGGACCAGTACGTGGCGCTCGGCAGCCGCTTGAGTCTGTCCCGGGCGCGGCTGCCGATCACGCCGACCTGTTCGCCCCCCGCGAGCAGGCTGCCGATGAGCTTGTACTCGAGCATGCGGAACTCGGTGCCCATCTCTGCGGGGCTCTGCTTGTGCGCCGCGTGCTGCATCAGCCACGGGACGAAAAGCACGTAGCGCAGGCGGGTGTGCAACGTCGAGGTACCGGGGAAGAGGGCGCCGGAGAGGGCGTCGCGGATCGCGCCGATGCCGAGCTCGTCCACCGTGCCCTCGTCCTTGAAGAGGTCGACGATCTCCAGCATGCGGCGGCGCTGGCTCGCGTCGGCGTCGAGCCACCCGAATGACGACGTCATGCGTGGGCGGCAACGTCGCGGGCGGCCAGGAAGTCCTCGGACGCGGCGAGTCGGGTGACCTGCGTCGCCAGGTCGTGCACCTGGTCGAGCAGGACAGCAGGGTCGGCGTCGAGGTCGAGTGCGTGCTGGTGGATCTCGACGCCCGCGCCGACGACGCGGTGCCGGGCCTCCGGCTCGTTGCCCTTGGCGTAGACGAGGTGCCCGCGAAGCATGCCGCGTACCGTGCAGTACGCGAGCATCTGGTACAGGTCGGCGTTGGGGTAGCCGCTCGGCTTCTCGGCCTTGTACTTCGCGTCGACGACGGCCGTCGGCGTCGTCGATCCCGGGCCGTACCAGACGAGGTCAGGCTTCATCGGCACGGTCGACGCCTCGTCGAGATGCCACCGGTCCTGCACACGCACGCGTCCGCCGCCGGCCACCAGCGCCGCGCCGAGGGCCTCGGTGAGGAAGTCCTCGAAGAGCTTCGCCATGTCGAGCATGAACCCGTCGATGCGCACCGTCCCGGCGGCTTGCTCGACGGAGCTGCCGCGCAGGACGAGTTCGCTGAGCCCGAGCGCGACGTGGTACCTCGCATTGAGGCGCGAGCGCGTCCACGTCGGCAGCACCCACCCGCGCGGGAGCGGGGTCACGTCGGCGAGCTCGCGGGAGAGGCGTCGCAGCGTCCGACGAGTGTCGTCCGGCACGCGCTCGAGCCGCAGGAGGCGGTCGGTGGCAGCGCGAAGGATCTGGTTCTCGGGGATGTCGACGTCGTACTCGTCGAACCGGATCTCGAGCGGCAGTGCCATCCCGTGGCGTCGGGTGACCTGGTCGGTCGTGCGGATGCGGCCGCGCAGGACGGGAGAGGCCAGCTCCTCGACGCGGTACCCCTGGAGGAGACCGTGGGAGGTCGCCTTCGCGGCCTGGCGGGCGAACGCGGAGGCGATCACGGTGAGCAGGTCGGTGTCCTCTTCGACGTCCACTTCCTCGTCGCGCCAGAACGAACCATCGCGGGCGTAGCCGACGAGGAACATGAGCCGTCGGATGTCGACCTTGGGTCGGATCGTCAGGTCGACGCCTGCGACGCGGGCGACACCGACCCTCGTGCGGGGGCCGATGATCCACCAGCCGGGCTGGACGGACGGCACGGCGGTGACGAGATCGCTCGAGCGCAGAGCGAGACCGGTCCGGTCGTCGAGGGCGACCTCGACGGGCGCTCCGTTCTCGACGAGCTCGATCGTCGTCATGGCGTGAGGTCGCCCGTCGGGGCGTCGATGTCGGCGGCGTCGTCCGCCGTGGCTGTCGCTGGAGTCTGCTGCGCGAGCCGGGTGCGGATCGCGCGGAGCGAGTACCGCGCGAGGACGTCGATGCCCTCGCCGTAGTGGTGCTCCTCCAGCAGGGGCAGGATCGACGTCTCCCATGCGGTCTCCAGCCCGCCGTCGCGGTACACGTCGGCGCGCATGAAGTACGACGGGCCGATGCGGAAGTCCTCGTCCTGGATGAGAGCGTTGAGATGGTCGAGCACGTCGGCAGTGGTGCCGGGCAAGTCGCGCTCGGCCAACCAGCGGCGCAGCATGCTCCGGGTCGGCTCGACGCTCGGGTGCAGCGCCTTGAACGCGAACCTTCGTCGCATCGCGGCGTCGACGAGCGCGATCGACCGGTCAGCGGTGTTCATCGTGCCGATGATGAACACGTTCGACGGCATCGTGAACCCGGCCTCGTCACCGGTGCTGTAGAGCAGGTCGATCGCCCGGTCGCGGTACTCGAGCAGGAAGTACAGCTCACCGAACACCTTGGCGAGGTTGGCGCGGTTGATCTCGTCGACGATCAGCACGTACGGCGTCGACGGGTTCTCGCGCGCGGCGTCGACGAGGCGGCGGAAGGGGCCAGGGGTGAGCGCGAACCCGACGGCCGCCGACCCGTCCTTCGGCGCGACAGGCCGGTAGCCCTCGAAGAAGTCCTCGTACGAGTACGCAGGGTGGAACTGGACGAGCTTGACCGCCGACTCGTCGGTCAGGTGCTGGGCGATCGCCTGTGCCAGGTAGGTCTTACCGGTGCCGGGCGGGCCGTAGAACACGATCTGGCGGCGGTCGCGCAGGAGGTCGACGCAGGACTGGACCCAGGCGCGGTCGACGAGGAGCACGTCGGCCAGCTCGTCGGTGGCGTCACGCAGGACGAGTGCGACGGGCGCGGCCTTCGCGGCCTTCTTCGCCTCGGCGGCGTCGGGCGCGACGAGAGCCGCGAGGGCGGCGAGCTCGCTGGTGAGGTCGACGACCGTGTGCTGGCTGGACAGCTTCGGCTTGAGGCCCGCAGGCAGATCCGTGAGGTCGACGGGCCGGGCGGGGTTGCGCCACTGCACCGTGCGGCGCAGGTTCGAGCGGTCGTCCGACGATTGCACCGAGGCGACCTCGCCGGTGATGTCGCCGATGTGGAAGCTGCCGCCGTCGTTGGCGATGACGAGGTCACCGACCTGGATGCGGTTGACGAACAGGTCGAGCTCGGTGACCTTCTCGTTGCGGGTGTTGTACGACTTCTGGGCGTAGTCCTCCTCGACGACGGCGACGATCTCGGTTCGGCCGAGAGGGAGCGTGAGCGCGCGAATCTGGCTGGCGGCGACCGACACCGACCCCCGCGCGATCCACGTCGGCACGAGGTTCTTCCCGTTGACGTTGTTGCCGCGCACGAGCCAGGCGCGGCGCGTGGCGGGTTCCGTGGACTCTGAGAGCAGCTCCCGCAGGTCGTAGCTGGTCAGCCGTGCGGACTGGCTGGCGCGGCCCGCGTCGTCGAACTCGAGGCCCTCAGCGACGAGCAGCTCGCGCGGGTCGTCGCTGCGGTGCGGGTCGCTCCAGCGGAAGCCGTCCGACACTGTGCCGTCCGACGTCAGCACACGGAACACGGCCGGGTGGTCGGTCTCCGACATCCACGTGCCGACGTTCTGGTTCGCGAGCCCGGTGAGCTGGGCGAGGTCGCCGTACGACGTCCACAGACCCGGCTCGAGCAGGTCGAGCGCCGTGCGCAGGGTGTCGAACTTCGTATCAGCCGCTTGGCTCGCTCGGGTCTGTCGACGCGCACGCTGTCGAGCGCCGTGTTGACGGTTGAGTGCAGTCATCAGTTCCGCGTCCGACGAAGCACGGGCAAGTGCGTCCCGTCCGGCGTCGGTCAGTGCCCACCCGCCGGTCCTCTCGATCCACCCGATTGCACGGGCATGGGAGATCTCAAAGCGGACCCCCGTCTCGAATCGACGGATGCCGCTGTCATTGGCGCTCAACTCGAACTCAGTCAGCGGCAACGTCTCGGACAGGGTCTGGATGGCCGAGGCGGACTGGAGGGGATACGGAGCGTCGCGCAGGATACGGAGCATTGTGCCGACGAGCAGCGGACGTCGGATGGCATCACGGGCGGGTGCTTCGGACATGAGGCGGCCTCCGTCAGTGGTCGTGGCGCGCGCCGTGGCCGGCGGGCGGGTCGAGGGGGCTGACATACACCGTTCCGGCGGCCGCGGCGGCCTTCATCGCGTCGTAGGTCTCGAGGATGAGGCGCTTGGTGCGGAACTCGCCATGGTCGCGTTCGTCGTACTTGCGCACGACGAAGAACGAGTCCATGACGTACTCCACCTCACCGCGGTCGAGTTCGTAGAGCAGGAACATTGCAGCATCGAGCTCGGCGCGGAGCTGCTCGCGACGAGCGACATCCCAGCGGAACGGTGCACCCTCCACACCGTTCTCTCGTGCGTAGCCAATGAGATGGCGTGAGGTGTAGTTGAGCTCCACGACGCGCGCGCCGAGCCACGACCGAAGTTCTCCGCCGATCACTCCGGCCAGCGATCCGGCGAACGTGCTCGGCGCCGGCACGGCGAGCTGCGTGACGACGCCATACGTCATGTGGGTGCCACTGAGCTTCTGGCGCGCGACGTAGTCGTGGATGTACGTGCTGGTCACGGCCTGCCACGTCGTGGCATCTGACGGATCCGCCAGGAACGCAACTGGGAAGACGTGACCGACGGCGGAGCGGGGCAGGACGCTCGGGACGAAGGTGCGGGCGTCGCTGGAGCGGGCGATGTCGCGCCAGCCGAGGAACCAGTCGCGGTCCCAGCGGTCGGCGATGGCGGTCTCGACGTCCTTTTCGGCGACCCAGTAGCGGGCGAGGGGTTCGAGGTCGGGGTCGTCGTGCTGCTCGTCGGTGAGGCGGGGGAGGGTGCCCATGTTGAGCTGTGCCTCGGTCGCGTGGGCGTACGTCGAGTAGCGGTGGTCGTAGTGCGAGAGCATCTTCGCCTCGTACAGCGGCAGCCAGCGCTGTGCGCCGAGCGTCCACGCCCACCCGTCGGGCTCGGCGCCGCGCTCGAGCAGGTCGTCGGCCGTCTCGAACAGGCCGGAGTCGTTGGACATGTGGAAGAGAGTGCCGAATCGCAGGCCCCAGGGGTTCTCGCCTGTGGAGTCGTTCACTAAGACGGGAAATCGTCGGTAGATACCGAGCGTGATCTCGGCGTCTCGGCGAGAGCGGAACATCGGCAGCGTCCCCGTGTTTGGATTCAGTGCGAGAATCTCGGACGGTTCGAGTCCGAATCGGGTGGTCACCGCATCCGCGACGTGACGGGTCAGGAACGAAAGTCGTGCCTGTGTGACGCGCGTGCCGCCAGTCAGGCACGAAACCGAGAACCGAAAAGCGTGGTGGACGTTCTCGAAGATCTTCGCCTCGTTCTCGAAGTCGTAGAACGCAGTGAGGCGTCCGGTTGAGACGGTGTCGGAGAAGAAGGCGGAGGTCGTCGCGTCGGTCGCAAGACCGGTCGGCGTGACGATCCCCATCCGGCCCGCATGGGCGATCGACGAGCGGAACAACTCGGCGAAGACGCTGTAGGTGTTGACGTCGCCGACGCCGCACAGCGGGTAGCGCCCGGACTTGCGCAGGTAGTGGCTCATGCCCTCCGCGCCGCGGCTGGCGGCACCCCACTCGTCGGCTAGGCCTGGGTTGCTCGCCGTCAGCGCTGCGATCGCCTTCTTGCGGGCGGACGCGTTGGCGGCCCCGGCGATCTCGGCGTCGCGCTGGGCGAAGAACTCCTGCTCCTGCAGCTTGATGCGTTCCCACGGCGGGTTGCCGACCATGGCGGTGAAGCCGCCGGTCCAGCCGTGCTCCCCGATCGGGGCGGTGGTGTCGAAGACGTCGGGGAACTCGAGGTGCCAGTGGAAGAACTGGTACTGGGCGGCGAGGCGCTGGACGGCACGGACGAGGGCGTCGGGCGCGGTGCCGGCGTGCAGGGAGTCCAGCACGCCGGTGGTGATTGCGGTGGCGCCCGGGGTCTTGGTCTGGACGAAGGCGGCGCACCAGGCGTCGGCGTGCAGGCGCTCCCGGTTCAGCTCGGGGGAGGCCTGGTACTGCGCGTAGGCGAGTTGCGCGGCGTGGACCTCGCGTAGGCGTGGGGCGCCGGTGGCGGGTGCGACGGCTTTCGACAGACGCCCGCGCAGGTCGATGGTGGACTCGCCGACGTCGACCAGGTCGAACAGCGACCCGGTATCGCTGGTGGTCTCGCGTTCGGCCTTATTGCGCTTCTTCAGAGCCGTGGTGAAGGGCTTGTCGTCGCCGGCGAGGGCCGTGAACGCGGCGTCGGGAATGCCGCCGGCAAGCAGGGCTGGGGTGGTGCCGAGCAGGGCGTTGCCGACCTTGATGTGCGCGTCGAGGAACGACAGCGGGCGACCGGCTTGCATGGACTCCAACCACAGGGAGACCTTGGCGAGCTCGGCGGCCAGCGGGTTGAGGTCGACGCCGTAGATGCACGAGCCGACCACGTCGTAGAGCGCGTCCTGCAGGTGGGTGGGAGTGGGGTCGGTCTCGCCGGACCGGACGATCGCGAGGCGTTCGGCGATGCGGCGGGCGGCGGCGACCAGGAAGTGCCCGGACCCGCACGCGGGGTCGCACACGCTCATCGCGAGCAGGGCGGCCTGCGGGTCGGCGGCGCGCTCGGCCTCGTCGAGCAGCGGGGTCAGGGTCTCGTCGAGCACCAGGTCGATCAGAGAGGACGGGGTGTAGTACGAGCCGGTGGTCTTGCGGTCGTTGCCGGCCAGGTTCTCCAGGGTGAACCGCTGCTCGGTGCGGTGGTAGCGCGGCACGAGCTCGAGCAGCGACTCGTAGATCGAGCCGAGCTCCTCGGCACCGAGGTTCTTGTAGTCGACGGTGCGCAGCGGTTGGCCCTTGGGCCGGACCGTCGACAGGTGCCGGATCGCGGACAGCAGCGCGTCGTTGGGCAGGTCGGCGTCGGTGAACAGCTCGGCGCCGTCGTCGTCGAACAGGCCGCCCAGACCGGGAAGCGCGAGCTCGGGGCAGCCGTCATCCTGCCCGAGGCGGCTGATCAGCAGCCGCTGCGCCTGCCACAGGTCGCCGTGCCGGGTGCCGCGGCGCTTGAGCGCGAGACGCCGCAGCCGGGCGGTCGAGAAGTAGTCCCGGTAGCGGGCCAGCGCCGTCGGGTCGGCGTCGTCGGGGTGCAGGGCCTGGCGGTCCTCCGCGACGAACAGGAACAGCATCCGGTAGACCAGTCGCAGCAGCGCCTGGTGGTAGTCGGCCAGGTGCAGCGACTCGTCCTCCATGCGCTCCCGCAGCGACGGCGTCGCACGCAGGAACCCGGTACCCAGGTCCGTGATCGCGGCCTGCACGCCGTCGGACAGCAGCGACAACGCACGTGCGCCGGTCGCGATCGCAGTCGCGCGCCACCGCTCGAGCCAGCACTCGGACGGGCCGCCGCCGTCGGGGAGGACCTCGACACGGGACTGGTGCAGCAGGAGGAACAGCACGACGAAGTCGGCGAACAGCTCGCCGGAGAAGATCGCTTCCAGGTCGAACTCGACGAACGACTGCGCCGAGAAGGAGGTCGAGTCGCGCAGCACGCGCACGACCCGGCCGTTCGACACGACCGCCCACAGGTGCTGGTCGGACCGGTTGAGCAGCTCCTGCACCATCGCGTGCGGGGCGCGCTCGGCGGCGCCCGGCACACCCTTGGTGCGGCGATCGAGGTCGACGCCCCACCCCAGCAGGTGGATCGGGAGGGCGCCCCACTGGTGCGACACCGGGAACGCCTTGCCCGACGCGGTGATCCCACCGACCGGCGTCGCCTGGAGCCGCCCGTAGCCGAGCTCGCGGAACAGCACCTGCAACCAGCGCTCACGTGTCACTCCGACGGCAGGGTCGCCCTCGGGCAGCCGCGACAGCGCGTCCTGGAACGACGGCCACACACCGACGAGGTACGCCCACGCCCGGTTCGCGGCCTCGCGCGGGGTCTCACCCGCGGCCAGGTGGTAGTCCCGGCCGGAGAACCCGCCGAGCTCGCCGTCACCGGCAGCGACGCGCGCGAGCAGATCGGCGGGCAGCAACGCCCCGACGGACCGCACCGCGGTCAAGTCCCCGGCCATCAACGGCTCCCCACCACGGGCAGGTACAGGTACACGCCGAGGACGTCCACCGGCGTCTGGGCGCGCACGCGCAGCCCCTGGCGGGTCGCCCCTGCGCCCGCCCGCACGCGGCGATGGCTCTCCAGCAGCCGGTCGGCACGCTCGCCCGCTCGGGAGTCGAGCAGCGGTCCGAGGGCGCTCACACGCTCGAGAGCAGCGGCGATGTGATCGCGCGCCTGATCGGCCGGCACGTTCGCGTCCGCCTGCGCCGCGAGCAGCGACGTGACCTCGTCCGTCGGCAACAGGTCCGGTGCGTCGGGCTGGCCGCGGAACGCGACGACCTCGCAGTCCTCGGCGATGAGGGTCCGCGGCCCGTCGGCCGCAGGGAGGTCCAGGTGGAACCGGTAGCGCAGCAGCAGGGCCGTGGTACGGGCGGCGACGTGGCGGGTGCGGACGACCCCCGCCCGCCGCGCCGGAGCCCTGTGGAGCGTGGTGGCGGAGTCGAGGGCGGTGTCGAGCACGTACCGGGCGACGGCCTCGACGCTCGGGTCGGTCCGCACGAGCAAGGCGTGCCGCCGTGGCACGGGCATCTGGCGGTGGAACGGCAGAGGGTTGACGAAGCCCAGTGGCAGGGCGTCGCGCAGCCCGGGCGTCAGCGTGTCGGTGATGGCCTCGAACCCGTCGCCGGTCGACGTCACGGACGCGCCGAGCGCCCGCAAGGACTCCTCGACGAACGGCTCGATCTGCCCGTGCGCGCCGAGCGCGGAACGCACCTCGGCGACTTCCAGCGCGACGTCGTCGGGGTGGATCGCGCCCTGCGCGTACTTGGTGCGCGACGCCCGCTCGGTCTCGGCGACCGAGCGCCACTCGACCTCGAGGCGCCGGTCGGCCTCCTTGAGGCCCAGGTCGAGCTCGAGCTGCTCGTGGTCCACGCCGCGCAGCAGCAGCCCCTCCAAGAGCGCCTCGAGCAGCGAGTCGGACTCGCTCGGGACGGGCACGGACACGCCCGTCGCCTTGCTGATCGCCTGGTGGCGGCGGATCAGCACATCCAGCACGAGGCCGTCGATGCTGTTGTCCTTGCCGTAGATCGTCACCGCCCGCACGGTCGGTGCCGTCTGGCCGAAGCGGTCGACGCGTCCCTCGCGCTGCTCGTGACGGGTCGGGTTCCACGCCAGGTCGTAGTGCACGACCGCCTGGAACGCGTCCTGCAGGTTGACCCCCTCGGACAGGCAGTCGGTCGCGACGAGCACGTGCCGGGCGTCCGTGGCGGTCAGCGCTCGGATCCGCTCCTGCCGCTCGGCCGGCGGCAGCGTGCCGGTGACGACAGCGACCTCGGCTGTCTTCTTCAGCTCGTCGGCGAGGTGCTTGCCGACGTACTCCGCCGTGTCGATGAACCGGCAGAACACGATCGGGTCGAACCCGTCGGCGAGAAGCCCCTTGACCTCCTTGACGAGAGTCGACAGCTTCGCGTCCGCGGCGGGGCCGAGCAGGGACTCGGCCGTCTGGGCCAGCGCGCGCAACCGGGATCGCTCGGACGGGGTCGTGGTCTCGGCGTCCTCCGTGAGGGCGCCGGGGGTGACGTCCGCCGCCTCGACTGCCTCGTCGTCCGCAGTGTCCAGCACGCTCGCGCGGCCGAGCGCGTCGGCCTCGGCGAGGTCGGCCGCCTCGGCCGCAGCCGCGCGCATCCGCAGCGTCGCGGCGGCCGCCGCCGGAGACGACGCGAGCGTGCGCAGGAGCGCGAGCACGGACCACCAGCGCACTCGCTGGCGCACCGTGCCGTCACCCGCGTCGCGGACCTGCTCGCGCGCGTAGTCGAGCACCTTGGTGAACAGGGCTCGGTACTCGGGCTTGAGCGCGTACGCGACCTCGCGCAGCTCGCGGTCCGACGGGAACTGCGTGTCCTCGTCGAGGTAGCGGCGGATGTCGCCGCGGCGTCGCTGCACGAAGTGCCGGGCCAACCGCTCCCGTCCGTGCGGCCGGTCGAGGTCGATCGTCGCGAGCTCGGGGTCGAGCAGCCCGACGAGGGAGCGGAAGCCCTCGTCCTTGCCGGAGTGCGGCGTCGCGGTGACCAGGATGAGGTGTCGCTTCGGGTCACGGGCGAGGTCCTCGAGGAGCTCGTGCCGGCGGTGCCGCTGGCGTCCGCCGCCGACCGTGTCCGAGACGGCGGTGTGCGCCTCGTCGACGATCACCAGGTCCGGGCAGTGGTTGAGGAACTCGGCGCGGTGTCGGTCCGACTTGATGAAGTCGGTGGACACGACCACGTGCGGGTACCGGTCGAACAGCGACTCGTTCATCATCAGATCGCGCTCCAGGCGGCGAACCGTGGACGTCAGCACGAGCTCCGCCTGGATGTGGAACTTGCTCGCCAGCTCGGCCTGCCACTGCTCGGCGAGCGCCGGGCTGCACAGGACAGCGAGGCGCTTGGCATCTCCTTGGGCGAGCAGCTCGGCGGCGATCAGCCCGGCCTCGACCGTCTTGCCGATGCCGACGTCGTCCGCAACGAGCATCCGCACCGTGTCCTGCCGCAGCGCCATCAGCAGCGGGACGAGCTGGTACGCCCGAGGCTCGACGGCGATTCCGGCGAGCGACCGGAACGGCCCGGCCGACGACCGGAAGCCGAGCTGAAGCGCGGTGCGTAGCAGGCCGGCACTGGTCGCGTCGCCGAGGTCGTCGGGACTCGGCAGCGGATAAGTCGCGTCTTCGACCGGCTCGAGCGCCGTGTGCAGGCCGGCCACGTCGTCGTTCCCGCCGCCGAGAGGCCGTAGCAGCAGGAACTCCGGCCGGCTGTCGGGCAGCACGACCCACTCGCGTCCGCGGGCGCGCACCAGGGAACCGGGCGCATAGGTGGCTGTCGTCATCGGTGGTGCTCCAGATCAGCTACGGGCGGTGCCGAACACGGACGGGTAGCGGGCGACGACCGCCTCCCAGGCGTCGTCGTGGCGGACGCGGATGACCATCCACCCCAGGTCCTCCAGGCGCTCCTGGGAATCGTGGTCGCGCGTGCGCTGGGTGTCGTCGTCGTGCACCGGGCCGTCGACGAACACGGCGACCGGCCCGGTCGCGAGATCGAAAACCAGGTCGGGACGGGCGTGCGCCTCCTCGACCGGAGACTGCGCGCGGTCGGGCAGGCGGTAGCCGTGCTCGTCGAGCCAGGTGACGAACATGCGCTCCAGGCCCGAGTCCGCGAGCGACGACAGCGAGTCGCGCTGCTCCGAGCGACTGCGTCCGCCTGCACCTGTGCGCACGTCGGCGCCGGCCAGCTCGAGCAGGAGATCGCGCACCACGTGCCGGTTGATGAACGCGTGCTCGTGCTGGTTGCCGTACGCCAGCAGGCACTCGTAGCAGGCGAGCTCGCACCGCTCGGCGCCGGGCGCCGCGTTCGGCGAGTGCCCCAGGTCGGCTCCTGAGTCAGGGTCGAAGTGTGCGATCTCGAGGGCCTTGCGCGCCACGCTCGCCAGCGCCCCACGCTCGCTGACGAGGCGGCGGAGTGCTCCGGCGCCCCCTTCGGCTGCCTCGGTCAGGAGCATGCGGCCGCGGCCGTCGAGGTCGGGCAGCCGCTGCGACTCGAGCTCGGAGTCCTCGAGCTGGAACACCGCCTCCGCACCGCGCTCGAGCGCGTAGCGCAGCGTCGTCGCCGCCGAGTCGTCGAGCGGCCGAGTCAGACGCAGCAGCAGGATGTTGCGGCGGTCCTCGACGTACGGGATGACCTTCAGCACCTTCTTCGCGTCCTCGAACGAGAGCAACGCCTCTGCGTCGACGGTCGCGTCCTCGGCGTCCTTCTTCTGCGCCCAGCGGCCCGTCGTCACGTCGAGGAAGAAGCCGCGGTCGTTCGGGTCCTTGCGGCGGCGGCGCCCGACGTTCGCGACGCGGATCGTCGCGCTGTCGCCGTACGTCAACGTCGCCGTCGTCTGCCCGTCGCCGATCGCGTCGGCGTCGACCCGACCGGGCCGGTCGCCGTGGTCGT
Source organism: Cellulomonas triticagri (assembly GCF_003696205.1). GTDB lineage: Bacteria > Actinomycetota > Actinomycetes > Actinomycetales > Cellulomonadaceae > Cellulomonas > Cellulomonas triticagri. Next base: position 41,355 of record NZ_RFFI01000002.1, read on the forward strand.
GGAACCGGTACGACACCTCCAGCTCGAAGCCCGCGCGACGACGCTCCTCCTCGTCGGAGCTGATCCGCTCACGACGTCGCGTGAAGACGGTCTGCAGCCGCAGCAGGTTGTACGTCTTGAGTCCGAGCTGGGCGCCGCACGAGTCGCAGACGTCGGCGCCCTCGCCGCTCGGGTGGTGGTAGCCGCAGGCCTCGCAGCGCCGCGCCTCCTCGGTGTCCGCCACGCCTGCCTGCTCGGAGGAGCGCGGGAGCTGCACCCGCTCCACCTCGTACCTGGCGCCTTCGTGGTAGATCAGCGACCCCGGACCGAACTCGCTGATCGCCAGGAACCTCGGACGCTGCAGGTAGTCCCCGTCCCGCTTGCCCCGGCCGCCGGGGATGTACGCGGCGAGCGGCAGGCGGGGGAACGAGTACCCGGGAAGGAAGCCCTCGGAGGCGAAGTAGCGGTAGGAGTAGAAGTCGGTCTGACCGTGCTCCGAGTCCTCGTTGCGCAGCAGCGCGAGCTGGTTCTTCGACTCCCATGCCCGGCGCGACGCGGCTTCTTTCTCGAACCGGGGTGCGCGAGGGTCGACCGCCAGCTTCGACTGCGCGTGGTACTCCGAGAGGGCCGTGCGGTACAGCAGGCGCCACCGCTCCAGTGCGTGGTCGAACGCGGTCGGCGCCGAACGCACCTGGTCGGCGACCCAGCCGTCGTACCACCAGATCACCTGGTCGACGGCGTCCCACGCGCCGCGCAGCTCCTCGATGACCGCCCCGGCACGGACCACCGCGCGGCGCTGCACCTCGGGCTCGGTCAGCGCGCGCCAGACCTCGGGGATCACGTCGAGCGTCGGCTGCTCACCCGAGGCATCCACGATGTCGGTGATCCGCGACTTCAACGACTGGCCCGTCTCCGAGAGCCAGACGGCGTGCACGTGCGACCGCACGAGGTCCTCGTTCGCGAGGTCGAGCCGCGGCGCGGCCACGGACCCCGCGACCATGTCCCGCGAGTTGCGGAAGTAGTAGGTGTCGTGGGCGTTGCCCGTCGCGCAGTAGGTCACGACGAGAGCCGGCTGGCCGCTGCGGCCCGCGCGGCCTGACCGCTGCGCGTAGTTGGCCGGGGTCGGCGGCACGTTGCGCAGCCCGACGGCGTTGAGGCTCGCGATGTCGACGCCGAGCTCCATCGTCGGCGAGCAGAACAACAGCGGCAGCCGCCCGTCGCGGAAATCGTGCTCGCGCACCTCGCGCTGAGGTCCGGGCACCTGGGCGGTGTGCTCCATCGCGTGCAGGCCACGCAGCCCTTCGGCGACCTCCCGGTACAGGTCGGCGAAGAACGGGTTGACCCGGATGACCGCCTCGCTGTCGGTGCTCTTGCGCAGCGGGTCCTCCGCGCCCTTCAGCCCGTCGCCCGCCCGCCAGCGGATCGCTGAAGCCTTGAGCCGGTACCCCGGCACGCCCTCGACCGGGTCGGCCTCCGCCAGCAGTCCGCCCTCGTCGCAGAGCACACGGAACATGTCCCGTATCACGAGCTCCGCGTCGTCGGTGCTGATGTCGCGTCCGAGCGCTGCGTCCCGGCGCAGGTACCTGCCGAACGCGGAGCGCCCCGAGACGAACAGGTCGTTCCAGCCCTTCCTCTTCGTCGTCCCACGCGGGTACACGACACCCGCCGCCGCGACCTTCTCGTCGTCGGGCAGCGCCCACTGACCGGTGAGGTGCTGGCGCGAGTCGCGCTGGATCTGCTCGAAGCCAAGCTGTGTCAGGCAGTCCACGTCCACCGCGAGCACTCGCCGCATCTCGTGCAGCAGGATGCTGCACAGCTCCTCACGCAGCGCCGCGGGGGCATCGCGCAGCTGGGGGTGCGTGCCCTCCCAGATCTCCTGGGTCGCGGCGATCTCGGGCAGGTCGACGTAGGAGACCTTCAGCAGCCCCGTCTGCTCGAGGTTGGGCATCGTGATGCGCCAGCCGCGCTGGAGGTCGGCATAGACGCGGTACTCGATCACCGCGCGCAGCGCCCGCAGCGCCGACTCCTTCGCCGAGAACCGGACCTCCGGGTTCGCAGCGAAGTCGGCCATCTCCAGCCGCAGCGCGTCTGCCACCCGCTGCGCCACGACCTCGTGCGTCAGCCCCTCGGGCGCGTCCGCCAACGCACGGTACAACGCACCGCGCAGCTGGGAGATCTGCACGAAGTCGTTGAAGTGCCCCGCTTGCAGCGAGGCGTCCTGCCGGTTGTCCACGAACGTCAGCAGCTTGCGCGCGTCCGCCGCCAGATCGGACGGGCCGAGCTGCTTCAGCGACCGCACGACGCTCGCGGCGACGACCGTGACCGCCGAGGATCGCCCCTCCCGGTCCAGAGTCGCGAGCTTGGCGTAGTCGTTGCCACGCACCTGCTCGTAGGAGACCCGGCAGCGCATGCAGAACGCGAACGGAGTCGACACGAACCACGCACGCAGGCCGGCGCCCGGCGCCGTGACCGTACCGTCCGGGGCGATCCACACCTCCGTGGGAAGGTACTTTGCCTTGGTCTCGAGGACGACCGTCGCCCCGGACTGATCGGACTCGAGCCAGTGGTCGGGGAGACGGTTCTCCAGCACAGGGTCCGCGGGCCACGGCAGGTCCTCGGAGACGTACAGGTAGCCCGTGACGGCGTCACCGCCCGAGGCGTCGGCGTCTTGACGAGGGACGAACGACTCACGCCCGCTGCTCGTCTTCGCGACGACTAGGTACTCCTGTCCGCACTCGCGGCAGAACCCGAGCGGCAGCAGCGCCTTGCTCGCGTCGCCAGGGACTCGGAGCTGGTAGGTGCTCGTGATGTAGCGGGTGCCCTCGGGCTCCAGCGAGACGTACACCGTGTCGCCCTTGGACAGGAACTGGTGCAGCCGGAAGGCGAAGAGCGGTCGGCCGGTCACCGGGTGGCGTGCGTTCGACCCGACGAGCAGGACGGCACGGATGGCCTCGGACGCCAGCTCCTCATCGACTCCGGTTCGCTCCGCCAGGAGCGTCGCTGCAGCGCTGACCGTCGTGGGCTTACGGCGGACGAGGCGTCCGCTCTGGGTCTCACTGTCGAGGCCGAACGTCGTCTCCACCCAGCACGCCAACGGGTTGCGGGCGAGCTCGGCATACGTGAGACCGGCAAGCGCCTGCGGGGCACGGACCGAACTCGTGAGCGCCGGTCCGTCGACGAGATCGTGCGCCGTCGCCCTGGTGAGCGACTCCCCGATCACGCGCTCGGGTGTCACCTCGGACCCGAACAGGCGCGTCGCGACGTCGGCCACCGTCGCCTGCTGGTCGGCGACCGACCCGCCGGACGCCATGGTCGCGGACGTGCCGATCACCTGCAGCGACCGCGACGCGCACGTGTCACGCAGACGTCGCACCAGGAGGGCCACATCGGCGCCCTGCCGCCCGCGGTACGTGTGCAGCTCGTCCAGCACGAGGAAGCGCAGATCACGCGCGGCGCGGATCAGATGCAGACGTTCGTCCGGACGCGTCAGGACGAGCTCCAGCATGACGTAGTTCGTCAGCAAGATGTCCGGCGGGTTCGCGAGAATCTCCCGGCGGCGCTCGTCGGACTCCTGTCCGGTGTATCGGGCGAACGTCACTGGCTCCTGGCCAGCCGGGTAGCCGTACTTCAGGAACTTCTCGAGCTCCAGCGTCTGAGAGTTCGCCAGCGCGTTCATCGGGTACACGACGATCGCCTTGACCCCGGGGACCCGCGAGCCACCTGCGGCCTCTTGCTCACGGAGCACTGCGTCGACGATCGGCACGATGTACGCGAGCGACTTGCCCGAGCCCGTGCCGGTCGTCAGCGCGTACGACTTGCCGCTGCGCGCGGCCTCGATGGCATCTCGCTGGTGGCGATGCAGCGTCAGCGTGGACGTACCGGCGTCGTCCGCGTGCTTCTTCACGCGGAAGATGCGCTCGTTCTCGGGGTGGAGCAGTCCCTCGGCGACGAGGTCGCTGACGGCGCCCCCGGTCTCGAAGCTCGGGTTGAGGCTCAGCCACGGATCCGGCCACTGCGCGCCGCCGTCGAGCAGGTCAACCACGTGCGCGGAGACTCGTGGGTCGCGAACCTCGATGGTCCCAGATGTGAACCCGCGGTAGTCAGCGATCAATCGGTCGCGGATGGCGAACACGTCCACGCCGTTGTGACCCCCTCGATTCGATGCCTCTTTCCCTCGAGTGTGCCATCGGCCGGAACGGATAGACGGCAGACGCGCACGTCACGGAAGAAATACACACGACTGCCTCTTCTTCGGTCTCGCTGATGGTCGCGCCGACGCGGGCGGGAGCGAGCGGAGGTGAGCAGGGCACCGCCGCCCTTGGGCGCGCCCAGCTGCCCGCCTCATGATGGGCCGCCTCGGAGTTCCGATGAGCTCCCCAAGTAGGCCGAGTCCGCGCTGTCGCAGCCAGCGCCGGGGTACGAGCTTCCGCAGTTCGTACCCCGGCGCCTGTCAGGACCGTGCGGTCAGATCGATCATCGGCAGCGAGAGCGTGGCAACGGCGTCGCGTTGCTTGGCCGCGGGCCGGCGGTCGTACTGAGCGGTCGTGCTCGGCCGCTTGTGCCCGACGACCCGAGCCAACAGCGTGACATCCACCGTCTCGAGGAGGTTGGAGATGAGGAACCGACGCATGTCGTGCGGCGTGACCCGCCCGAGACCGGCCTGCCGGGCGCGCTCAGTGAGGACCTTCCACATCTGGTGGTCGCTCAACGCGCCGCGGTCGAACAGGGGCCGCGACCGGGACAGCGGGACGAAAAGCGGGCCGGGCTCCGGCCCGCGCGCCGTGATCCACCGGGTGAGCGCGTCGACTGCGGTCGGGTGTAGGTAGGCGTCCCGAGGCCGACCGCCCTTGGTGTGACCGAGCCAGAGCCGCGCATCGGACAGGTGCGCGTCTTGCAGGCGGACACCGCCGATCTCCAGGCGCCGCGCTCCGCAGCCGGCCATGGTCAACACCAGGGCGGCGTCCCGGATCCGGGTGAGCTCCGTGCCCGGCCCCTGGAGGCACGCTCGCACGATCCGCACGACATCGTCGGGGGTCAGGAAGGTCCCCGCCGGTTCACGCACCTTGCCGACCCCGCGGGTATCGAACGACCGGGCGTGCCGGTACTCCTCGTAGGTGAGCAGACCGACGCGTTCGCAGCACTCCAGCATCACCCGCAGGGCCGAGGCGTCCCGAACAGCGGTATTCCGGGAGTAGCTCCGCTCGGCGGTGCCCCAGACCTCCTCGGTGAGCGCCTCGTCGGCTAGGAGTTCCCACGCAAAGGTGCGCGCGTCTTGGCGGCCGCCGGTGAACGTCTGAGCCACTCGGTCGAGCGCCCCGCGCATGGTGCGGCGGCTTTCGGGGTTGTGCCGGTATCGCGCCTCGAACCGGGCCAGCGCCGCAGCTCGGAGCGCTGCGGTCTCGTTCTCCTCTGGGGTGACCACGTGCAGGCCGTGCCGGTCGCTCATGGCGTGCACGCCTTGACGGCGGCTTCGGTGCCGTCCTCCGGCGGCACGATCGTCGGCTCAGGGCCGAGCAGCGGCACGGCCGGTAGCGCCAGCGAGGCCACTGCAGTGCGCTTGAGTTCGTCACCGCGCACGTCGTACAGCATGGTGCTGTCGAGCTTGCGGTGGTTCAAGAGCTTGGACACCAGCGCCGGATCGAACCGGCCGAGCAGGTCGCTAGCAAAGGTGCGCCGGAAGTCGTGCACGCCGAACGGTGCGACCTCCGCCTCCACCCTCCGGCGGTGCACCATGTCGCGGACCGTGGAGACGTTCAACGGGGTGAGGTCGTGGCGGTTCAATGCGGAGAACAGCGCGCCGGGCTGAGGTCCCCGATGGGCAAGCCACAGCTGCAGGTACTCCTCCGCCTGCGGGTGCAGGAAGATCACGTGAGGTCGACCGTTCTTCGTCTCCCGCAACAGCAGGCTGTGCTGCGCCGGGTCGAAGTCGGCGATCTTCGTGCGCACCAACTCGCAGCCTCTTATCCCGGAGGTGCGGAACAACGCGATGATCGCGGCGTCCCGCGCCGCTGCCCGCTGATCCCGGTTCGAGGCGCAGGCGCGAAGCAGCGCCGCGATCTCGTCCGAGCTGAGCCGACGGCGGCGGGTCGAGTCCTGGTCGACCGCGAGTGTGTACAGCGTCTCCTTCAGCAGGTCGAGCCTCCGGGCGGAGATCAAGCCGCGCTTGTAGCACTCGTCCAGCACGCGCCGGAGCGCGCAGACCTTGTCGTTGCGCGTGCCCTGGACCTCGTACCGCCGGTAGACCGCTCGACGGAAGTCCGCTGCCCCGTCGAGGTCCACCTGGTGCCAGGGAAATGCCTGCAAGTGCTCGAGGGTCACGGCCTGACGATCGACACCGGTGAGCATCGCGTACACCACACGGAGTTCGAGGAGGAAGTTCGTGCGTGACTTACCCTCCTTGGAGCGGAGCAGCGCCCGGTCGACCGGACGGTGCCCAATCGGCAGCGCCAGGTGGGCCCCTCGGTCCGGGTGTGCCCAGTCCTGCGGGCGACCGCCGGCGGTCTCCGCCGCGGTGGTCCGGTGCCGGGCGCGGGCGTCCTTGGCGCGGGTGAGGAAGTCGGCGAGCGGGTCCGTGGCCGGGTCGGTCCCGGCTCGCGGCGTGTCGCCGTGGGCGGTGGGGTGCCCGGGTGCGGGCGGGCCCGCGGGGTGCATGGCGTTCACTGTAGGTGCCCTCCGGCCGGGCCGAGCCCGGCGAGTTCGAAGGGAACGGGAATAGCTCTTCCCGTGCCCTTCACGGCTCACCTTGAGCCGCCACGCGGCACCGTCCGCGCGCTCAGAGCAGCCGCAAGGGTCTCGACGTCCCAGGTCCGCGCGCCGACGGGGACGTTCGCGATGCGCTTCGGCATCGCGTCTCGTCCTCCCGCAGGCGTGGCGTCAGCCACCGGGGAGTTCGCTCGCACCCCGGAAGGGCGCTTCTGGCCGATCGCTTCCGATCGGCTCGGGGACGATCCGCTCGGCCGGGGATCGAGGTCAGTCGTGATTGGGCGACCTGTGATCGCCGATCCGGGTCGAGTGATCGCCGATCGCTGATCATGGGCACTCGGTGATCGAGGATCGCTCAGCACGGATCTGCGATCACGATGCGCTCTCGGCGGTTCGGGGTGATGAGTCTGAACGCCCGCGGATCGTAGTGGGGAATCCATGCGATCGAGCGGCGGCGGACTGCAGGCGGACAACGCCGGGCAGCACGGATCCCCCGCCCACGTCAGCGATGGAAGTACTCGGCGCGGCCCCGGACGTCACGCGACTTTCGCGAGCCGGAGTTTGCTGGTCGTGGGATTGACGCGCCAGGGGGTGGGTGCAGCCAACTGATCTTCGTCATACGGCGAAGGTCACATCGCCGTGCGGCGAAGTCCACCGTGCCAGGAACCGCCTGATCACCAGGATGTGGCGCAGCCGCTTCTTGGGTCTGCCCCCCCTGTCCGTCGCCGTGCTGGATGTGCACGGTGGTCCGTGCCGTGTCTCCACGGTCCCGTGCGGTGACTGCGCCCCTCGTGGTTCCCGTGACGGTTCGCACGGTGATCAGGTCCACGCGAGAGGGGAGCAAGTTGATGTTGGCGTCGGAGGATCGGGCTCGTGTCCGTCATCGGCAGCACGAGTTCGTGATGGTGAGCTCGCAGTTCTTGAGCGATCTGAGCAGATCGGACGCGACGCCGTCGGAGCTGTCGCTCCTATTTTACCTGTTGGCGCGGATCCGCTTGGGTTCGAACGTCGTGCCGCACTTCGCGGGCGTGGAGGCCGCCGAGGCGACCGGGCTGCACCCCTCGTCGGTGTCCACCGCCTTGACACGGCTGACGAAGCGGCAGGTCGTGCGTCGGACCAGATCCCTCGGGCACCCGGCGATCGTGATCAACCCGCATCTGGCTTCGCGCGCCGATCAGAAGACGCGCGAGGAGCTCTGCCGATCCTCGCGAATGCCTGTCAAGGCGATCACCCGTTTGAATGATGCCGGCGATCGCCGTTGACCGGGCCGCGCTCGGGAGCTCGTCTCCGGGGGCGCACGGCTCAGCGCCTGGTCGCGAGGCTGGCGGCTTCTCGAAGGACTCCGCCGGCACTCGGGCTGCATTTGGCGAGACCGGCGAGTGCGGCCTCACGGGTCGAGGTGTCCCTCGCCCGGCGGATACTGGCCGCGAGCTCGGGGCGTCCTGCATCGGCCAGCAGCACCCGTAGGCGCTCGCGGGCCGATGCAGGCTCATCGACGGCGCCCGCCGCAAGATGGCGCGCGTCGATGACACCGCGGGTGATGGCCGAGGAAAGCAGGCTCATCGCTTGGTGAGGTGGCACGTCGATGACGTCTGTCCAGGCGTCCAGCACCTCCAGTGCTGCGACCTCGATCGCCGAGAGACCGTGCTGCCGGCGTGCGAGCCGGCCCCGGCGTCCGGCGAGTCGGATGGTCGCAAAGTCGCGCGGGCGAGGCCCAGCCACTGCGTAGGTCTCCACCGCGGGGATCTGCGTCGAGAGGCCGAGCACGTTCGCTGCCAGCAGGACTGACGGGCCGACGCCCTTGCGGCCGGCGATCCTGGTGACGATCTGCTCGTTGCTCGGCCGGGTCATGCCCCATTGCTGCTGTCGACCGCGGTAATACAAGCCCCGGCGCACCGCGACCAGCTCGTTCCGGCGGACCAGCCGCTGCAGCTCACGCGCGACGGCGGTTCGGGGCTCGCCACGGAACTCGTCGATGGTGACAAACGCGTCACGCTGCCCGCGGACTCGCTCACGCACGGTGCGCGCAGTACTCATGTCGCCCTCTCGCCGAGGTCAGCTCCAGCAAGATCGCCGCGGCGTCCGACCCGGTAAGTCGGCGGCGGGAACGGGCGCGGACGCTCCTCGGCGGGTGTCGACCTTGTCCGAGGTCGGTCAGTCGGGCATGGGCTCGCCTTCGGCGGTGCTTCGTCGCTCGCCTTCCTCGCCGGCGGCGAACTGGGCACGAAGTGCTGCGGCGTCCTCGCGAGTGATCCTGCAGATCGAGGTCACGACGCGCTGCCAGCGCCACTCCTCGTCCGGCCACGTCGGGTGCGGGTCGAAGGTGTAGCGGGGCCGACACCCGACTCGGACGATGTCAGGCTCCGGGACGCCCGAGCCGAGGTCCCACGAGCTCACCTCGAGCAGGTGGCTCCACTGACCGTCGAAAGGGAAGCGCCCTGAGCCGACGCCGCGGACCCGGACCACGGCGACACGGTCCAGGTCCAGGAGGTAGTACGTGGAACCGGCCGAACCGATCCGCCACATCCCCTCGCTCGCGCCCACGCGGAGCACCGTGACGGTGCTTCGTGCTTCCGGCTCGATCGGGTTCATACCACCCAGCCTCGCACCGGCCCCCGACACGCCACGCACGACGCCAGGCACCCGCTGCGGGTTCGTCGCCGCCCCCGCGTTTCCGGAGCGCTTGCGGGGAGCTTCGCGGCAAGGCCCCACCCGCCCAAGAGCTGGTGCGACGGAGGAACGCGGTTCCGGCCGGGGTCTAGCGCTCCCTCCGGAGCCGCGGGGCCCAAATGCGACTTGCGCGGCGCGGCGCTCCGTAGGCCCGCGCGGCCAGCTCGGTCTCGATCTCCTCGCGGAGCGCCGCGAACTTGGCGGCCTGCTCGGGCGTGAGCGTGCGCTGGGGGAGTCGCACAGGACGGAACTCGATGGGCATGATCGCTCCTGCTGGACTTGCCTCCGTGACGTCGTCCTCGAAGGCCGCGTGGACATCGGCGCCCACGACCGTCTTGTCGGCGACGATAGCGCCCCGCAGCGCATGCGGACGATCGCTGGCCGCACCGGCTTGTCGGTGCGCGGCGATAGCGTGCGACTGCACCGACGACGCCAGGGGAGCGCTGATGAACCAGATGGACGAGACGTTCGACCCGATCGGCCCCCACTTCCTGTCCTACCGGCAGCAGGACGGCACACAGGTCACAGACGAGATCATGTGGCGGCTACGAGCGGCCGGCGTGCTGGTGTGGCGGGATGCTGCCGACCTCTCGCCCGGTGACACCGAGACACGGCTCGAGGAAGCGCTGGCCGACGGCCTCGCCGGCGGGATCCTCGTGATCACGGAGGACGTCGCCAACTCCCGGATCGTGCGCGAGCTCGAGGCACCTCGGCTGATCGAGCTGGCAGCCCACAGCTCGTTCGGGCTCGCGATCGCGAACGACGTCGTGGCGTGGGGCGAGCCGGACTACGGTGCACCGGACCGGCTGCTGGGCCGAGACGACGGGAAGCTGGCGGGGTTCGTCCAGGACTCGGTCGCGAGCCCGGACGGCATGCGTCAGCTCGTCGAACGGGTGCGGCGCCTCCGCGTGCGGAATCTCCGGGAGCGGGTGGCTGCCTGCGACGGCTGGTTGCGGTTGAGCGTCCAGACGAGGAACTCCGGCGCCAGCGTGGACCGGACGGGTGCCGCGCTCGACCTGCGAGTCAGGCCAGCCCGGTCCGGCCGTCTCCCCGACGCCACAGGCCTGCGGTACTTCGCGGACAGCGCCCCCGGGATCGCGGATGCGGTGATCGATGCAGGGGCGTCCAAGGTCCGGTTGAGCGGGGGTGCGCACCTCAGCGTCGCGCTCGCACTCGGTGTCCTGCTGCCGACGACGCGGATCGGACGGATCGAGGTTCTCGACCAGTACGACCAGACCTGGTCCGCGGGTGCACCTGCCTTCGGCGCTGAACCGGACCTGCTGCACGTCGCCGAGGAGCACATCACGGGGGCGGACGATGCGCGGGCGGTCGCCGTCTACCTCGATTTGATGCCGATGCCCAACGACGGAGCCTGGCTGGCCTTGCTGGACCAGGTGCCGACACCGTTCGCCGCCGCTGTGCACGTGCGCCCTGCCGCCGATGGCATGCTCGACCCCGGCCGAGGAGCCGCACTTGCAGGAACGGCCGCGGCGGTGGTGCGCGAGCTGACCTACCGGCACGCTGGCGCGGAGGCGCACATCGTCTACCGCGGACCGTTCGGGTTGGCGCCGCTCATCGGCAGGCTGCTGAACACCGTCCGGGGGGTGCTGTACGAGTGGGACGACACCGGGGAGTCCGCCCGCTACGTGCCCACCTTGCGTACGTCCCCGGCCGACCAGAGCCGCCCCGTCGAGACTCTCCTGCACGACTAGGGACGTTCGAGACGTGCGGCCGCCCGTTCGCTCGTGTCCTGCGCTTCGAGCTCCAGCGCTCCGGCCTCGATGTCGGTAAGCAGGAGCCCGACGTCGTGGATCCTGACCCGGCGGCGGCTGCGCGCGCGCCCGGGCCGCGACACGACCACGGCGGCGAACCGGGCGTACGTCGGGCCGGGCCTCGCACCGGTGTACGGCAGCACCAGCAGAGCGACGTGGTCGGTTGTGTCCCCAGCGGACCGCGTGAGGCTATCGAGGTCGAGCATGCTGGGTGGCGCGTCCCGCGGATGCGTGTGCCAGTCGCCGACAAACCCGACCACGGGCGGCGCATCCGCCCGCAGGCCATCCAACGCCGCCTTCGCGCGCGCCTGATCGAGCTCGTAGGTGACGTGCGTGCTCGCGGGGTCGGCGACGAGCAGCGCCCGCGTCACGACGATCGTCTCGCCACTGCGGAACCCTGCCAGGATGCCACCGGTCTCTCGTGGCAGTGCCGCCTCTCCCGCGCGGTGCATGGCGGCGAGCGCCTCGGCGGCGATCACGATGCTCGGTCCATTCATTGTGACGGTCGCGGGTGCAGACGACGCTCCTCGCCAGCTGTGTGCGGGATGGACAGCAGTTCGTCGATCGCGTGCCTAGCCGCGACGGCTGCTGCCTCCCAGACCGCTGCCGGGGGAGTGGTGCTCACCGGGCTGCTGCAGCCCGCTTCGTACACCCCGGGCGCCGTCGGCGGCAGGTCTGGCTCCGGCAGCGCGCCCGTGCCGGGAGCCGGCCAGTGATCGACCCGGACGGCGACGCCATCGGCCAGGACCGCGACGCTCACCGCACGGCCCGCGCCGGCGCTGGCCGCCGCCGCGAGCAGGGTCGACGCCGTCGCGTCCGCGGTCGCATCGACGACCAGATCCACGGACTCCAGCAGGGTGCGGGCATCCGCGAGCGTCGTGACCGTGTCCTCGCGTGCATCGATCCGGCAGCCGGTTCCTGGCCTGGTGCGCATCAGCACGCTCTTCACGGCCGCGACCTTCGCTCGACCGACGTGCTCGTGGCCCGCCAGGTGACGTATCACGTTCCCCGGCAGCAACCGATCGGGGTCGACCAGCTCGAGGTGGCCGACCCCCGAGCGGTGCAGCAGGTCGGCGACGGCCGAGCCCACCGCACCGACACCGAGCACCGAGACCGACAGGGACCCGAGCTCGGCGTGCCGGGGGTGCGACCGGCGCTGCAGCGAGGCGCGATCCAGCGGTGCCGTCACGTGCGCGCGAAGCGCGACGCCGTCCCCCTGGGGTCGCGCTTCGAGCGCGAGCGCCCCCACGCTCTCACCCCGCCGGTACCGCAGGACGAGCTCGCGGATCCCGCCGTGCACGGAGGAGACCAGCTTCTCGGCATCGGGGCCGGCCGAGGCCACCAGGGACGACCAGTCGCGGATCGGGGACGTCAGCTCACCGAGATCCAGGACCAGGGCGCTCGAGCGCGGCCACGGAAGTAGGCGCCCACGCTTGCCGCGGCGCGGGCGAGCGGGCTCGCCCACGATGCGACAGCCGTAGCGTGCCGGACGGAGCTGAACGACCCGGCCTGCTACCGGCGCGAGGTCGCCGAACAGCACGGTCAGCCCGGAGCCGCGGAAGTACCGGTCCATGTCCAGGGCGGGTTCGTCATCCGGCCAGCCGTCGAGGTCCTGGTCGAGCCACGCCTCGATCTGCTCGAACAGTGTGCCGGGGTCGGCCCAGGGCAGCCGGGTGGGGTCGCCGCGCTCGAAGAGGCACAGGTGGCCCTTGCGTTCCCGGTGCCAGGACCATGACGCCTCGTGATACTCCTCGATTTCCTGGCCGGCCCACACGTTCGCGGCGGCGCGCGTGAGCGGCTTGACGACCGGCACCGTGAACGGGAAGTCCGGGGGCAGCGCGATGTCGAGCACGGTGACAGCACCACCGCGGTGCGTTAGCACGCCGCGCCAGGTGTCCTTCAGGTGGCCCTGCCGCTCGAACGCGCGTCGCGCCAGCGCGTCGGCGAGGACCTCCCGCGCCTGCACCCCGGCCAGACGCAGCTGCTCCGCGGGTGCCGAAGACGAGCTCATCCGAATCGGCGGGTGCCGCCGGCGACCTGGGAATCACCCGCGCGCACCTCAGTGAACATCTTGCGGGTCCCGTTGAGGTTGCAGTCGTCCGGCATCGGGAAGACGTAGTCCTGCTCACCCTGATCATCGACCGCCTTGCCCAGGATGTCGCGGAACGTCTTCGCGGCGGAGCACTTGTCGTCGTCATCGGCGTCGAGCGCCTCCTGCGCGCGCTCGCCGGCCTCGACGAACGAGTTAGCCAGCGCCTGCTTGTCGGCGTCCTCACCACGGACGTACAGCTTCTCGCCCTGCAGCGTCGGGTCGTCGAGGCCCCAGCCCAGCACGAACGCGTTGTACAGCTGCTGACCCGTCTCGCGGAGCGCCGAGACGTACACCTCGGGCAGTGTGCCGTGCACGACCGCACCGGAGGAGAACGCGGCGACGGCGGCCATCTCGACGGTGAGGCCGCCCGGCTTCTTCTTGCCGTGCAGCGAGCGGCGGGTCTGCCGGAGCAGCTTCACGACGGGCACGTACAGCTTGTCGTACTCGTCGTTGAGCTGGGTCTTGAGGGCGGTGAGGCGCTCGGGATTGGTCGCCTGCCACCCGTCCTCGCCGCGCTTCGGGAGCTGCCAGACCTCCTCGCCGTACGGGCTGGTCCAGGGCCGAGCCGGGACGGCGTCGACGTACAGGCCGTCGAGGTCGGGGAACGAGATCTGGATGCTGCGCGCCTGCCGCTTCATCCGTTCGGAGCCGAACGCGGCCTTCAGCACCCGCTCGAACTCCTTGAGCAGCGTCGCCGGGTCGACGTCGTCGGGCAGATCGGGCAGCCGACCGAACAGGTCCACGTCCTTCATCCGGCGGATGGACACGTCGCGCTTGTAGCTGCCGATCAGGATCGGCGAGAAGCCCCAGGCGGCGATGACCGGGTCGGCCGCCAGGACGTCGCGTACCTCCTGGTGTGCCACAGGGGCGTTGGCCTTGTCTGCCTCGGTGGGTTCGATGTTGCTGCGAGCTTCGGAGAACTGCGTGAACAGCAGCGGCATGTCGGTTCCCTTGATCGCGTCCTGGACCTGTGAGGGGACTGTAGAGCCTGCCGCCGACACCGCCGGGCCCTCGGGTGCTCTCGGGTCGACCGGCTGGGGTTGTCGCACGGGCTGTGCGACGACCCCGCGGATGTGTCCTGAGCGTTCCGGTGGTGCGCATCCCGGGTGCACCGGCCGGCCCGAAGATGTCCACGGGACCCCAACTGCGTCTGAGGTCGGTGCCAGGCTCGTGGCTCGTGGCTCGTGGACGGGGCCTGGGCTGCTCGGGCCGCACCACGCGGCGCTGGCTCCGCGCGTGGGGTCGGTTCGAGGCGCGGCGGCGCAGCACACACGTCGCGGGCCGTGGGAGCCCGGTACGAGAGGAGGCCACCCGTGCGGATCATTGCCAGGGTAGACGGTGCGGAGCCGTCCGATCTCGATGTCGTGCGCGCCGCCCTGCAACTGCTCGACGAGCGGTCGGAGGCGCGGTCCGTGCTCGCTGACGTGGTCGACGCTCTGGCCCGCGGTGCGGGCGTCATGCTGATCTCCGGCGCAGCGACCGGGCGCGTCGAACGACCGCGATGAGGCGCGCCGACCTCCGGTCTGCCCTCACGCGGTCGCCGAGGTCACGAGCGGAGCTCCTCGCGGCCGGCGCCAACCTCGTACGCTGACGGCTCGCGCGATCAGGTCCCGGCTGTGCACGACACTCTCGTGTACGACCGGCAGATTCTTGACGTGAAGATGCCAGCCTGCCGTCGAGGAGCGGTGCGTCCGAGAGTGCGGCGGGCACGTCGTCGTCGGCTGGGTGGAGAGACGGCGCGATGCGCCCCTCCCTGCGGGCCTCAGGAGTGCGGTGCGTGCCTGCGGCCCGCCACCCTGACCGAGTGCGCGGGCGTTCTCGGTCCGTCTGTGCGCCGGCCTGTGGAGCGCACGCCGGCGTGCCGCGATGGCACAGCACCGGTGTCGTGGACGGCCACCGCGACCATCTCCCAGGGCGCCTGCGCCGCGGGGCCGTCGGCACCGTGCACGGCGTTGGTGGCCGCACCCCAGTGTTCGCTGCCGGAGCGGTAGTACCGGGAGCTGAGCACCTCCAGGCTGGCCCAGCCTCCGATCGCCATCAGCTGGGCCGGGGTGAGCCGCAACCAGTCGATCATGTCCCGAGCGAACCGGTGCCGCAGCGAGTGCCACGGGTGTTGCATCTGGGTCACCCTGATGTCCCTAGTCGCGCCGTTGCGGAGCTTGCGCCGCTCGGTGACCATCTCGAACCTCCATCCAGCGGCCTTCTGGGCCCTGATCAGGAGCTCGTTGAGGTTGGACGACCACCACATGCCGCCCTCGGGCGCGGGGAACAGCAGCGCTTCCGGGTTGGTGCCGGCCGCCTGCTCGGCCCGCGCGGCGCGGACCCGGTCCAGAAGCATCTGCTCGAGGCCGATGCCGCTTCGGTTGATCGGCGGCACCGGCACCCGGCGGCGCTTGCCGGTCTTGGGTCGCGCTCGCCGGGTGCGGCCGGCGGACCACTGCCAGTCGACCCGAACGACGAGGTGGCCCTCGCGCTCGACGATGTCATCGGCGCGCAGCTGGAACTGTTCGCCGACGCGAAGTCCGGTGGCGGCTGCGAAGTGCACAGCGAGCGCACCCCAACGCATCCGCAGTTGCAGCTCGTCGGCGAACGCGCGTACCGCCTCGTGCTGCGGGCAGTCCTCCGGCCCCACGTAGTCCTCAGCCTGCCCGACCAGGGGCGCGGTCCGGTGCCGCGACGGTCGTGCCTCCGGCTGCGGGAACCGGGGCTCGAGTAGGGGAGCGTGCTGCGAGGGGAGCAGAGCCGCCTGGGTGTCGGTCAGCGCTCCTTGCCGGCACGCCCAGTTCAGGAAGCCGCGCACGTGCCGGGTCATCTGCCCGACCATCCCGGGTGTCCCGCAGGCCGTGCGCATCCGGTCGACCACGGCGCGGTCCAGCGCGTGCGCTGGCAGGGTCGCGACCTCGCCGACGGCCCGGGTGAGGTCCTGGGTGACGGTCGTGTGGTGGGTGTCCGTCCAGCTCGTCCCGAGCGGCCGCCCGTGCTTGTCGCACTTGCGTCCGAGCGGGGTGCTGACGTACTCGGCGACCAGGTCTCCGAGGGTGCGGGACTTCGGGTCGACACGACCGGACTGCTCGGCGTCCAGCTCCTGGGCCCGGTTCCAGGCCATCTGGGGAGACCGGCCCCCGGACCGGTCTCGCCGAACACCCTGGTCGTCGACAACAGTGATCCGGTAGGTAGGCCGCGAGGCCGTGGGCTCGTACAGGGTGACCCGACCGCTGGTGCCGACCGGGAGGCCGGCGCCCCGGGCGGTCACGACGCCACCGCCTGCGCGGCGCGCAGCGCGGCGATCGCGGCCAGGGCGTCGTGGTCGGTCTCGGCGTACCGCGGGAGGTCGGGCCCGGCGGCCGCGGTGGCGGGTGCCGGCTCGCCCGTGGTGGCCGCCCGTCGGGGTGCCACGGGCGCCGGGGTCGCCTGCTCCGGGGTGGCCGTGGCGGCGGCGTCGACGAAGTCGAGCACACGCTCCCGGCGCCAGTACTGCCGCGCCGTGCGGGCCTCCGAGAGCCGGGACGCGGCCGGGAAGTCCGGGCGTGCGATCAGCGAGCGGGCGGCTCGGATCCCGACCCGGAACGCCAGGGCGACGTGCTCGACCGTCCAGATCGGGTCGGCCAGGTCGACCGGGGGCAGGGGCGTGGTGCGCGTGTGCATGCCGGGCACGGTTGGGAGCCGCGGCATCGCGGCAATCGCCGCACGCGGTTGTGGCAGAGAAAGTGGCAGCCCCGCCACCACGAGGGTGACGGGGCTGCCGTTCGTGCAGGTCAGGCGCTCAAGGGAGCAGCCTCGAACCCTGACGCTTACACGTCGTAGTAGAGCTCGAACTCGTGCGGGTGCGGGCGCAGCCGGATCGGGTCGACCTCCGCGGACCGCTTGTAGTCGATCCAGGTCTGGATGAGGTCCGGGGTGAACACGTTGCCGGCGGTCAGCCAGTCGTGGTCGGCCTCGAGGTTGTCGAGCACCTCGGACAGCGAGCCCGGGACCTGCGCGATGGCGGCGTGCTCCTCGGGGGGCAGCTCGTACAGGTCCTTGTCGACCGGCTCCGGCGGCTCGATGCGGTTCTGGATGCCGTCGAGGCCCGCCATCAGCATGGCCGCGAAGGCCAGGTACGGGTTGGACGACGGGTCCGGCACGCGGAACTCGATGCGCTTGGCCTTCGGGTTCGAGCCGGTCACGGGCACGCGGATGCACGCGGAGCGGTTGCGGGCCGAGTAGACCAGGTTGACCGGGGCCTCGAAGCCGGGGACCAGGCGGTGGTAGGAGTTCACCGTCGGGTTGGTGAACGCCAGCAGCGACGGCGCGTGCTTGAGCAGGCCGCCGATGTACCAGCGGGCCAGGTCGGACAGGCCGCCGTAGCCCTTCTCGTCGAAGAACAGCGGCTTGCCGTCCTTCCACAGGGACTGGTGGACGTGCATGCCCGAGCCGTTGTCGCCGAACAGCGGCTTCGGCATGAAGGTCGCGGTGCGGCCGTCGGCGTGCGCGACGTTCTTCACGACGTACTTGAACAGCTGCACCTTGTCCGCGGACTTGGCGAGCGTGTCGAAGCGGTAGTTGATCTCGGCCTGGCCGGCGGTGCCGACCTCGTGGTGGGCGCGCTCGACCTCGAGGCCGAGGGCGTCCAGCTGCAGCGAGATCTTGTCGCGCAGGTCGGCGAAGTGGTCGACCGGCGGGACGGGGAAGTAGCCGCCCTTGTAGGGCGTCTTGTGGCCGAGGTTGCCACCCTCCTCGACGCGGCCCGTGTTCCAGGCGGCCTCGATGGAGTCGATGGAGTAGAACGACGAGTTCTGCTTCGTCTCGAAGCGCACGTCGTCGAAGATGTAGAACTCGGCCTCGGGGGCGAAGAACGCCGTGTCCGCGATGCCGGTCGAGCGCAGGTACGCCTCGGCCTTGGCGGCGACCTGGCGGGGGTCGCGGCTGTAGGGCTCGTCGGTGTACGGGTCGACGATGTGGAAGTTCAGCACGAGGGTCTTCTCGGCACGGAACGGGTCCACGAACGCCGTCGTGACGTCCGGCAGCAGCTTCATGTCGGACTCGTTGATGGCCTGGAAGCCGCGGATCGAGGACCCGTCGAACATCTGGCCCTCGACGAAGAAGTTCTCGTCCACGGACGCGGCGGGCACGTTGAAGTGCTGCATCACGCCGGGCAGGTCGCAGAACCGGACGTCGACGAACTTGACGTCCTCGCTCTTGATGAAGGCCAGGACTTCCGCTGGCGTGGTGAACATCCGCTGCTCCTCGGGTCGACATGCCCTTGCCGGGCTCCGACGAGGCTAGGGGCGCGCAGTTTCCCTCGGGTGTACCGATTGTTTCCGGCACGTTACGTCACCCCCCGTTCATGTTGCGTGGACGTGTCCTGCTCACGGGTTGAGACGCGCGCGGCGCTCCGGGCACGGGGGCGCGCCGGATACCGTGGACGCATGGTCGATCGCGAGGACGTGGGGTCGTGGCTCGAGGGCCCGCCCGTCGGTGGCACCGGTGCCGACCGGGGGGCCCGGCTCGGGCTGCCCGCTGAGGGACGCGGCTCGCTGGCCCCGCTGTCGCGGCGGCTGCTCGCGCTGCTCGTGGACTGGTTCGTGTGCAGCGTCATCGCGTACGCGTTCTTCCCGCCGTCCGCCCAGGCCGGGGCGACGCTGGCGATCTTCGCCGTCGAGAACTTGCTCCTGGTCGGGACCATCGGCACGACGCTGGGGCACCGGCTGCTCGGGCTGCGGGTGCGCCGGGTCGCGCCGCCGCGCCTCGTCGCGCGCCCGGGCGGCCCCGCGCCGGACGCCGGACCCGACGTCCCGCCGAACCTCTTCCTCGGCCTCGTGCGCACGGTCCTGCTCTGCCTGGTGATCCCCGCGGTGGTCTGGGACGCGGACGGCCGCGGCCTGCACGACCGCACGGCCAGCACGGCGATCGTCCGCCGCTGACGCCCGGGCTGCTGACGCAGTCTGCCCGAGCCGCCCCGCGCCGCCTCGTTCCTTGCCGCTCCGCGGTCGCCGAGAGGACGTTCCGCGCCTGCGCCGCACCCCTCACCCAGAGCCGAGAACCGTACGCCCGGCGCCCGGCGCCCGGCGCCCGGCGCTGCGATCGAGGCGCCCTGGACGCCCGCCTGGTCCTCGCCGCGCACGACGCAGGCCCGCACCCCCGGCGTGGGGGTGCGGGCCTGCGTCGTGCGTGCGGGGGCGGGTCGCTCAGCGGCCGCGCATGCCCTTGCGGTCCGGGCGGACGCGCATCGGGTCGACGCCCTTCGGCACCGGGA
This sequence comes from Cellulomonas triticagri, assembly GCF_003696205.1. Lineage (GTDB taxonomy): Bacteria > Actinomycetota > Actinomycetes > Actinomycetales > Cellulomonadaceae > Cellulomonas > Cellulomonas triticagri. The sequence goes on from NZ_RFFI01000002.1 coordinate 60,805, forward strand.
GCTTGACCGCGCCGAGGGCCTGGAGCCGCTTGACGACCTCGCCGACCTCCGCCTTGGTGAGCTGCGGCTTGAGCCGCTGCACCTTGCGGGCGATCTGGGGGAGCGGGATCTGCCCCTCCTCGCGCCCGACCTCGAGCAGCGTGATCGGCACGCCCTGCAGGACGCGGGCGGTGCGCTTGCGCTCGGCCTCGAGCAGCTTGCCGATGCGGTGCTCGGGGCCCTCGCCGATCAGCACGATGCCGGGCCGGCCGACGCCGCGGAACACCATGTCCTGCGTGCGGGGGCCGACGGCGACGGGCTCCTGCGCGAACGTCCAGCCGCGGCGGATGGTGCCGAGCGCGGACAGGGCGGCGCCGGGCTGGCCCTCGATGCGGGAGTACGCGGCGCGCTCGGCGCGGCGGGTCAGCGTGAACATGCCGCCGAGCATCGCGAACGGGATGCTCACGAGCAGCCACCACCACCAGCTGAGGAAGAACAGCCCCAGCAGCTGGCCCAGCACGATGATGCCGAAGAACACCGCGAGGATCAGCCAGGTGACCGCCGGGTCCTGCTGGCGGGTCATCTGGTACGCCTGCCAGACCTGGTGGTACCAGCGGGTCTTCTTCACCTTCGGGGGCTTCGGCGCCCCGGTGGCGTTCTTCTCACGGGCCATGACGTCGGAGTCTACCGGCGACCCGCGGTGGACCGGACTCGGACGGACTCGGACGGCCTCGGACGGCCGGGACCTCGGTCCCTGGTGCGTCCCGTCGGCCCGGGGTGAGCCTGAGGGGACGACCGCGCGCACCGGAGCCGCGGCGCACGCGGGGGAGGCGACCATGCGGGTCCTGGTGACGACGGCGTCCCGGCACGGCGGGACGCGGGAGATCGGCGACGCGGTCGCGGAGGTGGTCGCCGCCGCGGGTCACGACGTGGCGCGGGTCGACCCGGACGACGTCGAGCACGTCGACGGCTACGACGCGGTCGTCCTCGGCTCGGCGGTGTACGCGGGCCGGCTGGCGGTGGCGCTGCGCGACCTGGTGGACCGGCAGACCGAGCAGCTCGCCGCGCGCCCGGTGTACCTGTTCTGGTCGGGCCCGGTCGGGGTCCCGCCGCTGCCGGCGTCGGAGCCGGACGACGTGCGGACGGTCGCGGAGCGCGTCGGTGCCCGGGACGTGGCGGTGTTCTCCGGGCGGCTGCGACGCGAGGAGCTCGGGCTCGCGGAGCGCGCGCTGGTCGCGATGATCCACGCCGAGGAGGGGGACTTCCGGGACTTCGAGGAGGTCGAGGAGTGGGCCGGGCGGGTCGCGCGCGACCTCTCGCGCCCCGCGCCGTCGCGCACCTGAGCGCGGCCGGCACGTCAGGGCGTCGGCGTGCTCTTCCTCGCGACGACGAGCAGCAGCGCCTTGAGCTGCTCGACCTGCTCGGCGGTGAGCCCGTCGGTGACCATCGCCTCGGCGGCCTCCGGGTCGGACGCGGCGAGCACGGCGGTGCGCCCGGCGTCGGTGGCGGCGATGACCTGCTTGCGCCGGTCCGTGGCGTGGGCCGTCCGGGTGACGTAGCCGGAGCGCTCGAGGCGGGCGAGGACCCGGCTCATCGTCTGCTCGGTGATCTCGCACAGCGCCGCGAGCTCGGCCTGGGTGCTGGGTCCGCGCAGGAGGATGACCAGCACGGGCTGGCTCGCGTGGTTGAGGTCCCAGGCGGCGAGGTGGCCGTTCCAGTCCCGCTCGACACGTCGGGACGCGGCGGACAGCAGCCGCCCGACGGGCCAGCCGCCGGGCTCGCGCGCCGCCATGGACTCCCACCGCGGGTGCGGCGAGGTGCCGCCCTGGTCCGCGTGCAGATCCACCGTGCGTCCTCCCTGTCGACGTGTGCCCAGGGCACATGTTGCCGGAACGGCGGCCGTCCCGCATAGTGCTCAGCATGCTGAGCAACGGGGTGCGGGGGATCGGCCGAGGGCTGGTCGTGCTGGTGGTGCTGGCCGGGTGGCTGGCGGTCGGGGCGTTCGGGGGGATGGCGCAGGGGCAGCTGTCCCAGGTGCAGACCAACGACGCGGCGGCGTTCCTGCCGTCGTCGGCGGAGTCGACGCGCGCCGCCGAGCTGTCCGCCGCGTTCACCGAGAACGAGGCGCTGCCGGTCCTCGTGGTGCTCGAGGCCGAGGGCGGCGGTGCGCTGGATGCGACCGCGCTGGCCGACGTGCAGCCCGTGGTCGCCGGTCTGGTCGACGTGCCGCTGCCGGGCGCGGACCCCGCCGCGGGAGACCCGGCGACGCTCGGTGACGTCCTCGCCGCCGACCCCGTCGTCGTGCCGTCCGAGGACGGCGAGGCGCTGCTCGTCCCGCTGTCCGTGGACGCCGAGGCCGCCGACGCCTCCCTCGCGGACGACGAGAGCGTCATCGGCGCGGTCGTGCAGGCCGTGCGCGACAGCCTCGCCGAGGACCTGGGCGCCACCGCCGACAGCGCGGGCGACGCCGGGCTGCGCGCCTGGGTGACCGGTCCCGGCGGGTTCGTCGCGGACCTCAGCAACGCGTTCGGCGGGATCGACGGCGTCCTGCTGCTCGTCGCGCTCGGTGCGGTGCTCGTGATCCTCGTGCTGGTCTACCGGTCGCCGTTCCTGCCGTTCGCGGTGATCCTCACCGCCGTGTTCGCCCTGTGCGCCGCCGCGCTCGTCGTCTACCACCTGGCGGACGCCGGCACCCTGACGCTGAACGGCCAGGCCCAGGGCATCCTCGCGATCCTGGTGGTCGGCGCGTCCGTGGACTACGCCCTCCTCGTCGTCGCCCGGTACCGCGAGGAGCTGCGGAGCACCGAGTCGCCCGCCGCCGCGATGCGCCGCGCCCTGCGCCGCAGCCTGGAGCCGATCACCGCCAGCGCGGGCACCGTCGTCGCCGGTCTGCTCTGCCTGCTGCTGTCCGACCTCGCGTCGAACCGCAGCCTGGGTCCCGTCGGGGCCATCGGCATCGCCGCCGCGTACCTCGCCGCGTTCACCCTGCTGCCGCTCCTGCTGCTGGTGGCGGGGAAGCGGTCCCGGTTCCTGTTCTGGCCGCGCGTCCCGCACGCCGAGCACGGCGCGCACAGCGCGGACGTCGTGGGCGAGCCGGTGGCGGGCGCCCGGGTAGCGCCCGCCGGCCGGCGGCACGGCGCCCACGCCGATCCGGAGTCCGCGGCCGACCCGCTGCCGGCCGCGGGGATCTGGGGTCGCCTCGCCCGCTGGGTGGGTCGCCGCGACCGGGTCGTGTGGATCGGCACCGCCGCCGTGCTGCTGGTCGCCGCCGCGTTCGTCCCGACGTTCCAGGCGTCTGGCACCAGCCAGGCGGACGTGTTCCTCACCGACGTCGACGCCGTCGCGGGGGAGTCGGTGCTCGCCGACCACTTCCCGGCCGGGACCGTCCAGCCCGCGACCGTCATCGTGGACGAGGCCGACGCCGACGCGGTCGTGGCCGCCGCGCAGGACGTGGACGGGGTCGTCTCCGCGGCGCCGTACACCGGCGCGCAGGCCGGGGCTCCCTCGGGCGCTGCGGGCGGCGCGGGTGCCGGGGGTGACGCGGACGCCGCGCCGCCCTCCGACCCCGTCGTCGTGGACGGCCGCGTGCGGGTCGACGTCGCGACCGAGGCCGCGGCCGACACCACCGAGGGCGTCGCGACCGTCGAGCGGCTGCGCGAGGCCGTGCACGAGGCCGTCCCCGGTGCGCTGGTCGGCGGTGCCGCCGCCGAGACCCTGGACGCGCAGGACGCCGGGGAGCGGGACCTGCGGGTCATCGTCCCGGTCGTGCTCGTGGTGATCCTGCTGATCCTCATGGTGCTGCTGCGCTCGGTGCTCGCCGCGGTGCTGCTCATGCTCGCCAACGTGCTGTCGTTCGCGGCGGCGCTCGGGGTGTCCGCGCTGGTGTTCGAGCACGTGCTCGACTACCCGGGCGCCGACCCGGCCGTGCCGCTGTACGCGTTCACGTTCCTCATCGCGCTGGGGGTCGACTACTCGATCTTCCTGATGTCCCGCGTCCGGGAGGAGAGCCTGCGGCTCGGCACCCGGACGGGCGTGCTGCGCGGTCTGGCCGTGACCGGTGGCGTCATCACCTCGGCGGGCGTGGTGCTCGCGGTGACGTTCGCGGCGCTCGGCGTCATCCCGCTGCTGTTCCTCGCGCAGCTCGCGTTCATCGTGGCCTTCGGTGTCCTGCTCGACACCCTGGTCGTGCGATCGCTGCTCGTGCCCGCCCTGGTGCACGACATCGGCGACCGCGCCTGGTGGCCGGGCCGGCTCGCGCGGGGCACCGGCGCGCGGGAGGTGGCGCCGCGCGCCTAGGGTGACGGCCATGACGGAGGCGCTGCGGGTGGGACTGGTCGGCTACGGCTCGGCGGGGCGGGGCATCCACGCCCGGCTGCTCCGGGAGGTCGGGGCCGAGGTCGTGCGGGTCGTCACCCGCAACCCCGCCCGGGCGACCGCCGCGGGCCGGGACTGGCCGGGCGTGGCGGTGGACGCGGACGTCGCGTCGCTGCTCGCGCACGCCGCGGACCTCGACGTGGTCGTCATCGCCAGCCCGACCGGCGACCACGTCGAGCACGTCACGCAGGCGCTCGCCTCCGGCCTGCACGTCGTCGTCGACAAGCCGCTCGCCACGACCGCCGACGAGGCCGCCGACCTCACCCGGCTCGGGGAGCAGGCCGGTGGGCGGCTCACGGTGTTCCAGAACCGCCGGTGGGACCCCGAGCAGCTCACCCTGCGCACCCTGCTCGACGCGGGCTCGCTCGGCCGGGTGCACCGGTTCGAGCGCCGCTGGGAGCGCTGGCGGCCCGTCCCGCAGGACCGGTGGAAGGAGAACGACACCCGCGCGGGCGGCCTGCTGCTCGACCTCGGCGCGCACCTCGTGGACTCCGCCGTCCAGCTGTTCGGGCCGGTCGTGCGGGTGCACGCCGAGATCAGGTCGATCACGACGCCCGCGCCGGACGACGTCTTCCTCGCGCTCGCCCACGCACCGCGTCCCGACGGCAGCCAGGTGCTCAGCCACCTGGGCGCCGGCGGGCTCGTCGGCGCGCCCGGCCCGCGCACCCGCGTGCTCGGCGACCGAGGCGCCTACCTGGTGACCAGCTTCGAGGGCGAGGCGAGCCCGTTCGCGACCCTGGACGAGGGCGACGACACCCACGAGGGCTGGCTGGTGCACGGGGACGAGCGCGTCGCCGTGCCCCGCACGCCCGGCGGGCACCCGGACTTCTACCGCGCCGTGGACGCGTGGGTCCGCGCGGGCGGGCCCGTCCCCGTGGACCCGGCGGACGCCGTCGTCACGGCCCGCGTCCTCGACGCCGCCCGCGTCTCCGCCGCCGAGCAGCGCACCGTCACGCTCTGACCCGGCGCCTCAGGACGCGGGCAGGACGAACGCCGCCGCGGCCTGCGCCGTGGGGTGCCGGTGCGTGAACCCGCTCGCGCGGAGCACCGCGGGCTCGGCGCGCAGGGAGCCGAGGATCTCGTCGGAGAACTGCCCCAGCGCCAGCCGCATCGCGAACGCCGGCACCGGGAGCACCGCGGGCCGGTGCAGCCGCTCGGCGAGCGCGCGCACCAGGTCGAGCTGCCGGGCGGGCTCGGCGGTGAGGTTCACGGGGCCGCTCACCGGGGCGTCGAGCAGGTGCAGGATCGCCCGGACCTCGTCCTCCAGCGTGATCCAGCTCCAGAACTGCCGCCCGTCGCCCAGCGGACCACCCAGCCCGAGCCGGATCAGCGGCAGCAGCCGGCCCAGCGCCCCGCCGGAGGGCGCGAGCACGATCCCGGTGCGCAGGAACGCCACCCGCACGTCCGGGTGCTCGACCGCCGGGGCCGCCGCCCCCTCCCAGGCGCGGACGACACCCGCGAGGTAGGAGTCCCCGTACGGGTCGTCCTCCGTGACGGGCGTGTCGCCCCGGTAGCCGTACGCGCCGGTCGCGGAGCCCTGCAGCAGCACCCGCGGCGGGGCGTCCAGCCCGGCGACGGTCCGCGCCAGCAGCCCGGTGGTGCGGGTGCGGGACTCCAGGACGACGCGCTTGCGGGCGTCCGTGAGCCGCTTGTCGCCGACCCCGGCGCCTGCGAGGTTGATCACCGCGTCCGCCCCGTCCAGGTGCGCCGGGTCCAGCACGCCGGTCGCCGGGTCCCAGGTGCGCTCCTCCGGGCCCTGCGTCGGACGCCGGACCAGGCGCCGCAGCTCGTGGCCCTCCGCGCGCAGGCGCTGCGCGAGCGCCGTCCCGATCAACCCGCTCGACCCCGCCAGCACCACGATCATGCCGCCGACCCTACGTGCGCCGCCGCTCTCCGGCCCGCCGGAGGCTCGTCCGGCGTCGTCGCCTGGTGACGCGGAACCTGGTGTCCAGCGGACCCGGTGACGTCACGCTCCGTGCCTCGTCGGCTCAGCCTCCACCGGGCAGGACGAAGCGTCCGACGAGGAACCAGGCGAGGCCGACCGGGACCGCCACCGCCAGGCGGTACCGCAGGGGCCAGAGCCGGTAGCTCGACATGCAGGCCGGGCCGACGAGCGCGAAGGCCGATCCGGCCCACAACAGGGTGCCGAGGGCCTGATCTGGCGGTGCGCCAGCGATGCTGACCCCGTGGGCGCCGCCGAGTGCCACCCAACCCATGACGGCCAGCGGAAGGACGGGCACCCACCCCAGGACGGTCACCACCGCCGCCATGCCCCACCGCCACCACCAGGAGTCGAACATCCCGTCCGGCCCGTCCTCGCTGCCGCTGCCGTGGTCGGGGGCACCTGAGGCGTTCATCCGAGCGGCACCGGGGTCGCGGGTCCGCCGCCCAACCCCGGCTGCATCGGACCGAGCACCACGGTGAAGAGCTCTTCCTCGGAACCGAGTTCCAGAGCATCCTCGTCGTCGGTGACGACCAGGGTGACGTCGTAGCTGCCGCCCGGTGGGGAGTTGTGGGTGACGACCGGGTGGGTGGCGGTCGTCCCGTCACCGAAGTCCCACGCGACGTCACCCGCCAGACCCGCTCGGTCGCGCGACCCCACGTGGACCACGCCGAACTCGCTGCCTGCGCCCGGCGCCGCCGAGCCGGGGCTCGCAGCAGCCCCTGCGGCGACACCCGACGTCGCCACCACGAACGAGATCACTGCTGCGGCCGTCGACGCCGATCTGATCCCACGCATGTCCATCCCCTCGACGTGAACGTGAGGAGCGCCTCGGCTGCGGGCCCTGCGGAGGGCTGACGTCCTGACATGTGTCGTGGCGACGCTCGCAGCACTCCTCGCCACTCACACAGGGACCAAGGTCTCGCCGTGAGTGGCCATGGGCGTGCGGGCGATCAGGTCAGGCCTCACCCCAACCACGTCCGTCCACCGGGCCGCAGCGTTCGCGTCCACGAGGGGGGCAGTCCGCGGATCCCACCCGGGCTCGGTATCCGCCGTCCTAGGGTGGCGGCCATGCAGGCCGACGACGTCCGCCCCCCCGCCGCTCGCCGTCGTCGCCGCCGACGCGGGGGTGTCGGTGCCGACGGTGTCGAAGGTGCTGAACTCGCGCCCCGACGTCGCCCCGACCACCCGGGAGCGCGTGTCGGCGGCGCTGGCGCGGCACGGGTACGCGGTGCGCCCCTCGGGCGGGCGCCGGACGGGGTTCGTGGACCTGCGGGTGCACGACCTGGACAGCGCGTGGGCCGAGGGCGTCGTGCGTGGTGCGGCGCGGGCTGCCCGGCGGCTGGGTGCGGACCTGGTGGTGACCGTGGACCCGCACGCGGACGCGGCGTCGGCGGGGTCGTGGGTGCGGCACGCGCTGGCCCGGGGGACCGACGCCCTGGTGGGGGTGGTGGGGGTCCCGGACCCGGCGGCGCGGGTGGCGGCCGCCCAGGCGGGCGTGCCGCTGGTCGTGGTCGACCCGCGGGTGCCGGGAGACGCGGACCTGCGGGTGGTGGGGGCGACGAACTTCCGGGGCGGGCTCGACGCGACGGCGCACCTGCTGGGTCTCGGGCACCGGCGGGTCGCGACGATCACGGGTCCGCAGGACCAGGACAACGCGGTGGCGCGGCTCGCGGGGTACCGGACGGCGCTGATCCAGGCGGGGCTGCCGGCGGACGACGACCTCGTGCGCGGGGGCGCGTTCGGGGTCGAGGCGGGGTTCCGGGCGGCGGAGGTGCTGCTGGGGCTGGACGACCCGCCGACGGCGGTGTTCGCGGCGAGCGACGACACGGCGATCGGGGTGCTGCGCGCGGCGCGGGAGCACGGGGTGCGGGTGCCGCAGGACCTGTCGGTGGTGGGGTTCGACGACCTGCCGGTGGCGGCGTGGCTGGACCCGGCGCTGACGACCGTCCGGCAACCGCTGACGGAGATGGGCGACGCGGCGGTGGTGCTGGCGCACCGGGCGCGGGCGGGGGAGCCGGTGGGCCGGCACCTGGAGCTCGCGACGACGCTGGTCGAGCGCGCGTCGACGGCGCCCCCGCCGCGGGGTGGGGGGTGACCCACCCCGCGGCGGCGTCGATCAGCGGTGGCCCGCGACGACCAGGGTGATCCGGTCGGACGTCACCGTCCGGCCCGCGTCGTTCGTGGTGCTGGCCGTGACGTGGTGCGCGCCCTTGCGGGTGACCGGCGGGACGTCGCACGCCCACGCGCCGTCCGCGTCGACGTCGGCGGTGCACCAGGTGGCGCCGTCGCGGCCGGTGACGGTGAGGTGCGCGCCGGGCTCACCGGTCCCGGCGAGGCCCTCGATCCGCGAGACCGGCCGCTTCGGGGCGGGCTCGGTGATCGCCGGGACGACCGGCTCGGCGGCCGACGAGAACACCTCGGCGGCGAGGACGGGACGCAGGTTCTGCTCCATCTCGTCGTCGACGACGTACTCCCGCAGCGCGCCGTCGTCCAGGTAGTTGCCGAGCGCGGCGACTATCATCGCCTGGTCCAGCGACAGGTACCGCTCGGCGACCGTGCCGGACCGGACGGCCACGGCGTCGTAGAACCCGCCCGGGCCGTACGCGTCGAAGTCCGCGGCGATGCGCTGCAGGTTCTCCACGACGCCGCGCGGGTCGTACTCCAGGCCCAGGAAGGCCGCGTGCGGGGTGACGACCCCGTCGCCGAACTCCGGGTCCGGGTTGGTGCCCTCGCGGCAGCCCGCGAAGCCCGCGTCGACGTCGGTCGTGCCGTCGGACAGGTAGCCGTCCGAGCGCATGCCCAGGGAGTCCACGCCGTACTCGGCGTACCCGCCCGCCGGGTTGCTGGCGGGGGAGAAGCCCCAGTAGCCGTAGCCGGCCTCGTCCAGGCCGTGCCGCTTCTGGGCCTCGACGACCAGCGGGTGGTTCGCGCCCCACGACCGCGGGGCCCACTCGGACTCCGGCACCAGCATGTCGGGCATCAGCGCCTCGAACATCGAGCCGCCCCACCCGGGCACGAGCGCCATCTCGTCGTACTGGTAGACGCCCTCGTAGACGGGGACGCCGTCGTACGTGCGGGTCACGCCGCTCGGGCGCTGCTCCTGCCACGACCAGTCGCACGTGGACGGGAACGTCCGGTACGTGCCCCAGTACGCCTCGGCGGGGATCTCGCCGTCGGTGATGCCGAGGTACAGGGCGATGCGGGTCTCGGAGACCGTCGTGTCGTAGTGGTGGCAGGTGTAGTAGACCTGCTCGCCCCCGGTGTAGTTGCCCGGCACCGAGCACCCGGACGGCTCGGTGTCCCAGAACCCGCCGCGGATCAGCCCGACGCCGAGGTCGGGCCGGCCCTCCGGGTTGTAGTAGATGCCGAAGTGCATCCCGTCGTAGAGCCCGCGCGCCTGCTCGGCGAGCGACGGCTCCGCCTCCGCGACGACCCGCAGCGCGGCGGCGAGCCAGCCGTTGTCGACGCTGCTGAGGAAGTGCTCCACCGGGGCCCCGTCGTCCGGCCAGGTGTCGACGCGGTCGCCCGTCGCCGGGTCGTACCAGTTGTAGTACATGCCGCTGGCGTCGTGGCGGTCCATCCGCTCCAGGGTGCCGAGCGTCGTCGCCAGGCGCTCGCGGGCGGTGTCGTCGTCGACGAGCCCGGCGTCCCGGGCCACGACCGTCGACCAGAGGTACCCGCCGATGTTGGTCGGGGAGGTGTACGCCGACGCGGTCTCCGGGTCGAGGGAGCCCTCGATGTTGTCGGCCACCAGACCGGTGCCGGGGTCGGTCATGGCGTCCAGCGACGTGTACGTGTCGGCCAGCCAGGTCCGGAGCAGGTCCGGATCGACATGACCGCCCCCGTGCCCACCGCCGTGCCCGCCCCCGCCCGCGGGGAGGGCGGCGGGTGCAGCCGGGGAGGCGACGGCCGCACCCGGCAGCAGCGCCGCCCCGGTCGCGGCGAGCACCCCCGCCAGGCCGACGGCGACCACCCGCCGGTGGGGCCGCCGCGGTCGGGGGTCGGTCTGGTCGCGCCAGGGTCGGGCGCTGTCGGCTTCTCGCATCGGGTCACGTCCTCGTGGTCCGGGGGCGCCGAAATTTCGACACCCGTTGTCGAAAGAGCCGGAGCACCGTAGTCGCGACCGGTGAGCCCCGCAACGCCGGAGCCCCGGCGACCACGAGGGTCACCGGGGCTCCGGGGTGCTGCGGGGCGAGCGGTCAGAGGCCGACCTCGGCCTCGAACGCGCCCTCCTCGATCCGCTGCTTGACGGTCATGAGGTACCGCGAGGCGTCCGCGCCGTCCACCAGGCGGTGGTCGTACGACAGGGCCAGGTAGCACATCGACCGGATCGCGATGACCTCGGCGCCGTCGGCGTCCTTGATCACGACCGGCTTCTTGACGATCGCGCCGGTGCCCAGGATGGCGGAGGTGCCACCGGGGACGATCGGCGTGTCGAACAGCGCGCCGCCGGAGCCCGTGTTGGTCACCGTGAAGGTCGCACCGGACAGCTCGTCCGGGGTGACCTTGTTGGCGCGGGTGCGGCCCGCGAGGTCGGCGATCTTGCGGCCGATCCCGGCGAGGTTGAGGTCACCGGCGTCGCGGATGACGGGCACGACCAGGCCGCGCTCGGTGTCCACGGCGATGCCGATGTTCTCCGTGCCGTGGTAGGTGATCTCCTTGCCCTCGAGCACCCCGTTGATCTTCGGGTGCACCTTGAGCGCCTCCACCGCGGCCTGCACGAAGAACGGCAGGAACGTGAGGTTGACGCCCTCGCGGGCCTTGAAGGAGTCCTTCGCCTTCGCGCGCACACGGGCGACGCGCGTGACGTCGACCTCGACCACGGAGGTCAGCTGCGCCTGGCTGTGCAGGGCCTCGACCATGCGCTCGGCGATGACCTGGCGCAGGCGGCTGGCCTTCTCGGTCGTGCCGCGCAGCGGCGACGGCTCCACCGGCTTGGCGGGCGCCGACGCGGCCGGGGCGGCAGCGGCGGACGGAGCCGGGGCGGCGGACTTCGCGGCCTGCTCCGCCTTGGCGGCCGCCTCGAGGACGTCCTCCTTGCGGATACGGCCGCCGACGCCGGTGCCGGTCAGGGTCGCGGTGTCCACGCCCTTCTCGGCGGCGAGCTTGCGGACCAGCGGCGTGAGGTACGAGCCGGAGGCCTTCGGCTGCTCGGCCGGGGCGGACTGCGCCGGGGCGGACTGCTGCTGCACCGGGGCGGGCACGGGCGCGGGCGTCGCCGCCGGAGCGGACTCGGCCTTCGGCTGCTCCGCCTTCGGCTCCTCCGCCTTCGGCTGCTCGGCCTTCGGCTGCTCCGCCGGGGCGGACGCGGCCGGGGCCGAGCCCGAGCCGATCACGGCGAGGGGCGCGCCGACCTCGGCGGTCTCGTCCTCCTGCACCAGGATCTCCTGGAGCGTGCCGGCGAACGGCGACGGGACCTCGGTGTCGACCTTGTCGGTCGAGATCTCGAGCAGGGGCTCGTCGACCTCGACGCTGTCGCCCACGGCCTTCAGCCAGCGGGTGACGGTGCCCTCGGTGACGGACTCGCCGAGCGCCGGCAGGGTGACCTGCTGGCCGTCGCCGGAACCGGACTCCTGCGCCGCGGGCGCGGGGGTCTCGGTGGCGGACGAGGCGGACTCGACCTCGGGGGCCGGGTCGCCGTAGCCCTCGCCCTGCGTGGTGGCGCCGGTCTGCTGTTCGGAGCCGGACTCCTCCTGCGCCGGGGCGTCGTCGGACGCGTCCGAGCCGGAGCCGTCGCCGATGACGGCGAGGACGGCGCCGACCTCGGCGGTCTCGTCCTCCTGCACCAGGATCTGCTCCAGCGTGCCGGCGAACGGCGACGGGACCTCGGTGTCGACCTTGTCGGTCGAGATCTCGAGCAGGGGCTCGTCGACCTCGACGCGGTCACCCACGTTCTTGAGCCAGCGGGTGACGGTTCCCTCGGTGACGGACTCGCCGAGGGCGGGAAGCTGCACGTTGTCGGACATGACCGCTCGTGTCTCCTTCAAGTTCCAGGTGGGTCAGTTGTGGGCGTGCAGCGGCTTGCCGGCGAGCGCCAGGTGCGCCTCGCCGAGAGCCTCGTTCTGCGTGGGGTGGGCGTGCACGAGCGCCGCGACGTCCTCGGGGTACGCCTCCCAGTTGACGATGAGCTGGCCCTCGCCGATGAGCTCGCCGACGCGCGCGCCGATCATGTGGACGCCGACGACCGGGCCGTCCTTCTGGCGCACGAGCTTGATGAAGCCGGTGGTCGCGAGGATCTGGCTCTTGCCGTTGCCGCCGAGGTTGTACTCCAGGGTCTCGATCGCGTCGGCCCCGTGCACCTCCTTGGCCTTGGCCTCGGTCAGGCCGACGGAGGCGACCTCCGGGTCGGAGTACGTCACGCGGGGGATGCCCGACTCGACGATCGGCGCGGGGTTCAGGCCCGCGATCTCCTCGGCGACGAAGATGCCCTGGGCGAAGCCGCGGTGCGCGAGCTGCAGGCCGGGGACGATGTCGCCGACGGCGTAGATGTTGCCGACGCCGGTGTGCAGGCGCTCGTTCGTGATGACGAAGCCGCGGTCCAGGGTCAGGCCCTGCTCCTCGTAGCCCAGGCCGGACGTCGACGGGCCACGGCCCACGGCGACGAGCAGCAGGTCGGCGTCGAAGGTCTTGCCGTCCTCGAGCGTGACGTGCACGCCGTCGTCGTTCTGGGTCACGCCGGAGAACCGCACGCCGAGGTTGAAGTTGATGCCGCGCTTGCGGAACGCGCGCTCGAACGCCTTGGACAGCGCCTCGTCCTCGTTGGGGACCAGGTGGGGGAGCGCCTCGATGATCGTGACGTCCGCGCCGAACGACTTCCAGACGGAGGCGAACTCCGAGCCGATGACGCCGCCGCCGAGGATGATCGCGGACTTCGGGACCCAGTCGAGCTTGAGCGCCTGGTCGGACGTGATGACCCGGCCGCCGATCTCGAGGCCCGGCAGGGTGCGGGCGTACGAGCCGGTGCCCAGCACGACGTGCTTGCCGGTGACGCGCTCGCCGTTGACCTCGACGGTGTCGGCGGCGACGAGCTTGCCGTAGCCCTCGATGACGGTGATCTTGCGGGACTTGATGAGGCCCTGCAGACCCTTGTACAGGCGGCCGATCACCGAGTCCTTGTACTCGTTGACGCCGTTCATGTCGATGCCCGTGAGCTCGGTGTGCACACCGAAGTGGGCGCCGTCGCGGGCGTTGTCGGCCAGCTCGGCGGCGTGCAGCAGCGCCTTGGTGGGGATGCAGCCCTTGTGCAGGCAGGTCCCGCCGACCTTGTCGGCCTCGATGAGGGCGACGCTCAGGCCGAGCTGGGCACCGCGGAGCGCAGCCGCGTAGCCGCCACTCCCTCCGCCCAGGACGACGATGTCGAAAGCGGATCCGGTCGTGTCGGACACGTGAGAACTCCTCCGGCGCAGACATAGGGGAACGCGGTTGTTCCTGGCCCATCTTGTCATCTCGTCCTGGGCCGGACGACCCAGACCAGGGGCTCCGTCGTGTGATTCTGGGAACAGTCATCCCATGTCTGGTGGGTGGTGGCACGCCGGCGGCACACCAGCCGCCGGTGCTGCGCACGGGTGAATCCCAGCCCGCGCCCAGGCGGCGCCGTTACGCTCCCGTCCATGGGTCTGTTCTCCCGTCGCCGCCGTGGCACCGCCGCACCCGGAGCCTCCGAGGCCCCGCCGACCGGTCGCGCCGCCCGCGAGGAGACCCTCGCGCACCTCCGCGAGTTCGCGACCAGCAGGGTCGGCGTCGAGGCGTACCTCGAGCCGCAGACCAACGTCACGCAGACCACGCTCATGCTCATCGCCACCGACGGGGAGTGGACCCGGCGCCGCGTCCCCGACCCCAAGGCCGGGTACGAGCTGGCGCGCACGCTCGGGCTGCCGGTCTACGACGTGCAGCGCACCGGGTACCCGCAGCGGATGCGGGACTGGAACAGTCGGCAGCGCATCGAGCGGCAGCGCGCCCAGCGGGAGCGCGCCGCGCGCCGCTCGGCCGACCCGCGCTGACCTCCGCCGGCACCCACAGCCGCTCCCACCCGCCGGCACGGGCGGGCACCCGCCCCGGACGCACGGACGCCCCGGTCCCCACCTCCGCGGAGAGGGGGACCGGGGCGTCCGTGCGTCGCGTGGTCAGCGGGTCGCGCGCTCCTCGATGAGGGCGAGCATCGTCCGCACACCCACGCCGGTACCGCCGACGGGCGTGTACCCGAACGCCGACTTCTCGTTGTACGCCGGGCCCGCGATGTCGAGGTGCGCCCACGGCGTCGTCCCGACGAACTCCTGCAGGAACAGCCCGGCGGTGAGCATCCCGCCGAACCGGTCGCCGATGTTCGCGATGTCCGCGACCTTGGACTTCAGCCCGGCCTTGAGGTCGGCAGGCAGCGGCATCGGCCAGAACGCCTCGCCCGCGGCCTCGGCGGCGTCGACGACCTCGGTGCGCGCGCCGTCGGTGCCCATGACCGCGGAGACGCGCGGGCCGAGCGCGACCAGCTGCGCGCCGGTCAGCGTGGCGATGTCGAGCACCAGGTCGGGCTTCTCCTCGACGGCGGCGACGAGGCCGTCCGCCATGACGAGGCGGCCCTCGGCGTCGGTGTTGAGCACCTCGACGGTCTTGCCGCCGCGGATGGTCAGCACGTCGGAGGGGCGCTGCGCGGTGCCGGACGGCATGTTCTCGGCGAGGCAGAGCCAGCCGGTGACGGCGACGGGCAGCTCGAGCCGGGCGGCGGCGAGCACGGTGTGCAGCACCGCGGCGGCGCCGGCCATGTCGGACTTCATGGCGTCCATGCCCGCGGCGGGCTTGATGGAGATGCCGCCGGTGTCGAACGTGATGCCCTTGCCGACGAGCGCGACCTTCGCGGCCGGGCGCGACGGCGTGTAGGCGACCTTCACCAGGCGCGGCGGGCGGGACGAGCCCTGGCCGACGCCGAGGATGCCGCCGTAGCCGCCCGCGGCGAGCGCCTTCTCGTCCAGCACGGTGAGCTTGACCTTGGCGCCGGTCTCCTTGACCGCCGCCTTGGCGGCGTCGGCGAACGCGGCGGGGAACAGGTCGTTCGGCGCGGCGTTCACGAGGTCGCGGACCCCGTGCACGGCGGCGGCGAGCACCTCGGCGCGGGCGAGCGCCTTCGCGGCGGCCTTGTCGCGGGCGCGCGGCGTGAGCACGGCGACCTGCGCGACGGCGGCGTCCGCGTCACCGGTGCGGTAGCGGGTGTACGCGTACGCGCCGAGCAGCGCGCCCTCGACGACGGCGGTGACCTGCTCCAGGTCCTCGGCGGGCAGCGCGACGGCGACGGACGCCGTGCCGGCGAGCTCGCGCAGCGCGGCACCGGTGGCGCGGCGCAGGGTCTCGACGTCGGGGGTGCTGCGCTCCTCGAGCGAGCCGAGGCCGGTCAGGACGACGGCCTTCGCGGCGAGCTTGCCGGAGGCGGGCAGGCGCCGGACCTCGTCGGCGGCACCGGTGATGCCGAGCACGCCGGCGAGGTCGGTGACCTGCTGCACGGTCTCGGCGGGGAGCCAGTCCGCGCCGACGACGCGGGGGCCGTCCGGGCTGCTCGCGACCGCGACGACGAGGGCGTCGGCGGTCTGGCGGGTGGGGTTCGCGGAGGTCAGCGTCACTCGGGTCACCGTCCGACTCTATCGGTGCGACGGGTACCGTGGGGCCCCGTGACCCCGCCCCTGCTGTACGCCGTCGCCCTGGCGGCGCTCGCGCTGGCCTGCTGGTCGGGCTGGTTCGCCGTCCGCGACCGCGCGGTCGTGCTGCGCCAGCTGTGGGGCGCGGCCGTGGTCGAGGGGCTGATGGTCGTCCAGGCGGTCGTCGCGGGGGTGCAGCACCTCACGGGCGCCGAGCCCGCCGAGCCGGCGGTGTTCTGGGGGTACGTCGTGACGCAGCTCGTGCTGCTCCCGGCGGCGGCGCTGTGGGCGTTCGCCGAGCGGACCCGGTGGTCGTCGGTGGTCATGGTCGTCGCGGCGGTGGCCGTGGCGTTCCTGCAGCTGCGCCTCGACCAGACCTGGGCGGCGGCGTGAGCGCCCCGGTCGCCCCCGAGGCGCCCCGCAGCACCGCCTCCGGGCCCGGGCGGGTGCTGGTGGCGGTCTACGGCGTGTTCGCGCTGGCCGCGACGGCGCGCGCCGGGTTCCAGATCGCGCAGAAGTTCGACGAGGCGCCCCTGGCCTACCTGCTGTCCGCGGTCGCGGGACTGGTCTACGTGCTCGCGACCCTGGCCCTCGCCAAGGACTGGCGCGGCGTCGCGTGGGTGGCCGTCGGCGTCGAGCTCGTGGGCGTGCTGGGCGTCGGCCTGCTGTCCGTGCTGGACGCCGAGGACCTGCCGGACGCGACCGTGTGGTCCGGGTTCGGCGAGGGCTACGGGTACGTGCCGCTGGTGCTGCCGTTCCTCGGGCTCGCGTGGCTGTGGAGCACCAGGTCCCGGCCGGGACGGTCGTCCGACCAGTAGGTTGGGTGCCGTGTACGGCCTCCTCTTCCGCCAGATGTTCTCCCGCATGGACCCCGAGCGCGCGCACCACGGCGCGTTCCTCGCGATCCGCGTCGCGTCCCGGGTCCCCGTCGTCAGCGACGTGATCCGCTCGGTCCTCGCGACCCCGCCGCAGGGCGCCGTCCGGGTGCTGGGGCGCACGTTCCCGTCGCCGTTCGGCGTCGCCGCGGGCTTCGACAAGAACGCCGTGGGCGTCCCCGGCCTGACGATGCTCGGCTTCGGCTACGTCGAGGTCGGCACCGTGACGGCGTGGCCGCAGCCCGGCAACGAGGCGCCGCGGCTGTGGCGGGTGCTCGACCGGCGGGGGCTGCGCAACCGGATGGGCTTCAACAACGAGGGCTCGGTGGCCGTCGCGAAGCGCCTGCGCGCGCTGCGCTCGACGCCGCGCGGCCGGGCGCTCGTGGTCGGCGTGAACATCGGCAAGACCAAGGTGACGGCCCCCGAGGACGCCCCGGACGACTACGCCACGAGCGCCGGGCACCTCGCGCCGTACGCGGACTACCTGGTGGTCAACGTCTCCTCGCCCAACACCCCGGGCCTGCGGGACCTGCAGTCGGTGGACGCCCTGCGTCCGATCCTGCAGGCTGCGCGCACCGCCGCCGACGAGTCCGCCTCCGCGGCGGGTCGCCCCCGGGTGCCGCTGCTGGTCAAGATCGCCCCGGACCTCGCCGACGCCGACGTGGACGCCGTGGCGGACCTCGTCGCCGAGCTCGGCCTGGACGGCGTCGTCGCCGTGAACACCACCATCGCGCACGACCTCGGCGAGGGCGGGCTGTCCGGCCCGCCGCTGCTGGAGCGCGGGCTGGTCGTCGTGGCCCGGCTGCGGCACCGCCTCGGCAGCGGACCGGTGATCATCGGCGTCGGTGGCATCACCACGCCCGCCGACGCGCGGGCCTACCTCGCGGCGGGCGCCGACCTGATCCAGGGGTACACCGGGTTCATCTACGAGGGCCCGTTCTGGGCGTCCCGCATCGGCCGGGCGCTCGCCCGCGACGCCGTCGCCCGCGCAGGCCGGGGTGCGGCGTGAGCACGCTGCGGCCCTCCTGGGCCTGGGAGATGGCGGGCGCCGGGGGCGCCGTGCTGGACCGCCCGGTGTCGCCGGTGTTCACCGCGCGCACCGACGCGGAGGAGTGGCTGGGGATGCAGTGGCGCGCCCTGCGCGACCAGGGGGTGCGCACGGTCGTGCTGCGCCACGAGGGCGCCCTGGTGCCGCCGGTGCACGACCTCACGGTCGTCCCGGAGCAGATGACGGTCCGTCCCCGGGACTGAGGACCGCAGGGCCGTCCGGGGTCGCGCGGACGCGGTCGACACCGGACGGTCGGTCAGGGACTGCCCCCTGGCGCGCACCGTCGCGCGAAATGCCGAAACTTTCGATAGCGGAAGGCTGACGCGAGGCGCCGTCGTGCGCCCCGGGGCGCGTGCTGAACTCGCCCTTGACGCCCGAACCGCGCTCCCCGTACGTTCCGAGGGACGAACGCCGAGTGCTTGCTCAGCCGCAACTTTCGAGTGTCGATCATTCGGGACCCCACGACGAAGTGGACCGGACATGAGCGATGCTGCACGTGCGGACGGTGCCCACCGGCACCGCCGCGTCTACACCCCCCGCGGCCGGATCGGGATCGGCCGGGCGGTCGGCTTCGGCCTCACCGACCTGCTGGGCGGCGGGGGCCTGGCCGTCCTCGGCGCCTGGATGCTGTTCTTCTTCACCACCTACGGCGGGCTGACCGCGCTGCAGGGCGCGTCGATCCTCGCGATCGCGAAGTTCGTCGACGCCGTGGTGAGCCTCGCGATCGGCAACATCACCGACGAGTTCTTCCGCACCCGACTCGGTCAGCGGTTCGGGCGGCGCCACTTCTTCATGCTCATCGGCGCCCCGCTGTCGGCGACGTTCGCCCTGCTGTGGATCGCGGGGATGGGCTACTGGTACTACCTCGCGGTGTACCTCGCCTTCGAGGTCGTCCTCGCGATGGTGCTGATCCCGTGGGAGACGCTGCCCAACGAGATGACGACCAACTACGACGAGCGGACGAAGATGTCCACCGCCCGCCTCGTCGTCTCCGGCTCCGCGACGTTCCTCGCCACCGCGATCCCCACGCTGCTGTTCCGGACCATGGGCGAGGACTCCGCCGCGCCGTTCCTGGTCAACGGGCTGATCTTCACCGCCATCTTCATCGCGGCGATCCTCATCAGCTGGGGCACCACCTGGGAGACCTACCTCGCCCCGCCTGCACCGGGGTCCGAGCGCGCGCGGATCGACCTGCGCACCGTCGTGCGCGAGTACACCTCCACGCTCCGCATCTCGACGTTCCGCAAGCAGCTGTCCATCTACCTGCTCTCGTTCACCGCGATGGACATGTGGAGCGCCGTCTTCGTGTACTACGTCGTCTTCGTGCTGCGCCTGGACGCGGCGGCCGCGGCGGGGATCCAGTCGCTGAGCTTCATCGCCATCGGCGTCACGGTCGTCGCCGGGTGGCTGATCACGAAGATCAGCCCGCGCTCGCTGTGGGCCGTCGCGTTCTCGCTGGTGCTGCTGTCGGCCCTGGGCTGGTACCTCGTGTCCGCCCTGTCCCCGGCGCACCCGCTGCCCTGGCTCACGCTGCTCGGGGTCGTCTACCAGGTCGGTCGGGCGGTGTTCGTCTTCGTGCCCTGGAACGTCTTCCCGTTCGTCCCCGACGTCGACGAGATGGTCACCGGCCGCAAGCGTGCCGGGGTGTTCGCGGCGGTGATGACGTTCGTCCGCAAGTCCACCGTCGCCCTGGCGACGCTCATCATCGGGGCGCTGCTGGACGCCTCCGGCTTCGTCGACGGTGCGCGCGTCCAGCCGGAGAGCGCGCAGTCGATGATCACGCTGCTGCTGTCCGCCGGGGTCGCGGTGCTCGTCCTGGCCGCGCTCGCGGTCGCGGTGACGTTCCGCCTGGACCGGCACAACCACGCCGTGCTGGCCGCCGAGGTCGCCCGCCTCAGGGCCGGCGGCGACCCGGCCGAGGCGACGCCCGAGGTGCGGGCGGTCGTCCGGCGGCTGTCCGGCGTGCGCTACGAGGACATCCGCGCGTGGGACCGCACCCCGCCCGCGACCGCCGAGACCGTGGCCGCCGAGGCCCGTGACTGAGAGGACGACCATGCGATCGACGACGACCCTCACCGACGTGGTGGACGCGGGCGAGCACCTCGAGCTCGTGACCGACGGGGCGCGGTTCCGCCTCTACGCGCTCGGCGGCGGCGTGCTGCGCATCCGCGCCACCTTCGAGCCGGAGTTCGCCCCCGACCTGTCCTACGCCCTCGTCCGCACCGCCTGGGACGACGCGGCCGACGACGTGCTCGGCGACGAGCGGCAGCGGGTGCAGGCCCTGCCGCTCGTGCCCGTCGCCGGGGCGCCGGCCCCGACCTTCGTGGCCGACGGCCTCACCGTCACCGTCGACCCCGACCCGTTCGCGATCACCGTGCGCGACGGCGACGGCACCGTGCTGCACCGCGACCTGCCCGGCCGGTCGTGGGTCCGCGACGCCAACGGCCGCGCGGCGCACTACGCGCTGCTCGACGCCGACGACCGGTTCTACGGCTTCGGCGAGAAGACCGGCGGGCTCGACAAGCGCGGGCGCCGGATGCGGATGCACAACGTCGACACCATGGGCTACGACGCGCGGACCAGCGACCCGCTCTACAAGATGATCCCGTTCTACGTGCACCACGACCCCCGTCGGGGCGTCGCGCACGGGATGTTCTACGACAGCGCCTGGGACGGCGAGTTCGACGTCGACTGCGAGCGCTCCAACTACTGGCCCGCCTCCAGCCACTTCCGTTCGGACGGCGGCGACCTGGACCTGTTCGTGATCGCCGGGCCGACGATCGCCGACGTCGTGCACCGCTACACCGACCTCACGGGCAAGACCGCGCTGCCGCCGCTGGCCTCGCTCGGGTACCTCGGCTCCACGATGTACTACACCGAGCTCGACGAGGGCAGCGACGAGGCGATCCTCGACTTCGTCGACACGTGCGCCGCGCACGACATCCCGTGCGACGGGTTCTTCGCGTCCTCCGGGTACACCAGCGGGCCGGACAACAAGCGGTATGTGTTCCGCTGGAACGCCGACCGGTTCCCCGACCCGGGCGGGTTCGTCGACCGCCTGGCCGAGCGGGGCGCGGCGCTGGTCCCGAACGTCAAGCCCGCGCTGCTCACCACGCACCCGCTGACGGCGACGTTCGAGGCCGCCGGGGCATTCGTCCGCGACGCCGACGGGCAGCGGCCCCAGGTGAACCGGTTCTGGGGCGGACCGGCCCACTTCGTCGACTTCACCAGCCCCGCCGCCCGGGCGGTGTGGTCCGAGCACCTCACCACGTCGCTGCTGGACCTCGGCGTGCGCAGCATCTGGAACGACAACAACGAGTACGAGGTCGACGAGGACGCCGTCGTGTGCGCCGAGGGCCTGGAGCGGCCGATCGGCTCCCTGCGCCCCGTCATGGCGAACCTCATGTCCAAGGTCGCCCGCGACGCCATCAGCGCGCGGCACCCCGGGACCCGCCCCTACGTGATGTGCCGCGCCGGGTACGCGGGCATCCAGCGGTACGCGCAGACCTGGGCCGGGGACAACTCGACCAGCTGGGCGAGCCTCCGCCACAACATCGCCACCGTCCTCGGCATGGGCCTGTCCGGCGTCGCGAACAACGGCACCGACATCGGTGGCTTCTCCGGTCCCGCCCCCGACCCCGAGCTGTTCGTCCGGTGGGTGCAGCACGGCGTGTTCCAGCCCCGGTTCGCCATCCACTCCTGCAACGACGACAACACCGTCACCGAGCCGTGGATGTACCCGAGCGTCACCCACCACGTGCGCGACGCGATCCGGCTGCGCTACCGGCTCGTGCCGTACCTGTACTCGCTGCTCGCCGAGGCCGCGGCCCTCGGGTCCCCGGTGCTGCGGCCGCTGGTCTACGAGTTCCCCGGCGACCCGCGCGTCGCCGACGAGTCCTTCGACGTGCTGCTCGGCCCGTCGCTGCTGGTGTCCACGGTGCTCGAGCCCGGCGAGACCGACCACGCCGTCTACCTCCCGGCGGGGACCCGCTGGCTCTGCCTGACCACCGGCACCTACCACGACGGCGGGCAGACCGTCTCCGTCCCCGTCGACCTCGGCACGATCCCGATGTTCCTGCGCGCCGGCGGGATCATCCCGACCGCGCCGGGCCTCACCAACCTGCACACCCAGACCATCCGCGACCTGCACGTTCTCGTCGAGCCGTCGCAGGAGTCGTCGTTCGTGCTCTACGAGGACGACGGCCGCACCGACGCCCACCGCGACGGGGTCTGGCGGCGGACCACGATCTCGGTGCGGCGGACACCGACCGGCGTCGCGGTCGGGTTCGCGGGCGCGGGGGAGCACCCCTCGCCGGTCGAGCGCCTCACGCTCGAGATCGCGTGCCCCGCGCACAGCCCCGTGCGGGTCGAGGTCGACGGCCAGGTGCTGCCGCGGCACCTGCGCGCGGAGCAGGTCGAGGGCGCCGGGTGGTACTTCGACCACGACCGGCGCCGCGCCGTCCTCCACCACCCCGCCGGTGCGGACCTGCGGTTCGACGTCGACCTCGGGGTGCAGGACCTCGTGGGGATCTAGACGAGCGCCGCCACGGGCGGGGCCGCGACGCCGAGCGGGTCCGGCTGGCGCCCCGGGGCAGGGAGACCCGGGGCGCCGAGCGCGGCCCAGGCCAGCGCCAGGCCGTCGACGGCCCGGGCCAGGTCAGCCGGCTCGGCCGTGAACGGCAGCCGCAGCCGGTCCTCCATCCCGCCGTCGACGCCGAACGTCGGTCCGGGCGCGACCCGCACGCCGTGCGCGAGCGCGAGCGCGGACAGCGCGGACGACACCGACGCGCCGAGGTCCACCCAGAGCGACTGCCCGCCCGCGGGCACCGTGAACCGCCAGGTCGGCAGCCGCTCGCCGAGCAGCGCGACCAGGGTGTCGCGCCCCGTGCGCAGCCGGGCCCGCCGCTCGTCCAGCGGGGACGCGCCCGTGCGCAGCAGCGCGGCGGCGACGAGCTGGTCCAGCACGGCGGTCCCCAGGTCGCCGCTGCGCCGGGCGAGCGCGAGCCGGGTCACCAGATCCGCCGGGCCGCGCAGCCAGCCGACCCGCAGGCCGCCCCAGTGGCTCTTGGACATCGACCCGATGCTCACCACCCGCGTCCCGGTGCCGTCCCCGGCGAACGGCTCGGGCTCCGGGCCGTCGAGCGTGAGGTCCGTCAGCACCTCGTCCCCGGCGACGAGGGTGCCGGTGCGTCGGGCCAGCACCCGGACGCGCTCGCGCGCCGCCGCGTCCAGGGTGGCCCCGGTCGGGTTGTGGTGGTCGGGGATCAGGTAGACCACGCGCGGCGCGACCTGCCGCACCGTGGACTCCAGCAGGTCGACGTCGAGCCCCGCGGCGCCGGTCGGCACCGGGACCGGGCGGGCGCCGACCGCCCGCGCGGCGTCCATCGCGTGCGGGTAGGTCGGCTGCTCGACGACGACCCGGTCGCCCGGTCCGGCGTGCGTCGCCATCAGCAGGGCGATCGCGTGCTGCGCACCGCTGGTGACCAGCACCTGGTCGGGGGTGGTCGGGGTGCCGCGGGCGGTATAGCGGTCCGCGACGGCCTCGCGCAGCACGTCCAGGCCGAGCGGGGCGTACCCGTGCCCGGCGGCGTACCGGGGCAGGTCGACAACCGCGCCCGCGGTGGCCTCGGCGAGCGCGGTCGGGGCGGGGCACGCGGCGATCGTGAGGTCCACGACGCCGTCGGCGGCGAGCGGGTGGTGCACGGGCAGCGCGGGCAGCACCCGCTCACGGGTGCGACGGGTGCTGCGCTCGCGGTCGGCGGGTGCGGGGGAGAGCGGGGCGGGCGCGGTGCCCGGCAGCGCCGTGACCGTCCCCGAGCCCTGCCGGCTCACCAGGTACCCCTCGTCACGCAGCAGGCCGTACGCTCCCGTGGTCGTCGTGCGGGAGACCCCCAGCGCGGCGGCGAGCTCGCGCTCACCCGGGACCCGGGTGGACAGCGGCAGCGCTCCGGCGAGCACGGCCCGGCGCACGGCGTCGGCCAGCGCGGCGTAGGCCGGGCCGGGGCGGCGCCACCGGCCGAGGGCGGCGACGAGCGCGGCGGCGCCGATGCGGCGGTCGGACACGAGGAGCGACGACATGAGGCCACTCTTGCGCAAGTGGCTATCGAAAGGAAGGCCACTCGTGTCCGAGGATGAGGCCATGACCGCCGAGACCGAGGCCGATCAGGCCACCCGCTCCACGCCGACCCGACGCAGCACCCCGACCGCCCACGCAGCGCGCCGCGGCACCCAGCTCGTCGTCGGGCTGGTCCTCTACGCCCTCTCGGTCGCCCTGCTGGTCCACTCCGGGCTCGGGAACATGCCGTGGGACGTGCTGAGCCAGGGCGTGTCCCGGCAGATCGGCTGGAGCCTCGGCACCGTCACGGTGGTGATCAGCGTCCTGGTGCTGCTGTGCTGGTGGCCGCTGCGGCAGCGACCCGGCATCGGCACCGTCGCCAACGTCGTCGTGATCGGCGTCCTCATCGACCCGTTCCTCGCGCTGCTGGACCAGCTGCCCGACCCGCTGCCGCTCGCGGCGCGCATCGGCGTGGTCGTGGTCGGCATCGGCCTGAACGGCGTCGCCGGTGCCCTCTACATCGGCGCCCGCCTCGGCCCGGGGCCGCGCGACGGTCTGATGACCGGCGTCGTCGGCCGCACCGGCTGGCCCGTCGCGCCCGTCCGGATCGCCATCGAGGTGACGGTCGTGGCCGTCGGCTGGCTGCTCGGCGGGACGCTCGGGTTCGCGACCCTGGCTTACGCGCTCGGCATCGGCCCGATCCTGCACGTGCTGCTGCCGCGGTTCACGGTGCCGGTGCCCCCGGCGGTCGCCGCGGCCGAGCCCGTCGAGCCCGGCGAGGGCCGCTGAACGACGACGCAGGACCGGCCACCCCCGACGGGGTGGCCGGCCCTGGTGCCGTGCGGACGCGGGATCAGCGCGTCGCGGGGGAGTTCTTCGCCGTCTCCGCCGGGTCCGTGATGACCGCGTCGCCGAGGATCTCGTCGATGCGGGTCAGCAGCTCCGCCGGGATCTCCACGCCGGACGCCTTGACGTTCTCCGTCACCTGCTCGGGGCGGGACGCGCCGATGATCGCCGCGGCGACGTTCTGGTTCTGCAGGACCCACGCGACCGCGAGCTGCGCGAGCGACAGCCCGAGCTCCTGCGCGACCGGCGTGAGGTCCTGCACCCGCTGCAGCACGTTGGGCTGGTCCAGGAAGCGCTTGATGGTGTTCGCGCCGCCCTTCTCGTCCGTCGCGCGCGAACCGGCGGGGAGCTGGGCACCCGGCTTGTACTTGCCGGTGAGCACGCCCTGGGCGACCGGGGACCAGACGATCTGCGAGACGCCCAGCTCCTGCGACGCCGGGACGACCTCGCCCTCGATGACGCGCCACAGCGCCGAGTACTGCGGCTGGTTCGAGACGAGCTGGAAGCCCAGGTCCTTCGCGAGCGCGTGACCCGCGCGGATCTGGTCCGCGGTCCACTCGCTCACGCCGATGTACAGCGCCTTGCCGGAGCGGACGACGTCGGCGAACGCCTGCATCGTCTCCTCGAGCGGCGTCGCGTGGTCGTAGCGGTGCGCCTGGTACAGGTCGACGTAGTCGGTCTGCAGCCGCTGCAGGGAGCCGTCGATCGACTCCATGATGTGCTTGCGGGACAG
This sequence comes from Cellulomonas triticagri, assembly GCF_003696205.1. Classification (GTDB taxonomy): domain Bacteria; phylum Actinomycetota; class Actinomycetes; order Actinomycetales; family Cellulomonadaceae; genus Cellulomonas; species Cellulomonas triticagri. The sequence continues at coordinate 86,280 of NZ_RFFI01000002.1, forward strand.
GCCGGTGTCGTTCGGGCCCTTGGGGCCGGTCGGCCAGTAGACCTTCGTGAAGATCTCGAGGGACTGCCGGCGCTCGCCCTTGAGGGCCTCGCCGAGCACCTCCTCGGCGACGGTGTTCGCGTAGACGTCGGCGGTGTCGAACGAGCTGATGCCCGCGTCGAGCGCGGCCCGCACGCACGCGGTCGCGGCGTCGTTCTCGACCTGCGAGCCGTGCGTGAGCCAGTTGCCGTAGGTGATCTCGGAGATCTTGAGGCCGGAGCGGCCCAGGTGGCGGTAGTTGACCATGGCATCGAGCCTACGTCGCGGCACGGGTGAGGGCAGGTCGCGACGGTCCCCAGCGGGCGGTGGGCGAGCGACGTCGCCGGGGCAGGTCCTCGTGAGAAAGGCGGCACGGCAGCGCGCACCCCCGGCGGTCGGGCTCCTGCGGGTGGGCGACCGAGCGGCTTGGCTCGTCTGGATGGGGCTGGGCGACGCTTCCGACGGGACGTCGTCGGTCCATGTCCGAGCGAGATCGATACCGACCGCGATGTCCTTCCACTCAAGTGGTGAGTGGTGCGGCGCGCTCCGGTAGGTGGTGCGGGGGCTCTAGCGTCCTGGGGTCTGAGGCACTCGGCCGAGCGAAGGAGAGCTGGCGATGTGCGGAGTGCGAGTTCGCGGCGGCGTGTCCGTCGATCTCCGAGCCTGTGCCTCGAGCCCTTCGCCATCGACCTCCCGGTGAGGTCACAGGTTCCGCCGCCGCTCCTGCGCGATGGTCGCTATCTCGCCTGGATGGTCGGCGACACGGCTGCGGCCTTCGGTACCGGCCTGGGCTACTTCGCGACTCCGTTGGTCGCGGTCCTGGTCACGGGGTCGGCCACCGAGGCGGGGATCGTCGCCGCTGCGGCCGCCGTCGGCGGGGTGGTCGGGTTGCTTCCTGGTGGGGTTCTCGCCGACCGGTTCGATCGCAGGGCGTTGCGCGCGTGGTCGGCACTGCTCGGGGTGTCGCTCAGCGGGACGATCGGAGTCCTGCTGGTCCTCGGGGTGCTGACTGGCTCCTGGCTCGCCGTCCTCGGCTTCGCGCTGCAGCTGCGCGGCAGCCTGCTCGGGCCAGCGTCCGACGCGATCCTGCGGTCGGTCGTCGGCAAGGAGCGCATGTCGCGCGCCGTCGTGGCGAACCAGGCGCGGGACTCTGCCGTCTCGCTCGTGTCAGGACCGGTGGGCGGGCTGCTCTATGCGATCGCCCCCGCGGTTCCGTTCGTCGGCCAGGCGCTCACGTCCGTCGCGCTCTGGGTGAGCAACCGGCGCCTCGCTCCGGACCGGCCGAGCAGGGACGGTGCAACCGCGGGGGCTGCGGCCGACTTCGTGGCCGGCCTGCGGTTCGTCGGGGGCAGCACGCTGCTCCGGTCCGGTGTCGTGGCGTTCGCGCTGCTGAACCTGGCGACGAACGGCGTGGTCATGACTCTGGTGCTGGACCTGCAGCTCGGTGGCGCGAGCCCGCAGCAGATCAGCGTGGTCACTCTCGCCGTGGGTGCCGGGGCCCTCGTCGGCGCGCTCGGAGCGAACCCGGTGATCGCACGGGTCCCCTCGGGCCGGATCCTGACATGGGGGTTGGTGCTGATCGCGGTGAGCATGATCGGGGTGTCGGCCGCCCCCTCGTTCCCGGTCGCCATCGCCGTGTTCGCGGTGGCGCTGCTCGCCGGCCCTGCGGTCAACGCGACCGTCGGCGGCCTGATGATGTACGTCATCCCGGAGCACATGCTGGGCCGGGTCATGAGCGTGCTGTTCTTCTGCACGGGTCTGCTGACGCCGCTCGCCCCGGCGATCGCGGGGCGAGGGCTGGACGTGCTGGGATACCGCGGTACGTTGGCCGCGTTCGTCGGGGTCGCGACCGTCGCTGCCGCTGTGGCTGTCCTCTCCCGTCCGCTGCGCCGGTTGCCCTCGGCGCGTCACTGGGACGACGTCGCTCTCTGAAGCACGGGCACGAGGCCGAGGTGTTCCCGGACACGGTGGCGCACTGGTGGAGGACGATGCCGGACGATGTGAGACGTGCCTACTCGAGGCGCGCTTCCGAGTACGTCGCTCTCCTGGGAGCGGTGGCGGACATGGACCCGCTCGATGCCTCGCTGATCACCCGATGGGGCACGGGCGTGGTCGGGCCGATCCTTGACGCGGGTTGCGGCCCGGGGCACTGGACGGACCACCTGCGCGAGCAGGGCTGCGAGGTCAGGGGCATCGACCTGGTTCCGGAATTCATAGCCCGCGCGCGCGAGCGCTTTCCGCACGCATCCTTCGACGAGGGCGATCTTCTGGCCTCGTCGTTCCGGGACTCCAGCTTCGGAGGAGTCCTCGCCTGGTACTCGCTGATCCACATGCAGCCCGGCACACGCCGGAGCGCCCTCGAGGAGATCGCCAGGATCCTCAGACCGTCAGGTGCCCTGCTCGTCGGGGCGTTCCTGGGAGTGCAGGATGCTGCACTCGACCACGCGGTCTCCCCGGCCCTCCTCTGCTCGGAGCAGGGGCTGGCCAGTCAGCTGGAGTCGGCGGGCTTCCAGGTGGACGCCATCCACACCCGTTCGCCCGACGGTCGTCGTCCGCACCTGGCGGTGCTCGCGCACCTCCTCTGAGTCGACGGTGTCGGCCCGCACGCGGGCGGTCGCGGTGTCGTTCCCGAGCCAGCTGCCGTACATGATGTCGGAGATCGGGAGGCGACGGCACCGAGCCCACGTCGGGAGCGAGGGCGTCCGTCGCGGGGCTGGGGCGCCACTCAACTCGCCGGGTGGGTACCGGCGGCCACCACTCACGCGGCGGGGGTGCGCCACCCAGTCGCGCAGGTCGAGCGGGCGGGAGCGCACCGAGGCCCCGCGGGGCTGTGAACATGGCCGCGGCGCCACCGTCGGGACGTGCGCCCCCGGGGCTCCAGCGCACCCGGTGCTCTGGTGGGACGAGGCGGAGTTCGGTGTCGGTGCGAGCGGTCCGGGTGCTGTCGGTGGTGGTCGCGCTCAGCCTGGGCGTGTCCGGCGCGGGAGCCGGGTTCGCGGTCCCGCCGCAGGGGCCGTCCGCCGTCGTCCCGTCACCGCTCGGGCAGGGCACCCCGGACGGCGACGAGGCCCCGGCCGGCGAGCCGCCGCCGGCCGACCTCGGTGCCGGTGGCACGGGACCGGCGCGCGTGGGCCAGTGGCTCACCCCTCCCGAGGTCCGGGTGTACCCGTCCGGTGGGTCGAGTGCGGACGCGGTGCCGGCGACGATGGGCCGCGAGCGTCTCGACTGCATGCAGTTCGTCAGCACCTTCCGCCTGAACTCGGTGTTCGGTGGCCAGGCGTACGTGCACAAGTGGGACGCCGAGCGCCTCGTCTGGGCGGACACAGGGGTCTTGGTCCCGAGGATCACGAACGGCTGGGACCGCACCACGCCGATCGTCGCCGACCTGTGCGGCCCGTCGAGACCGGTGCTCCTGGCCTCGGACGGAGGGGTCTACCGGTTCGTGTCGAACACCGGATCGGGCGCGGGGAGCTGGGCGGAGTCGCGGACCGTGGAGGTCAGGGTCCGGGCCGTCGAGCCGTGGTTCGAGGAGCAGCCGCGCGACGCGGTCGTCGCGGCGGGCGAGGCGGCGACCTTCACCGCGACCGCGACGGTGGGCTGGGTGGGCAACCAGGGCATACCCCACACCCGGGCCGAGCTGAACGTGCGCACGGAGATCTCGCGCGACGGCGGCCGCACGTGGCAGGACGTGGACCGGACCTCCTCGACGCAGACGACGGCGGAGCACACGACCGCTCTGGTCGCGCGCCCGGAGGACGACGGCGCGCTGATCCGGTTCGCCGCCACCCGGGAACGTCCGGACGACCCGCACTTCGCCCCGGCGACGGGGTACTCGGACCAGGTCCGCCTCACGGTGCGCTCCGCGCCGGTGATCACGCAGGCGCCCCAGAGCCAGCACGTCGCGGTCGGGGAGCCCGCGACGTTCGCCGCGGCCGCCACCGGCTACCCGGCGCCGAGCGTGCGCTGGCAGTACTCCGCCGACGGGGGGACCGTCTGGCGCCACGTGTCCGCCGACGCCGCCCCGGAGGGTCAGCAGGACCTGGTCCTCGACCCCACGACCTCCGAGATGGACGGCTGGCGGATCCGCGTCGGGTTCAGCAACGACGCGGGCGAGGTCTGGTCGTCGCCGGCGGACCTCCGGGTCGAGAGCCCGCCGGTGGTGCTGGAGGACCCCGTGGACCAGGAGGTGCTCGTCGGTGGGAGCGCGCGGTTCACGGCGCGGTACGCCACCGACCGGACGAACGGCCAGCAGCGGCTCTGGGAGCGGTCGACGGACGGCGGCACGACCTGGGACCAGGTCGGCTCGCCCCGCTGGTGCCAGACCGAGTCGTGCGTCGTGTCGTGGGACGTCGAGGCCGACGACCTGACCCACGACGGCGACCTCTACCGGCTGGTCGTCACGTACCTCGCCGGGCAGCGGCGGGTGGAGTCCGCCCCCGCGCGGCTCACCGTCCTCGACACCGTCCTGCCGCGGGTGACGGGACAGCCCCGCGACGCGCGGGTCGAGGCCGGCGAGGACGCCACCTTCACGGTCACGGTCACGGGGCGCCCTGACCCGGGGGTCCAGTGGCTCACCTCCGCCGACGGCGAGCGGTGGTCGGAGGTCCCTGGTGCCACCGGGACCACGCTGACGGTCACCGCGGCCGGCCCGGACCTGCACGGGCACCGGTACCGCGCCCGGGCGCGCAACGTGGCGGGCGAGGCGCTGTCCGAGGTCGCGACCCTGGCGGTGGAGACGGCGCCGACGATCGTCGAGGGCCCGGTGGACCAGGAGGTCCTCGTCGGCGGGAGCGCGCGGTTCAGCGCCCGCTACGCGACCGACGGGACCAGCGGCCAGCGTCGGCTGTGGGAACGCTCGGCCGACGGCGGTGCCACGTGGGAGCAGGTCGGCCAGGCCGGGTGGTGCCAGAGCGCGTCCTGCCCGGTGACCCTCGACGTCGTCGCCGACGACCTCGATCAGGACGGCGACCTGTACCGGTTGCGCGTGACCTACCTCGGGGCCACCCGCGACGTCGCGTCCGCCCCGGCCCGCCTCACCGTCCTGCCGCAGGTCGCGCCGGAGTTCGTGGAGCACCCGTCGACCGCGCACGTGCTCGTCGGCCAGGACGCCGAGCTCCGCGCGCTCGCGACCGGGAGCCCCGAGCCCGACGTGCAGTGGTACGTCGCCCCTGCGCACCCCGAGGCCGAGGAGGACACCCCCGACGTCGAGGACGAGGACTGGCAGCCCGTGCCCGGGGCGACGGGTCCGGTGCTGAGCACGGGCGCCGTCGACCTCGCGATGCAGGGGCAGCGCTACCGTGCCCGCGCGACCAGCACGGCGGGGGAGGCCTGGTCCGACGCGGCGACCCTGGTCGTCGAGACCGTGCCCGAGATCCTCACCCCGCCGCAGGACACGACGGTCCTGGACGGGGATCCGGCCACCTTCTCGGCTCGCTACCGCACGACCGGCCTGCCCAGCCAGATCCGGACCTGGTGGCGCTCGTCGGACGGCGGTGACACCTGGCGCCGGGAGGGCGACGAGCGCTTCTGCCGACCCGACGCGGTGTGCGAGCCCCGGCTGGTGATCGACGAGACCACCCCGTCCATGGACGGCGACCTGATCAGGCTCTCGGTCACGTACCTCGGCGGGCGCGAGCGCGTCGACTCCGCACCCGCACGCCTCACCGTGCAGCCTCTCGCCGTGCCCGAGGTCAGGCTGCAGCCGCAGGACGTGGTGGCCCACGGCGGGCTGCCGGTGCGGTTCGAGGCCGCCGCGACCGGGCGTCCCGAGCCGTCGGTCCAGTGGTGGGTGTCGACCGACGACGGCGCGACGTGGGCCGAGGTCCCGGGGGCGACCGAGCCCACGCTGGTCCTGGAGTCCGCCGACCCGAGCCTGCGGGGCAACCAGTACAAGGCCCGGTTCAGCAACCGGGCGGGGAAGGACGACACGCGCGCCGCGCGCGTCGTCGACGTCCTGCCCCTGCGATCGGCGCACGTGCTGATCCGTCCCCGTGTCGTGGTCGTGGACGAGCTGCCGGCACGGGCGAGCGGGCGCGTGCGGGGCTGAGGTCGCGCCCCGGTCACCGGACCGCTCGGCCCGCCCCGGGGCGGTCCTGCGCGCAGCCGGCCGCGCGCCGGGCTGGGAGACCCGTGACCCACCGCTCGGTGGCGCGGCCAGGGATCAGGCGCCGACCGACCGCGAGCCTCGACCCGGGTCACCCCGCCTGCGTCGGGCCGGGGACGTTCCTCGCCCCCGGGGACCGGGAGAGCGCGGCCGCGGTGGCGAACTCCTGGTCCACCTGCGCGTCCGGGCGGTGGGTGCGGCGGCTGACGACGACGGCGAGCAGCGTGGCGACGACGAAGCCGGGCAGGAGCTCGTACAGGCCGGTGTCGAGCAGGCTCCACACGATCACCGTGACGCTCCCGCCCGCCAGCGCGGCGAGGGACCCCGCGGTGGTCAGCCGTCGCCAGAACAGGGACAGGAGCACCACCGGGCCGAACGAGGCACCGAACCCGGCCCAGGCGAAGCCGACGAGGCCCAGGATGCTCCCGTTCGGGGTCACGGCGAGCAGCGCGGCGATCAGCGCGATCACGAGGACTCCCGCGCGGCCGAGCAGGAGCAGCCGCCGCGGGGCGGGCGGCGTCCGGGACACGGCCCGGTACAGGTCCTCCACGAGCGCGGAGGAGCACACGACGAGCTGGCTGGAGATCGTGCTCATGATCGCGGCGAGCACGGCCGCGAGGACCAGACCGGAGACCAGCGGGTGCATCAGGACCTGCGACAGGTGCAGCACCACGGTCTCGGGGTCGGCGAGGTCGATCCCGGTGCTGTGCACGTAGGCCGCGCCGACCAGGCCGCACGCGACCGCGCCGAGGAGGGACAGCACCATCCAGGTCATGCCGATCCGCCGTGCCGACCGCGCTGAGGACGGGGCCTGCATCGCCATGAAGCGCACGATGATGTGCGGCTGCCCGAAGTAGCCGAGGCCCCACGCGAGCGCGGAGACGACGGCGAGGGCGGTGGCGCCGGCGGCGGCACCGGCGGGGACGAGCGCGAGCCCGTCCGGCAGCCCGTCCCGCAGCGCCTCCAGCGTGGCCGCCGGACCGCCGAGCTCCGCGACGGCGAGCGCGGGGACGACCAGCAGCGCGGTCATCATCATCAGCCCCTGCACGACGTCGGTCAGCGACGCCCCGAGGAAGCCGCCGACCAGGGTGTAGGCGAGCGTCACGGCGGCGACCAGGAGCATGCCGGTGAGGTACGACGACCCGAACGACGCCTGGAAGAAGACCCCGCCCGCGACCATCCCGGCGGAGATGTAGAAGGTGAAGAACACCAGGATCACGAGCCCGGACGTGAGGCGCAGCGCGTGCGACGTGTCCCGGAACCGGTTCTCCAGGAAGCTCGGGATGGTGATCGCGTCTCCCGAGACCTCGGTGTACGCGCGCAGCCGTGGGGCGACGAGGCGCCAGTTCAGGTAGGCGCCGATCGTGAGGCCGATCGCGATCCACGCCTCGACGAGGCCGGCGAGGAAGATCGCGCCCGGGAGCCCCATCATCAGCCACCCCGACATGTCGGACGCTCCCGCGCTGAGCGCGGCCGTCCACGGCCGCAACCGCCGCCCCGCGAGGAGGTAGTCCTCGTGGCTGCGGTTGCGCCGGGACGCGTACACGCCGATGGCGACCATGACGGCGAAGTACACCGCGACGGCGGTGAGCTGGTAGGTGCGCTCGGACATCGTGCCTCCGGTGGCTCGTGCTCGTGTCGCGACCGGTGGCACGCGGGCGACCGCCCCGCGCCGTCGCGGGAGGTGCAGCACGACCGGACCGGTCGGGTCTCCCACCGTGACGGGCCCCGGGACGGCAGGTCAACCCCAGTTCCTCGGCCCCCACCTGCGGTTCCGGCGTCCCCGCCCGCAGGTCGTCCGGGAGCCCGTGCGATCCCTCGGTGCAAAACCGTCGACCCGGTCAGTTTCCCACGGCGCGGCACGTGAGGAATCCCCTCGATGCCGTGCGGTGGCTGTGGTCGTGCTGGAAACGTCGCGTCCCGGGAAACCCCCGCCGTCCACCGGCCGCAAGCCGCCAGAGCCGACCGGGGCTGTTGGACGTCATCAGCAGAAAGGCTTCCTGACATGGAACTGAGCAAGAACCAGAAGACCGTCGGAGCGCTCGGGATCGGTGTGGTCCTGGTCGCGGGCCTCGTCGGCACCGGCGCGGTCACGACGCTGACGAGCGTGCTCTCGGGCAACCAGTTCGACGCGACGATCTCCCGCACGACCCCGCCGACCGGTGCGCTGGTCGAGGTGAGCGGTGCGCCCCTGACGCACACCTTCGACGTCACAAAGTTCAACGACTCGGTCGAGGGCACCTGGACGATCGAGAACAAGGGCACGGTGGACGCGCCGTACGACGGCACCCTGGCTCCGCACGGCGAGGTCTCGGCCTCGCTCGCGCAGAACCTCACGGTCGAGTACTCCGACGGCACCACCTGGTACAAGGCCGGCACGCTGGACGCGCCCCTGTCCTACGCCGCCGCGACCGGCAGGCCCTCGCCCTCGCTCGCCGTGGGTGCCACGCAGTCCGTCCCGGTGCGGATCACGCTCGACGACCCGACCCTCCTGCAGGGCGAGGACGGCGCCAACCTCAGGGTCAGCGCGAACTTCACCGTGACCTACACCGACACGACGGGCGCGTGACCCGCGGGCTCGGCCGGCGCCCGGTGCCGGGCGTCGGCCGAGCCCCGCAGGTCGCGGCCTGCCGGCGGCCGCACCGGGCAGCCGCAGAAGGGACATCCGCATGCGTTACCTCAGGCAGACGATCGCGGCGGTCGCCCGCGCGGTCGGCGCCGCCCTGGTCGTCGTCCTCGCCGCGCCTCTGCTGTGGACCCTCGCGACCGGTGACCATGTCCTGGTCGTCACCGGCAGGTCCATGACCCCGACGTACCAGGTCGGCGACGTCCTCCTCGTGCGGTCGCCCGCGGGCGACGAGCTGTCCCGCGTCGGGCAGATCGTGGTGGCGACGCTCCCCGGGTCCACCACCGACGACGCGCGCACCTACGTGCACCGCGTGGTCGAGACGACTCCCGAGGGGGCGTTCCTCCAGGGGGACGCCAACGCGGTCGCCGACCCCCGGCCCGTGACCGCCGAGCAGGTCGTGGGCGTCCCGCGCCTGCACCTCGGCCCCGCGGCCTCCCGCGCCTACCTCGCCACCCAGACCCTCGCGGGCCGCCTCGTCCTCGGGGCCACGGCAGCGCTGCTGCTGCTCGGGGTGCCCGCGCTCCTGCGGACAGGCCGGCGGACGCGCGACCTCGGGCGTGCGCGCGCGGGTGGCGCCAGGACCAGGGGCGGCCTCCGGGCGCCCGCGACCCCGGCGACGCAGGCCGCGCCGGGTGCGGAGACCGGGCACACCGATCCACCGACCGCCGCGCACGCGGGGAGGACCCGATCATGAGGCTCCTGGTCAGGCTCGTGCTCGCCGTCGGCGCGAGCGCGCTGGCGTCGGGGCTGCTCCTCAGCCCCGCCGACGGCGCGCCGCCCGCGGTGCGCTCTGCCCACCCGACGGTGCTGGTCGACGCCGCCGCGGCTCCGACGACGCCCATCACCGTGACCTCGCACCCGGCCGGCACCGCCTTCCAGTCCGGGTGGACCCGGAGCATCTCCGGTCGGGGGGACCCGGGCGCGCAGGTGGAGGCGGTCGACCCGCAGACCGGAGACCGGCTCGGTGGTGGCCCCGTCGACGCGAACGGCCGGTGGTCCTTCTGGATCGTCCTGCAGCGCGTCGGCACCGACGTGGTGCGCCTGTCGTACCCGGGTGTCCCCGGCTCGGAGGTCGTGCCCGACTGGACGGTCACCGCAGTCAGCGATCCCGTCATCTCCTTCACGCCGTCGAAGGTCGTGGGCGCCGACGCCCAGCCGGTCCAGATCCAGGCAGCCCTTCCCCTTGCCGAGTACCGCGAGAGCGACACCTACCGGGTCGAGGTGGACGGCGCCTTCGCGATGTCGTTCGGGCAGGGCAGCACCTACCAAGCCGTCCCGTCGAACGACGGCACGACGAGCTTCTCGCGCAGGACCTTGTCGCTCCAGCCCGGTGCCGTCCTGTCGATCTACCGCGCGATGGGGGCGGCATCGACAGGGGGGAGCCGATCGGGAATGGTGCTGGTCTCCTCGGTGACCCTCGGGCAGGCCGCTCCCGTCGAGGTGACCGGCCCTGCGGCCGGCGCGACGGTGCTCCAGGGCTGGCAGCGGAACTTCACCGGAACGGGCGAGCCGGGTGAGCGGGTGCGGGCTGTGCTCGACGGGAGCTCGACGCCGGTGACGACGACCGTCGGCCCCGACGGCCGGTGGTCGCTCTGGATGCCGCTCCTCGTCGCCGGGACCAGCGTCGTGTCGTTCAGCTACCCGGACCTGCCCGGCGGCGGTGCGGTGACCCGGACGGTCGAGGTCGCCGCGACGAGTGCGCCGACCCTGACGCTCAGCCCGAGTGCGTCGATCTCGAGCCCGCGGCTGGCCGAGGTGCGGGTGACGCTGCCGTCGAGCGAGTTCGCCCGGACGGATCGGCTGGTCGCCACCGTGGACGGGCGGGTGCTCTTCGAGGCCGCCGCCGGCGAGGTCCTCGACGCGTCGACGCGCACGACGGGCGCCAGCACGACGGTGTTCCGGGCGCACGAGTTCCGCGGAGGAGAGCGGGTCGAGCTGCTCCGCGTGCCCGGGGCGCTCGGCAGCGGGACCGGCAACCCGGTCGTGGTGGCCACCGAGACCTTCGAGCACGTCACCCCCGAGGTGACGGTGTCCTCGCCCGCGACCGGCACCTGGCACGTCGACCGGAGTCCCCTGCGCGTCAGCGGGACCGCGACGGCAGGGTTCGGCGATCTCGAGTACCGCGCGGTCGGAGCCGACGCCGTCCGGGGCCAGGTGGCCGTCGACGCGAGCGGCCGCTGGGCGGTCGACCTCGACCTGCCCGCGGGGACCCGGACCGTCGAGTTCTGGTTCGCGGAGGCGCCCGAGGTGGTGGGCGCCGTCGAGGTCCACGTCGTCCGGATCGGGTCCGCCTCGGTCGAGGTCGTCCCCCAGGCCGTCAAGGTCGACACCGTCGCGCAGGTGCGCGCGCTCGCCGACGCCGGCGCGTCAGGTTCATCCACCGAGGGGAAGGGGTAGGGCATGGTCGCCAACCGACGCCGGAGGTCGGTCGCGAGGACGTCCCGTGCGCTCGCGGTCGTCCTCGGTGCCGCGGTGCTGGCGTCCGGCGGGACCTCGGCGGCCGTGTCCGCGTCGTCGGCGGAGGATACCGTCGTCGTCCTCGGCGCCCCGCTCGTCCACGACTTCACGCCGGCGGTGACGGGTGAGTCCGTCGAGGGCATGTGGACGATCCGGCACTCGGGGGCGGGTACGGCGAGCCTCGACGGGACGCTCGTCGCCGACGCGCCGGGCGGTTCGCTCGCGCACGCGCTGGGCGTGGAGTACGGGAGGCTCGACGCCTCCGGGGTCGTCCGCTGGAACCCCGCGGGAACACTCGCGCGGCCGACGTCGCTGGTGGACGCGTACGGGGAGCGCGGGCTCGTCCTCCAGGGGGACGCGGCGCTGCGGGTCCCCGTGCGGGTGACGCTGCTGGATGCCGCGGCCCTGGACGGGTCGCCCGGGGACGTGCTGCGGGTCTCGGCCGACTTCGTCGTCGGCTACACCCCGGGCACGTCCTCCGGCGAGCAGGGCGCGGGAGTCCTCGCGGACGGTGCCGGCGGGCGTGCGCCGGGCGAGCGGGCCGGAGCCGGGAGCCTGGCGCTGACCGGCTTCGGTGCGGTGTGGCTGCTGCCCTGCTGCGCGGTCGTGCTCCTGGTCGGCCGTGCGCTGCGGCGGCGCGCGAGGAGCTCGGGGCCGGGCGGGGGCGACGAGGCGGCCCCCCTGCCGTGAGGCAGGCCGGGCGGGGGACGGACACGAGGTCGTGCGGTGCGACGGGCGCGGCGTGGAGGTCGGTGGTCGTCCCCGCAGCCAGCACGGTCCCCGGGCGCGTCGGGCGCGGCACGCCTCCCGGGGCCGGTGCCGCCGGTGCGCGCCGTCGCCACCGCCGCGTGGACGACCTCGGTGCGGGGGAGGGGGTTCCCTCCACGGACAACCTGGCCGCACCGGGGTGGTGCCACGGTGGGGTGCCCGTGCCCGGGGGTGACGGGCAGGGGCAGGGAGGAGGGGTCGTGGTGAGGCTGGTGCCGCCGACGACCAGGTCAGTCGCGTGAGGTCGACGATCCGCGTGAGCCTGGTCGAGGACGAGCTGATGTTCCGGCGGATGCTCGAGCAGCTGCTGCACGGCCGGCCCGGGCTGTCGCTGGCGCACAGCGTCGGCGGGGCCCAGGAGGCCGCTCTGGTGATCACGCCCGGTTCGACCGACGTGGTGGTGGTCGACGTGGCGCTCGAGGACGGGGACGGGGTCGCGCTCGCCGCCCGGCTGCAGCGCAGCGACCCCGACCTGGGCGTGCTGCTGCTGTCCGCGCAGGACTCCCTGTCCGCGTTCATGCTCGCGCAGGACGCCGCGCCCAAGCCGTGGAGCTACCTGTCCAAGCGGTCGAGCTTCGCGATCACGACGCTGGTCCGGGCGATCACGGCCGCCGACCGGGGGGAGCAGGTGATCGACCCCTACCTGGTGGGGCGCTCGGCGGCGCGGTCCGACTCCCAGGTGTCGCGGTTGACGCCGGCGCAGTTCCGCGTCCTGTCGCTGGTGGCCCAGGGGCTGACCAACGAGGCCATCGCGGAGGAGCTCGGGGTGGTCGTCCGGTCGGTGGAGAACCACCTGCTCGTCATCTACCGGGTCCTGGGCCTGGTCGTCGACGGCCGCAACCGCCGGGTGCTCGCCACGCTGGCGTTCCTGCGCCAGACCAGCCGGGTCGCGGGGCGGTGACCCCGCGGGGCAGCCCGGAGCAGGAGCGGGGTCGCGTCGTCGTGGTGGTGGCCCTGGTGAACGCGGTCCTGTTCGGCGGCATCCAGTTCGCGCAGTGGTTCGGCTGGGGCGGGACGGTCGTCCTGGCGGCACGGGGCCTGAGCGCGGACCAGGTCGCGGCGGGGACGCTCCTGGTCCTCGTCGTCGACCTCGGGTGCGTCATCGGCACGGTGCTCGTCGCCGTGGCCGCGCGCGTCGGCACGCTGTCCTGGGGCCGGCGCTGCGGTGTGGTCCTGGCCGTCGCCGCGGTGGCCGCGGGGGTGCGGGCGGCGGTGCTCGGCAGGCTCGCCGCGAGGGTCGGGGCGCTCGACGACATCGTCGACTGGGCCGCGACCGCGGTCGGGTACGGCGTGGTCGTGACGAGCGCGCTCCTGTTCGCCGACCTCGTCGCGGCCGAGGCCGCGCAGTCCCGCGCCCGGCTGGACGAGGAGCTCCGCGCCGCGCGGCTCGCGGACGAGGAGATCGTGCACCGGCGCGTCGTCGCGGACCGGCTGCACGGCCGGGTGCAGAACCGGCTGGTGATGCTCGCCGCGGAGCTCGACGCCGTGGCCGCCGACCTCGCGGTGGAGGACCCGGGGCGTGCGGCGCGGCTGCGCCGGGCCGCCGAGCGGGTCGACGACATCAGCGAGCAGGACGTCCGGGCGCTGAGCCACGAGCTGTTCCCGGTCGCGGTCGACGTGTCGGTGGTCCGGGCGGTGCTCGCGCTGCTGGACCGGCTCCCGACGTCCACGACCGGTGCGCTCGAGCTCGGTGCGGGATACCAGCAGGGCACCGACCCGCAGGTGCACGACCCGTTCGCCGTCCGGGACCGGCTCGTCGTCATCGACACGATCGAGGAGGGGGTCACGAACGCCGTCAAGCACGGCCGGGCCCGCCACATCGCGGTCCGCCTCGACCTGGTGCGCGGCGCGGCGGGCACGCGGCTGGAGGGTGAGGTGCGGGACGACGGCCGCGGGCTCCGGGGGCGGGGCCTGGGTCTGCGCGGCCTCGAGCGGCACCGTGCGCGGTTGGAGGCACGGGGCGGGACACTGCGCCTGCGGGACGACCCGGGCGGCTCCGGGAGCGTGCTCCGGTTCACGCTGCCGGTCTCCGGCAGCCCGAAGCCGGCCCGGCTCGTGACTCGCGGGGGCGAGCCGCGGGCGTCGGTCCCGTGACCCGGAGAACCCGACGGACTGAGGGATCGGCACCGGCCAGGTCTCCTCCCGACGGGACACCGGAGGTGCCGTCCGGGCCGGGGCCGCCTGACGCCGCCCTCGCTGCACCACGGGCGACGGGCCGGTACCACCTCGGCCCGTGTCCGCACCTGCCGGCGTGCCGGTCAGCCAGGTGCCGGGTCAGGGCCGTCGCCGCACCGCACGACCGCGTGGGCGCCGGGGCGCGGACGCCGGGCCGCTCCGTCGCCTGGACCTGCTGCTTCCGGGATGCGGAGACGTTCCGGGTCGTCAGGACTCCGACCGCCCGACCTGGCGCAGCCCGGGGGACAGGCCGGCGACCACCGTGACCGCGGCGACCGCGCACAGGCCGCCGATCGCGAGCGCCGGCGCCGCTCCGCACCAGCTCGCGACCACGCCCGCCCGCAGGTTCCCGATCTGCGGGCCGCCCATCTGGACGACGTTCTCGAGCGCACTCACCCGGCCGCGCAACGCGTCGGGGGTGCTGTTCTGGACGAGCGTCTGGCCCAGCGTGACCGCCACGGCGTCGGCCACGCCTCCCGTCGCGAGGAGCACGCACGCCCAGGCCGGTGAGCCGGCGAGAGCGAGGGCAGCGGTCGCCGCCCCCCAGGTGACGGCCGCACCGACCAGCCACCGTCCCTGTGCGACGACCCGACTGAGGGCTCCGGAGAAGACGGTCCCGACGGTGCCGCCCACCGCGATGCTGGCCGTCAGCGCACCGAGGGTGGCAGGCGCCCCACCGAAGCGATCGGCGTTGAGCGCCGGGAGCAGCGCCACCGGTGCACCGAGCAGGGTCATCGAGGCGTCGAGCAGCAGGACCCGACCGATGGTCGGGCGGGCGCGGACCAGCGCGCGCACGTCGCGCGGCAGCCGCTGGGCCGCAGTCGGGTCGACCGCGCGGTCCGGTGCTGGCGCGCGGGGGAGGGCGGCGACGGACACGAACGACACGACGCCGGTCGTGAGCTGGAGCGCGAAGCACACCGCGAGGCCCGCTTCGGCGGCGAGCCCGCCGAGCGCGGGCCCCAGCATGAGCCCGGCGTTCCCCGCGAACAGGTACAGTGCGACAGCGCCCGGCATCTGGTCGGCGGGCAGGAGCATCCGAAGGTAGGTCTGGCGGACGGGTGCGGCGAACGAGCCCACCACGGACTGCACGGCTACCAGTCCGTAGATCACGGCGAGCCGGTCGTTGCCGAGCATCGACTGGGCGAGGAGTCCGCCGCTGACCAGGGTCTGGGCGGCGGTCGCGGCCATGCCGAGCCGCCGACGGTCCAGACGGTCCGCGAGCGAGCCTGCGACGAACGAGGTCGCGAACATCGGGACGGCGACGAACGCGCCGACCGCTCCGACGGCGAGCGAGCTCCCGGTGAGCCAGAAGGCCTGCAGCCCGACGGCGAACACGCCGACCTGGTTGCCCACCGAGCCGACGAGGGATCCGAGCCACAGGGTGCGGAACGCCCGGTGACGCAGCGGACGGCGGTCGACGACCGAGCGCTGCAGCATCCGCCGCCAGGGTGCGACGGTCACGCGTCGAGCGCCTGGTGGTCCTGCACGACCGAGGCCAGCCGGTGCATCGACGCGGTCACCTCGGCGGTGTCCCGACCCACGACCACGTACACGATGGCACCGTGCCCGACCGGGATGGCAGGTGTGGCCGGCAGGACCCCGGTCCCGGTGCGGGAGCTGTAGCCCAGCCCCGCCTCGCCGACGCGCCGGAGGAACCACGCGGTGTCCACCACCGCCCAGTCGGCGGGCGACGACATCTGGGCGACCACCCGGGAGGCGCCGCCGTCTGCCTGCGCCCGTTCCCGGATGACCGCGTGCAGGTGGCTCGATCCCGTGGACTGCGCGTTCACCTCGGTGACGAAGACCTCTCCGCCGCGGTTGACGACGGTGTCCACGCTCAGGAAGCCGCGGTGTCCCAGCGTCCGGTAGAGCTCGGCGAGGCGGTGCCCCTCGGTCCGCACGCGCTCTTCGACACCGGCGGGGAGGTCCGGAGCGGGGATCTCCTCGCGCACGAGCACCCCGGCTTCGAAGAAGAGCTCGCCCGTCGCAGCGTGCTCGGCCGCGTGGTCAGTGACCAGGAACTCCGCGTAGACGGACCGGGGGTCGTCCACGAGCCGCTCGACGACCACCGGGAAGCGTCCGTCGGCGCTCGCCCAGGCCCAGCGTTCCTCCCAGAAGTCCGCGACCGAGGTGTCGTCCACCTGGAACCGCGCAGCATGCCCGGTCCCGGCCGCACCGGGTGCGTCGCTGGTGGTGACGACCAGGTTCCCGGCTCCCGCGCCGGCGTGGGCCTTCTTGACCATGAGCGTGCCGTACGTGTGCAGCAGACGCGTCGTCAGCTCCACGGCGTCGCCGGGTGACCTGCAGACCCCGCCCGCCGCCGTCGGGACTCCGGCCGCGGCCGCGAGTACCCGGAACGTCCCCATGCTGTTCAGCACCTCGACGGCGTTCTGGGAGTAGACGGCCGCACCACCCAGCACGTTCGACAGCCCGAGGCGTCGAGCGAACTCAGCGACGTACGGTGACGGCCACTGGCTGTGCACCGACTCGACGGGTCCCAGCGTCCGGGCCACGCAGTCGACGACGTCGTCGCTGATCAAGGCGTGGTGGTCGAACATGCGGCGTCCGTGGCGGCCTTCGGGGAGCACGTGGATCGCCAGTGTCGACGGGTCGGTCCCGGTCACGGCGATGACTTCGCGCAGGAAGTCCGTGTCCGGCTCCCGCATGAGGACCACCGTGTCGCCGTCCCGGGCGAACCAGAGCATCCGCTCGGCCCAGGGGCCCACGTCGTGCTTGCGCAGGATGGAGTCGTCGAGGTCGTTGGCGACGAGGAGCCTCACCGGTAGTCCTCGCATCCGCCGTCGCGGACGGTGTCCAGCGTGAAGCAGTGGAAACCGCCGCCGAACAGGCGACGATGCCGGTGCTGCACGGGTACGACGGTGAACCCGTTGTGTTCCAGGAGGCCGATCACGCCGGGGCACTCGGCGTTGACGAGGACGGTCTCCTCGTCGACGGACAGGACGTTCAGGTCGATGTACGGGCTCGTCAGCACGAGGTCGCCGTCGTCGTACCGGGGGAACGCCGACGGATCCGGCTCGGGTGGCACGAGGTAGGTCCACGACCGGAAGACCTCCGGCATCAGGTCACGGACACCCGGGTGGCGTGCCAGGAACACTCCCGGCCGCAGCGCGAGGACCATCGAGTCGATGTGGTTGTCGCTCATCCGGTGCACGCGGTGCACCCGGAACCGTCCCGCCAGGTGGCGCTCGAGCCAGACAGCCGCCCGCTCGTGGTTGGTGTTCGCGATGTTGATCACGAGGTCCTGCCCCAGTCGGAGGCACTGCGCACCGTCGAGCATCATCTCGAAGCCCACGTCGAGCGACGACGTCACAGGGTCGAGCACGGGTTCGGTCGGTCCGCCCAGGCTCGTCGAGGAGTCGCGTGCGTAGGACAGGTCGAACGAGGCGTCGGTGAGCAGCGGCCGCGGCATCGTCGTCCAAGTGGCGCCCGCGTCGAAGAACTCGGCGAAGTGCGCGGCGAGGAGGCGGGTCTCGAGGTACCGCGAGCGGATCGCGGGCGGGGTCTCGATGATCTCGTCGCCCAGGATCAGGGTGTTGTCGCGGATGTTCAGGGCCGGAGTCGGGGCGGCCTGCCACGACATCCCGGCGATCGGCGCCTGGTCGGGCGGGAGCGTCATCGGCCGGCGCACCTGGACGCCGAGCGAGGCCAGCACACCCGCCAGCATCTCCACGTCCTCGACCAGCTCGTCGACGTAGCGTCGCTTGATCTCCCACGACCGCGCGTCGCGGCCGGGGCGAGCGGCCGCGAGCCGCGGGTAGGCCCATTCGGAGCGGAAGAGGTGGTCGTGGAAGAACACGTCGAACGAGAGCTCGCGCTCGTGGCTCGTGTAGTTCCGGGCGGAACCGACCACGACGTCGCGGAGCGGGGACCAGTCGTCGTAGCTGTGCAGTGTCAGCACGAGGCACTCTCCGGGGAAGCGGGGTGGGACGGTGTGGACACGCGGACCGGCAGGTGGGCGGTCGCGCGCAGCGTCGCGCTGTCCAGGAAGCGGGCTTCGCCGGTCAGCGAGAGCCGTGGCGCCAGGTCCAGGAGGACCTCCGTGTAGACCTCGATCCACGACAGGGCGAGCGCGGATCCGAGGCACACGTGCGGTCCCCACGCGAAGGCGAGGTGCGGGTTGTGGCGCCGCCCGAGGTCGATCGTCCCCGGGTCGGCGAAGACGCGAGGATCGCGGTTGGCCGCGGCGAGCAGGGTGATGACCACGTCGCCCGCGGCGATGGGGTTCCCCCGCAGCGTGGTGTCCACCGCCGCGTACCGGGACGTCGCCTGCGCGGGACTGAGGAAGCGCAGCAGCTCGTGCGCGGCCCGGGACCGGGCTTCGGACCCGTCGAGAGCACGGAAGGCGTCGAGCACTTCCGGGCGCCGTACCGCGAGAGCCGTCAGGGCGCCGGTCATGGCGTAGGTGGTGCTGAACCCCGCGTTGTACACACCCGCGAGGGAGCTGATCAGCTGGAGTTCCTCCTCCCGCGCCAGGGTGTCGCCGTCGAGGGCCGCTGCGATCATCGCTGCGGGCTCCCCGTCTCGGACCCAGTCCGCCACCACGCGTCGCAGCTCCGCTCCGGCGGCGACGCCGTCCGCGAGTCGTTCCGGATCGAGCCCGCTGTCCATGGCTCGTGTGAGTGCCGTGAACAGCGGAAGGTACCCGGCTGCGGTGTAGTGGTCGACGCCGAGCGTGGTGTTGATGATCTTCATCGCGGCCGGGGCAGCGATCTCCGCCATGACGTCGAACGGCGGACCTCCGCCACGCCCGAGAAGCGCGCGGCGCGCGGCGCGTCCCGCCTCCTCGCAGATGCGGTCGAGGTCCTGCGCGTGGAGCGCGCGCATGATCGAGCGGCGCAACCGAGCCTGATCCGGGGGGTCCTGGACCTGGATGTTGTCGAGATCCGCGCCGATCTCGCCCCCGACGCGGCGGGGATCGCGGGCGAAGCGGGTGTGATCGCGCAGGACCTCCTGGCACTCGGCGTGCTGGGACACGAGCCACGCACCCAGCGCCGGGTGCCAGGTCACGGGCGCGGTCTCACGGATCCGGTCGAACTGCGGGTAGGGGTCGTGGAGGGCGGCGGGCGTCAGGGGATCGAACAGGGCGGGGGCTGCCACGTGGGGTCCTCTCGGTCGTGGGGCGGGGAGGGACGGGAGCTCGCGGCCCCCGTCCCCGTGCACCGTCAGACGATGTGGTTGTAGGTCATGTCACCTCTCCCTCCTGCTCGTGGTCGGCGTCCCGCTCGCCGGTGCGGGCGGTGCGAGGGGCGGGAATGACCCGGTCCGCGCTGTGCGGTTGAGGGCCGGGCTCCCGCTCGTACCAGTCGCCGATCTGGCACGGCGTTCTCAGACGGCGGGCGGAGTGGATCTGCATCGCCGCGGCTTCCTTCCGGTAGATCACGGTCGACGGGAGCTCTCGCACGGTCGGCCGTCGGGCACCGGTGCCTGCGGAGGGTCGACGCGCCTGTGGCCCTGTCTCGCACCGTCGAGAGCGTGCGGCGACGCTAGGTCGGGTCGGGCGACCAGGGCAATGACCCCCAGGGGGTTCCCGGCGCGCCACTGGTGGATTCCCACCACCGCGTGCGCCTCGCACGCCGGAGGTTCGCGCGAGCCCGCGCCGGTGCCGTCGGCGGGCGTCGCAGCCGCAGGAGAGACGCTCCGGCTCGACAGTCCGTCCTCGGCCTCGTCGCCCCCCTCAGGTGGGCGCCAGGGCTGCGCGGGCGTCCGCAGGTGCCGGGGTGCACCTCGCGCCGTCGACCGCGCGAGGAACACCGGGCTGGGTAGGTGCAGGATCGACACTCCCGCCCCTCGGCCGTTCGCCGGGAAACCGGCACGCGCGTCGCCGCGGAGTACTCAAGGGCGTCCATGTCGGTACTCACGTGCTGTGAGCGTCCCTAGCGTCAACGCGTGGTCAAGACACCAACAATCAACACGTCCTCGCTGCTCAGGGCAGTCTCCTTCGCCTGCGCCGTCACCCTCACCGCCGGGGCGGCTGTCGTCGCGTCCCCGACCCCGGCTGCTGCGAGCAGCCCCTCCGTCTGCGCCAGCCACCCGGGCTACCTGTGGACGCTGCACTGCGCGAGCCCCCGATCCGGGGTCTACTCGCCCGACAGGTGGCAGTGGACGTCCGCGAGCGTGGCGGTCGACGGCCGCGGCTCCGGGCTCACCGCCGACGTCTCCTACGTCATCGACGACATGCAGTACTACTGGGGACTCAAGTGGTACCGGAACAAGTACCGCGCCGACACGACGGCCACGATCACGATCGAGGGCGCGAACGGCACCGTCCACGACAAGAAGACCTTCAAGGTGACGAGCAACGGCAGCGCGGTCACGCTCGGCGGGAAGATGAACATCCCGGGCGGGACGTTCCGGGTCGTGGTCGAGAGCCACGTCCGCGGGATGTGGTGGGGGTACCCGAACGGACGCCACAAGGGCTACCCGGGCGAGACCGACGTCTCCGAGAAGCGGACGGTCATCGTCCACAACCCGCTGCGCGACCCGTGATGCCCGCGGCCGAGTAGGACGACGCCGGCCGGGGCCCGCGCACCGGGCCCGTCGCGGCGGGCAGCCGAGCGGGCGTGCACGGGTCGGCCCTCGAGCAGTCGCGTGCGCGGCCCCGCCACGGACGTCCTGTCCGGTGGGGTCGCGCACCGTCCGTCGCCGCAGCCGCGCGGGTGCCGCGGACACGCTGAGCGCGCAGACCCGCGCACCCGCACGCAACCAGGAGGACCGTGCGGAGCCGGACCGTGCGGAACCAGGAGGATCCGGGAGCCAGGAGGATCCGCGGGCGCGGCCCCGGTGGTCAGCCCCGGATCACTCCGGGTAGTCGCCGTGCTTGACCTGCGGCTTCGGCAGCCGCGCCCGGCGGATCTGGAACACCCGGGTCACGGAGTACATCATCAGCCCGCGCTGGATGGCGTCGTCGCCGAACTTCGCGATGAGCTTCTTGCGCAGCCGCCGCCACATGATGGTCACGTCGACGACCATCGCGATGACGAAGACGTACAGCAGCACCAGCCCGAGGAACGCGAGCTCGGGGCTGACGCCGGTGAGCAGCATGTTGAGCAGCAGCATGACGATCGCCACCGGGAGGAACAGCTCGCCGAGGCTCCACCGGGCGTCGACGTACTGCCGGACGTAGCGCCGCACGGGGCCCTTGTCCTTGGCGGGGAGGTACCGCTCGTCGCCGGTCTGCATGGCGACGTACTGGCGGTCGCGCTCGGCGCGCTGCGAGGCGCGGGCCTCCTTGGCGGCGGCCTTGCGGTCGGTGGGCACCAGCGGCCGGCGGTTGGCGGCCTCGGCCACCTTCCGCTTCGGGGTCGCGCGGCCCTTGCCGCCCGGGGCCTCGACGACGCCGACGACCTCGGGGGTCACGGGCGTCTGCGACGTGCTGCTGTCCTTGCTGCGTCCGAACACCCCTCCAGGGTAGTCGAGTAGCGTGGCGATCCGTGACAGAGCCCACGACCTCCCCGTCCCCGTCCCCGTCCGCTGCGCCGTCCGTCGAGGACCTGCGCGCCCGAGTCGCCGCCGCGTTCGCCGGCGTCCGCGCCGACCTGGAGGCCCTGGTCCGGGTGCCGTCGGTGTCCAACGCGGACTTCGACCAGGCGCACGTCGCCACCAGCGCCGAGCACGTCGCCCGCCTGCTGGGCGAGGCCGGGCTGCCCGAGGTGCAGATCCTCTCGGTCGAGCGTCCCGACGGCACGCCCGGCGCCCCCGCGGTGGTGGCGCGGCGTCCGGCCCCCGCCGGTGCCCCGACGGTGCTGCTGTACGCGCACCACGACGTGCAGCCGCCCGGTGACCGCGCGGACTGGGACACCGACCCGTTCGAGCCGACCGAGCGGGACGGCCGCCTGTACGGGCGCGGCTCGGCGGACGACAAGGCGGGCGTGGTCGCGCACCTGGGTGCGCTGCGGGTGCTCGGCGACGAGCTCGGCGTCGGCGTCACGGTCTTCGTGGAGGGCGAGGAGGAGGTCGGGTCCCCGTCGTTCACCCGGTTCCTGCACACGCACGCCGACCTGCTGCGCGCGGACGTCATCGTCGTGGCGGACTCGTCCAACTGGAAGGTCGGCGTCCCCGGCCTGACCACGTCGCTGCGCGGCCTGGTGGACCTGGACGTCGAGGTCGCGGTGCTGGACCACGCCGTCCACTCCGGCATGTTTGGCGGCCCGGTGCTGGACGCGGTGACGCTGCTGTCCCGGCTGATCGCGACGCTGCACGACGACGCGGGTGACGTCGCCGTCGCCGGTCTGGTGACCGCGCCGGACCCGGCGGTCGACTACGACGAGGCGGCGTTCCGCGCGGACGCGAGCGTGCTGGACGGCGTGACGCTCGCCGGGACGGGCCCGCTGACGGCGCGGCTGTGGACCCGGCCGACCATCGCCGTGATCGGCCTGGACGCCCCGCGGGTCGCGACCGCGTCCAACACCATCGCCCCGAAGGCCACCGCGAAGCTCTCGATGCGGATCGCCCCGGGGCAGGACCCGGCCGCGGCGCTGGCGGCGCTGCGCGCGCACCTGGAGGGCCACGCGCCGTTCGGCGCCCGCGTGACCGTCCGGGACGGCGAGCTCGGCAAGCCGTTCCAGGCGCCCGCCGACTCGGACGCGATGCGGGCCGCCCGCGCCGCGTTCGCGGACGCGTGGGGGACCGAGCCGGTCGACATCGGCATCGGCGGGTCCATCCCGTTCATCGCGGACCTGCTGGAGGTCTACCCGGACGCGGCGATCCTGGTCACCGGCGTCGAGGACCCGGACTCCCGCGCCCACGGCGCGAACGAGTCGGTGCACCTGGGTGAGCTCGAGAAGGTCGTCCTCGC
The DNA here is from genome assembly GCF_003696205.1 of Cellulomonas triticagri. Classification (GTDB taxonomy): domain Bacteria; phylum Actinomycetota; class Actinomycetes; order Actinomycetales; family Cellulomonadaceae; genus Cellulomonas; species Cellulomonas triticagri. The sequence continues at coordinate 109,245 of NZ_RFFI01000002.1, forward strand.
GGAGGCCCTGCTCCTGGCCCGCCTCGCCTGAGCCCGAACGCCCGCCGAGTGCGGAGAACCTGCGCCGCGATCCGGACATCCCGGACCGGCTTCTCCGCACTCGGCGCGGAGTCTCGCCGGGCTCAGACCGGCGGGGCCGGGTCGTACTGGATCTGGCGGCGGACGTCGCGCGCGGCCTCGCGGGAGTCGAGGCGGGCGACCAGGTGCAGGGCCATGTCGATCCCGGCGGACACCCCGGCGGAGGTCACCACGTCGCCGTCGTCCACGAACCGCGCCTCGGTGTCGACCAGGACGCTCGGGTCGAGCGCGGCGAGCTCGTCCACGGCCGCCCAGTGCGTGGTGGCGGGCCGCCCGGCGAGCAGCCCGGCGGCGGCGTAGACCAGCGCCCCGGTGCACACCGACGTCATGAGCGCGGTGGTGCGCCGGGTCGCGCGGACCCAGGCCAGGTGCTCGGGGTCGTGCGCGAGCGGCCGGGTGCCGCGCCCGCCGGGGTGCACGAGCACGTGCAGCGGCCCGACCTCGTCGCGCGAGGTGTCGGGCAGCAGCCGCAGGCCCTTCGCGCAGCGCACGCCGGCGCCGTCGCGGGAGAACGTCACGACCTCCGGCCGCAGCGCGGACGTCCCGGCCCAGGCGGTCAGCACGTCGAACGGCCCGACGACGTCGAGCTCCTCCGCGTCGTCGAACACGACGATCCCCACCCGCAGCGGGTGCCCGGTGCTCACGTGCGACCTCCCTGTCGGGCGCCCCGGATCAGTGCCCGGGCAGCGCCAGCATCTGGTCGAGCGCGACCCGCGCCCAGTGCGCGTCGTCGGCGTCGACCACGATCCGGTTGACCATCCGCCCGTCGCGCAGCGACTCCATGGCCCACACCAGGTGGGGGAGGTCGATGCGGTTCATGGTCGAGCAGAAGCAGACCGTCGAGTCGAGGTACGAGATCTGCTTGTCCGGGTGCGCCTTCGCGAGACGGCGGACCAGGTTGAGCTCGGTGCCGATCACCCAGGAGGAGCCCGCGGGGGCGGCGTCGAGCGCCTTGATGATGTACTCCGTCGAGCCGACCATGTCGGCGCCGGTGACGACCTCGTGCTTGCACTCGGGGTGCACCAGCACGGTGACGTCGGGGACGGCCGCGCGGACGTCGAGGAGGTTCTGCGCGGAGAACCGGCCGTGCACCGAGCAGTGCCCGCGCCACAGGATCATCCGCGCGTCGCGCAGCTGCTGCGTCGTGAGGCCGCCGTTCGGCTTGCGGGGGTCGAACACCACGCACGCGTCGAGCGGGATGCCGAGCTCGAGCACCGCGGTGTTGCGACCGAGGTGCTGGTCCGGCATGAACAGCACCTTGCCGGTGCCCTCGACGCCGCCGACCTTGTCGAACGCCCAGCGCAGCGCGACGTGCGCGTTGGAGGACGTGCAGACGGTGCCGCCGTGCCGCCCGGTGAACGCCTTGATGGCGGCCGTCGAGTTCATGTAGGTCACCGGGACGGTGTCCTCGGCGATGCCGGCCTCGACCAGCACGTCCCACGCGTCCTCGACCTGGTCGATCGCGGCCATGTCCGCCATGGAGCACCCGGCGGCCAGGTCCGGGAGCACGACCTGCTGGTCGTCGGACGTGAGGATGTCCGCGGACTCGGCCATGAAGTGCACGCCGCAGAACAGGATGAACTCCGCCTCGGGGCGCGCGGCGGCCTCCCGGGCGAGCTTGAACGAGTCGCCCGTGACGTCGGCGAAGTCGATGACCTCGTCGCGCTGGTAGTGGTGGCCGAGCACGAACGCGCGGTCGCCGAGGTCGGCGCGGGCGGCCCGCGCGCGCTCGACGAGATCCGGGTCGGAGGCGGCGGGCAGGCCGCCGACGCACTCGACGCCGCGTTCGGACGCGAGGTCGACGCCCTGACCGAGGAGCAGCAGGGCGGAGGCGGCGGGCTCCGTGAACGTGGCCGAGGGGGCGAGCAGACTCACGCCCGCGATCATCCCACAGCCCGCGGACCTGCTCACCGGGACCGGGACCCGCCGCGGCCCGGCGCGCGGGTGAGGATCGCGGTCGTGCACGTCCTCGTCGCCCCCGGCCGGTTCGACACGCGCCCCGACGACGTCCCGGCGGCGCTCGCCGGGCAGCGCCCGGTCGGCTCAGGCGGGCCCACCGTGCGGCCGGGCAGCGACCCGTGGCCCGCGCTGACCGCCCACGAGGCCGTCGCGGCGATCACCGCGGGCTGGCGTGCCGCCGCGCCGGGCGACGCCCTCGTCCCGCTCCCGCTGTCCGACGGCGGGCCGGGCCTGGTGGACGCCGTGCGCGCGGCCCGCGGCGGCGACCTGCTGTCCGTGACGACGACCGACGCGCACGGCGCGGTCGTGCCGGGCGCCGTGGTCGTCGTGACGGAGCCCTCGGGGTCGCGCACGGCGTACGTGGACGGGGCCCTCGCCCTGGGTGCGGCGGAGCCGGGATCGACCCCTGCGGGGGGCACGTCGTCGGCCGGTCTCGGCACGCTCGTGGCTGCCGCGCTGGACACCGGTGCGGGTCGGGTCGTCGTCGGGCTCGGCGGGCGCCGCACGGTGGCGCACGACGGTGGAGCCGGTCTGCTCGCCGCGCTGGGGGCCGCACCCGGGACGGCGGCCGGTGGCCTCGACGCCGCGGCGGGGCTGACGGCCGCCGACCTCGGCGCGCTGGTCGACCTGCGCACCGCGCTCGCCGGTCGCGACCTGGTGGCCCTGCACGCGCACGACCTGCCGCTGCTCGGGCTCGGCGGCGTGTCCGCGGACCTCGCCGAGGCCGGGCGCACCGACGCCGCGGGGGCCCAGGAGGTCGAGCGCG
>NZ_RFFI01000020.1 GCF_003696205.1 Cellulomonas triticagri
GGGGTCGCGGTCCGCCCACGCGCGCGGCGGCGGCGGGCCGTCGGACCGGGGGCCGCGGCTGCTGGGCAGCTCGCTCTCCGGCAACTGCAGACCCGTGTCGATCGCGCGCTGCCACAGCGCCGCGCGGCGGCGGGTGCCCTTGCCGGAGAACGCGGGCAGCGCCACGAGCTGCGGCACGGACCGGGGCAGCGCCTGCGCGGCGGCCACGATCGCGGCGTCGGGCAGCACGCGGCCGGGGGAGATGTCCCGCTGGCGGGCGTTCTCGTCGCGGGTCTCCCACAGCGCGCGCACGACGGCGAGGCGGCGGGGGTCGCGGATCGCGTGCACGCCGGACACCCGGCGCCACGCCTCGACCCGCGGGGCCGCGGGCGGCGCGAGGCGCACGGCCTCGAACTCCTCCGCGGCCCACTGCGCCTTGCCCGCGACGGCCAGCCGCTCGGCCAGCACCTCGCGGAGCTCGATCAGCACCTCGACGTCGAGGGCCGCGTACCGCAGCCACTGCTCGGGCAGCGGCCGGGTGGACCAGTCGACGGCCGAGTGCTCCTTCGCGAGCCCGAGGCCCAGCAGCTCCGCGACCACGGCGGCCAGGCCGACCCGCTCCAGGCCCAGCAGGCGCGCGCCGAGCTCGGTGTCGAACACCCGGCTCGGGCGCAGGCCCTGCTCGGCGAGCGCGGACAGGTCCTGCGACGCGGCGTGCAGCACCCACTCGACGCCGACGAGCGCCTCGGACAGGGCGGACAGGTCGGGCAGCGCGGCCGGGTCGATCAGCGCGGTGCCCGCGCCCTCGCGGCGCAGCTGCACCAGGTAGTTGTGCTGGCCGTAGCGGTAGCCGGACGCGCGCTCGGCGTCCACGGCCACAGGGCCGGTGCCCGCGCCGAACGCGGCGACCACGCGCGCCAGCGCCTCGGGGGTGTCGACCACGGCGGGGACGCCCTCGGCCGGCTCGGTCAGCGGGACGACCACGGGCGCGTCGTCGACCTCGGTCGCGGCGTCGGCCGGGAGGTCGTCGGCGGGCGGGGCGTCGGTCGGCTCGGGGCCTGCGGCCGTCATGTCGAGGGGCTCGGCGGCGGCGGCCGGGACGGGAGCCGCGTCGGACGCGGGGGTGTCCTCGGCACCGGACGGCGCGGCGGACCGGTCGCGGGCGGAGGTCGGGGTGGGGACGGCGCCGGCCAGGGCGGGGTCGCTCGCGGCCGGGGTACCGGCCGGGTGGGGGACGGACTGCATGGCACAACCGTAGGCCGTCACGGCCCGGGGGCCGCGTCGCCGCGCGCGGGAGGCGCTCTCCGGCGCGCGGCCGTCGGGCACGTCGGACCCGCTCGGGGTCCGGCTCAGGCGAGCAGGCCCGTGCGGATCGAGATCGCGACGAGCGCCGCGCGGTCGCCGGTGCCGAGCTTGCGGGAGATCCGCGCGAGGTGGCTCTTGACCGTGAGCGCGGACAGGCCGAGCTCCTCGCCGATGGCGCGGTTGCTGAAGCCGTCCGCGACGAGCCGCAGCACGCTGAGCTCACGGGTGGTCAGGTCGGGGCGGGTGCGCGCGAACGGCGAGGGCACCGCACCGGGCTGGGCACCCGGCTGGCCGACGACGGCGTTCGGCTCGGTGGCGACGGCGCCGCGCAGGCCACCGGTCAGCAGGCCGACGAGGTCGCGACGACCGGCGCGGCGGGCGAGCAGGATGACGCGGCCGGAGCCGCGGCGGCGCAGGTTGCGCACCAGGGTCTGGCCGTCGCCCTCGGCGAGCTCGGTGACCACCACGCACATCTGGCCCAGCGGGCGGCGGCGGGGGTCGGCCTGCGTGGCCGGACCGCCCAGGGTGCCGGGGCGGCGGGGGGCGAGGGTCGCGGCGCGGGCACCCGACGTCGCCGCCGGTGCCAGGCCCGTACTGCGACGGATCGGCTCGATGCTCACTGCGGTGCCCCCTTGACGGTCCAATGCCTTGTTCCCCCTATCGGTCCGTCGCCCCGGTGTCTTGAGCGGAACGGGTGACATCGTGACCCCGCCGTGACCGGACGTCACGGGTCCTGGGGCCCACCGGGGTGCAGCGGGTGGTGCGCGGGTGGGTCAGCGGCGCGGGCCGAGGGCCACGACCCCGTCGGGGAGCGGCTCCAGACCGGCCACGGTGCACAGCAGCTCGCCCCAGGCGCGCAGGTGCGGGGCGAGGTCCTCGTCGCGCGCCGTCCAGGAGGCGCGCAGCTCGAGCTCGCACAGCTCGGGGCGCTCGTCCAGCGCGCCGAAGGACTGGGACAGCACCCGGGTGACGGTGCCGCCGGCGGCGTGCGCGTCCACCCCGGCCCCGGCCAGGGCGTCGGCGAACCAGCTCCAGGCGACCTCCGCGAGCATCGGGTCCTGCCCGACCTCGGGCTCCAGCGTCGCGCGCACGAGCGTGACCAGGCGGAACGCCCCCTCCCAGGCCTCCTGGCCCGCGGGGTCGTGCAGGACCACGAACCGGCCGGAGGCGAGCTCGTCGGCGTCCGGGTCGCGCCGGGTCCCGTGCACCTCCGCGACCAGCGCGGCCGTGTACGGGGCGATGCGGGCGGGGCCCGGGGCCTCCTCGAGGCTCACCTCGGACCGGAGGCTGACGCCGCGCAGCGACCGCAGGGCGCGCAGGAACTCCGGGGGCGCGTCGCGGGGGCCGGTGCTCACAGTCGCCGACTGTAGGGGCGAGTGCCCGACGGGTGGGCGCGGCACGCCGGTCGCCCGGGCGCAGCACTAGGGTGAAGGGGCCGTCTTACCGCACAGAAGGAGCACCCGCGCATGTCTGCACCCGCCGCACAGATCGGTGTGACCGGCCTCGCCGTGATGGGCCGGAACCTCGCCCGCAACCTGGCCCGGCACGGCTACACCGTCGCGGTGCACAACCGCTCCTACGCCAAGACCGAGTCCCTGGTGGCGGACCACGGCGACGAGGGCACCTTCGTGCCGTCGGAGTCCGTCGAGGACTTCGTGGCGTCGCTGGCGCGCCCGCGCAAGGTCATCGTCATGGTCAAGGCCGGTGGCCCGACCGACGCCGTCATCGACGAGCTGGTCCCGCTGCTGGACGAGGGCGACATCGTCATCGACGCCGGCAACGCGCACTTCCCGGACACGCGCCGCCGCGAGGCCGCGCTCAAGGCGAAGGGCCTGCACTTCGTCGGCACCGGCGTCTCCGGCGGCGAGGAGGGCGCGCTGAACGGCCCGTCGATCATGCCCGGCGGCTCGCGCGAGTCCTACGAGGTGCTCGGCCCGATCCTGGAGGACATCTCCGCGAAGGTCGACGGCACCCCGTGCTGCACCTACGTCGGCCCCGACGGCGCCGGGCACTTCGTCAAGATGGTGCACAACGGCATCGAGTACGCCGACATGCAGCTCATCGCCGAGGCGTACGACCTGCTCAAGCAGGGCCTGGGTGCCTCCGCCGCGGAGATCGCCGACATCTTCCGGACCTGGAACGAGGGCGACCTCGAGTCCTTCCTCATCGAGATCACCGCCGAGGTGCTCTCGCAGGTCGACGCCGAGACCGGGTCGGCGTTCGTCGACGTCGTGCTCGACCAGGCCGAGCAGAAGGGCACCGGCCGCTGGACCGTGCAGAACGGCCTGGACCTGGGTGTGCCGATCACCGGCATCGCGGAGGCGACCTTCGCCCGCGCCCTGTCCGGCTCCGTCCCGCAGCGCACCGCCGCCGTCGGCACGCTCCCGGCGCACGCGCAGGCCTTCGACGTCACCGACCGCGAGGCGTTCATCGAGGACGTGCGGCTCGCGCTGTACGCGTCCAAGGTCGTCGCGTACTCGCAGGGCTTCGACCAGATCGCGGCCGCCTCGGCGGAGAACGACTGGGCGATCGACCGCGGCGCCATGGCCCGCATCTGGCGCGGCGGCTGCATCATCCGCGCGCGGTTCCTCAACCGGATCACCGAGGCGTACGAGCGTGACGCGGACCTGCCGCTGCTGCTCGCGGACGAGTACTTCACCGGGGCCGTCGGCAACGGCGTGCAGGCGTGGCGCCGCGTCGTGTCGCAGGCCGCGCTCGCCGGCGTGCCGACCCCGGCGTTCTCGTCCTCGCTGGCGTACTACGACGGCGTGCGGGCCGAGCGCCTGCCCGCCTCGCTGATCCAGGCGCAGCGCGACTTCTTCGGCGCGCACACCTACCGCCGCACCGACAAGGACGGCACGTTCCACACCGACTGGTCGGGCGACCGCACCGAGCAGCCCGCGTGAGCACCCCCGCAGGACGTCCGATGTCCGGCGCCGAGGAGGTCGCGGGCCTGCAGCCCGTCATCCTCGGCGCCGACATCGGCGTGTACGCGCTGGCCCGGGCGTTCCACGAGCAGTACGGCGTCCGCTCCGTCGTGGTGAGCGGCGCGGCCCTCGGGCCCGTCGCGCACTCGCGCATCCTCGACAACGTCCTGGTCGACGACGGCCACGACCCGCGCCAGCTGGTCGACGCGCTGCTCCGGGTCGCCGCCCAGCGCACCGGGCAGCGCCTCGTGCTGCTCGCGAACTCCGACTGGCTGGTCCGCGTCGTGGTGCAGCACCGGGCCGAGCTGGAGCCGCACTACGTGGTGCCGTTCCTCGGCGCCGACCTGATGGACCGGCTGTCCGACAAGGCCACGTTCGCCGAGATCGCGACGGACCTCGGCATCTCAGTGCCGCGCACCATCGTGCAGGACTTCGCCGGTGCCGCCAACCCCGCGTGGGCGCCGGTGCCGGTGAACATGCCGTACCCGCTGATCGCCAAGGCGGCCAGCAGCGCGGACTACCAGGAGGTGACGTTCCCGGGCAAGAAGAAGGTCTTCGAGATCCAGGACGCCGCGGAGCTCGACGCGCTGTGGGTCTCGCTGCGCGCCGCCGGGTACCGGGGACGGTTCGTCGTCCAGGAGCTCGTGCCCGGCGACGACACCCAGATGCGGTCCGTCACCGCGTACGTCGACAGCCGGGGATCCATCACCCTGCTGTGCTCGGCGCACGTGCTGCTGGAGGAGCACACCCCGTCCGGCCTGGGGAACCCGGCCGCGATGGTCGTCACCCGCGAGCAGGAGATGCTCGACCAGGCGGCGGCGTTCCTGCGCGGCGTCGGGTACGTGGGCTTCGCGAACTTCGACGTGAAGGTGGACCCGCGCGACGGGTCGTACCGGTTCTTCGAGGTGAACCCCCGCATCGGGCGGAACAACTACTACGTGACGGCCGCCGGGGCGAACGTCGCCCGGTTCCTCGTCGAGGACCGGGTGCTCGACCGCGCCGTCGAGCCGGTCGTCGTGGACACCGAGGTGCTGTACACGATCCTCCCGCACCGGCTGCTGCTGCGGTACGTGCTGGACCCGGCGCTCGCCGGGAAGGTCCGCGGGCTCATCCGCGCCGGCCGTGTGGCGCGCCCGCTCGTGTACGCGCGCGACGGCGGGCCGCGGCGGCGCTGGTACGCGCTGGCCGCCGCCGTGAACCAGGTGCGCAAGTTCCGGCGCTGGTACCCGAAGGTCACCGGCACGGGCTTCTGAGGCCCGGCCCCTGACGCACCGACGGCCGCCCACCCCGCAGCGGGGAGGGCGGCCGTCGTGGTGCGCGGCTCAGCCGAGCTCGGACGTGCCCGAGTACAGGTGCAGCACCGGCACGTGCAGGTCCTCGCGGGCACGCGACGCCCAGTCGCGGTGGAACGTGTCCTCCAGCGCGTGCGGGTAGGTCACGACGACGACCTCGCGCGCGCCCTCCTCGGCGAGCGCGGTCCGCAGCGCGGGCAGCGGGTCGTCGTCCACGACGGTCCCGGACGCGCTCACACCCGCATCGGCGAACGCCGCGAGGCTGTCCGCGAGCTGCTCGGCGGCGTCGGCGACCGCCTCGGGCTTCTCGGGCTCGCGGCCCAGGACCGTGTCCAGGGCCTCGCGCAGCTCGCCCAGGCTCAGCTGGTCCACCAGCGAGACGAGGACGTTGCGCTCGGTGTCCGCCGGGACGAGCACGCGGTACCGCAGCGTCTCGTCGGCGTGCAGGGACAGGATGTGCGCGACGTCGGCCGCCGCGAGCGTGTCCTCCGTGAGGACGAGGATGGTGTCGGTCACGCCTCCGACACTATCCGGCGTCGACGCTGGTCACCCGTCAGACCGAGCACGATCCGCAGACCGCGCCGCCTGACTCGAGCAGGAGAAGGCCACGCCCACGACCGCACCCGTCCCTCGGCCGGCCGCGGCCGGACGGACGAAGCCGCTCGAGGGTGCCCGGCCGGGACCGTTGTGGGGGATCCCGGCCGGGCGTCAGGCGGGTCACAGGGGGTGGCCCCGCCTTCCCCGTCGACGCTACAGAGGAACCGGTGCTCAGCGGCCGACTGGCGGACGCCTACACAGGCCCCGTGACGACGGACGGCCTGCCCGGCGGTGCGGGTGCCGGGAGCTCGGTTCGCCCTGTCTCGTGAGGCGTTCCGCTGGTCGGCGACGCCCTTCCACGTCGCCGACGAGCGCAGGAGCCCCATCGCGCGCGAACCACGCATCCACCACCTCGCCCGGCGCCCCTGAGTAGCGGGCGGGGTGGTGAACTGCGTGGCCGGGTTCGGGTGCTCGCGGTGTCAGCCCGCTGCGAGGCGCGGTCGCGCCGCGCGATGCGCCCGGGGGCGGGGTGCGTGCAGCGGAGAGCTGCCAGCTCGGCGCGAGCGCGGCGCGCGGAGTGGGAGGGGAAGGCGTCGGTCAGGCGGGGTCGAGCGTCCAGCGGCCGAGGAGCATCCCGTCGTGGTGCAGCAGGTGCGCGGCGCGGGCGCGCCGGGGGTCGAGCCAGTCGGTGCCCCCGAGGGCGCGCAGGCCCGGGCCGCCGACCACCAGGGGGCTGGTGGTGAGGCAGAGCTCGTCCACCAGGTCGGCGCGTACCAGGTCGGTGAGCAGCCGGGGGCCGCCCTCCGCGAGCACCCGCGTCCGGCCGAGCGCGGCGAGGGCGTCCAGCGCGGCGCCGAGGTCCACGGTCGTCTCGCCGGTGACCAGCACCCGGTCCGCGCCGAGGTCCGCGCGCAGCGCGTCCAGGCGGGGGTTCGCCGCGACGGTGACCACGTACGGCGGCCGGTCCGTGCCGCGCAGGCCCTCGGGCAGGTCGCCCGACGCTGTCACCAGCGCCAGCGCGAGGTCCGGCGCCTGGCCCCTCGCCGCACGGGCCTCGCGCAGGTCCGCGGGCACCGCGAGCGGGGTGTACTGCTCGGCGCGCGCGGTCCCGGCGCCGACCAGCACGACGTCCGCGACCGCGCGCATCACCCGGAACACCCGCCAGTCCGCCGGGCCGTTGATGCTGCGCGACCGGCCGTCCGGCCCCTGCGCGGCGCCGTCGAGGGTCGCGATCATGTTCGCCCGCACCGCGCTCGTGCGTCCCGGTCGGGGGGCCGGGTGCGCGTACAGGTCGTGCAGCACGGGCTCCCCGGGCTCGGGGGCCAGCGGCACACCGGTGCGGTCGGCGGGCAGCAGCACGTCCAGGGGCGGGAGCTCGCGGGGCATGGGCGCCAGGCTAGTCGTAGGCTGTGCGGCCGTGACCCCGAGCACCACGCCGACGACGGCGAGCCTCACCGACCGGCGCCCCGACGTCGGGCGCGAGCGCCTGCTCGCCGACCGCGTCCCGCCCCCGCACTTCGACGCCGAGTCGTTCGACACCTACCGCACCGACCCCCGGTACCCGAGCCAGCAGGCCGCCGTGGACCGGCTCCGCCAGGTCGCCGCGACTCTCACCGGTCAGGGCGGCGGCCGGGGCTGGTTCCGCAAGAAAGCACCGGTCCCCGCCGTCTACCTCGACGGCGGGTTCGGCGTCGGCAAGACCCACCTGCTCGCCTCGCTCGCCAAGGCCGTCGGCCCCGAGCGCTCCGCGTACGGCACCTTCGTGGAGTACACCAACCTCGTCGGCGCGCTCGGGTTCCGGCCCACCGTCGACGCGCTGGCCACCCGCACCCTCGTGTGCATCGACGAGTTCGAGCTCGACGACCCCGGCGACACCGTCCTCATGGCCCGGCTGCTGCGCGAGCTCACCGACCGCGGTGTGGCGCTCGCGGCCACGTCCAACACGCTGCCCGAGTCCCTGGGCGAGGGCCGGTTCGCCGCCGACGACTTCCTGCGCGAGATCCAGGACCTGTCCGGGCGGTTCGAGGTGCTGCGCATCGACGGTCAGGACTACCGGCAGCGGGACACCGTCACCGACGCCGCCGGGCTGCCCGACGACGTCGTGCGCGCCGCCGTCGCCGGGACCCCGGACGCGACGCTGGACGACTTCGGTGCGCTCACCCGGCACCTCGCGACCGTGCACCCCTCCCGCTACGGGGCGCTGCTCGACGGGGTCGGGCTGGTCGCCCTCACCGGCGTCGCGCCGCTGGCCGACCAGGACGTCGCGCTGCGGCTCGTCGTGCTCGTGGACCGGCTGTACGACCGCGACGTGCCCGTGCTGCTCGGCGGGGCGGGGGAGTCCGTGCTGTTCAGCGAGCAGATGCTCGCGGGCGGGTACCGGAAGAAGTACTACCGGGCGCTGTCCCGGCTCGGGGCGCTCGCGGACCAGGGGCGGGAGCGGCTGCCGGGCTGACCGCTCGCCGGTCGACGACCCACGCCCGGATCGGTGAGGTCGGGCGTGTCTCCCAGGAGCAGCGTCAAGGTCGGTCGACGATGTCCCGGTGGACGTGTCGAGCGTGACGGTGGGACTGCCCGTGGGTGATCTAGCGGCAGCGACTCTCTGGTATCGCAGGGTTCTCGAGCTCGCCGAACCGGATCTCGAGCCTGCGGATGGCGTGGTGGAGTTCGAGGTCGGCCCGGTGTGGCTGCAGCTGGGTTCCGAGCCCTCCGGGCGTTCGGGCGCCGAGGTCGTGCTCCGACTAGGGGTCGGCGACGCTGCCTCCGAACGCGAGCGGTTGAGGGGACTGGGGGTCGCCGTCGGACCGATCGAACACGTCGAGGGCGCGGTCGACTACTTCGACTTCGTCGACCCGGACGGCAACCGGCTCAGCATCTACTCGTTGGTGCCGGCAGGGTCGTGAGCCAGGCGACGATCGCGGTCAGGACGACCCACGCGCCCGCGGCCCGCACGATCTAGGCGACCACCGCGACGGCGCGGCCCGGCAGGGTCAGCGACGCGTCGGGCCCGCTGGTGAGGCCGGGCGGGACGTCGGACCACGCCGCCCGCACGGTCACGCCCTCGGGCAGGTCGCCGAGGGGCACCGTGCGGGGCTCGCCCGCCAGGTTCACCACGACCCGCGCCGCACCGCGGTGCAGCACCAGCCAGTCTCGCCACGCGCCGTCGACCGGCTCCGCCGTCGGGTCCCAGGTGAGGTCGGTGCGCGACCGGTCGCCGGAGCCGAGGTCGGGGACCTCGCGGCGCAGCGCGACCAGCCGGCGGTACCAGTCCAGCAGCCGCGCGTGCCGGGCCTGCTCCGGCTCGGACCAGTCGAGGCGGCTGGCCTCGTGGGTGGCGGGGTCCTGCGGGTCGGGGACGACGAACGTCGCCTCGTCGGCCCCGTACGTGGCGGCCCAGCCGTGGCCGCCGAACTCGCGAGCGCGACCCTCGCGGACGGCCTGCGCGAGGTCGGGCTCGGGGTGGTCGGTGACGTACATCCAGGGGGTGCGGGCGCCCCACTCCTCGCCCATGAACAGCATGGGCGTGTAGGGCGACAGCAGCACGAGCGCGGCCTCGGCGGCGAGCGCCCCGTCGTCCAGCACCGCGGAGGGCCGGTCGCCGAGCGCGCGGTTGCCGACCTGGTCGTGGTCCTGCCCGAACACCACGAACCGGTGCCCGTCGACGTCGTCGGGGACGGGGCGTCCCCAGTCGCGGTCCCGGAACGTCGAGTAGGACCCGGCGTGCACGAACACCTCGCGCAGCGCCGTGCGCAGCGTGTCGGGCGTGCCGAAGTCGACGTAGTAGCCGTGCCGCTCGCCGGTGAGCAGCGCGTGCAGGGCGTGGTGGACGTCGTCGGCCCACTGCGCGGTCATGCCCCAGCCGCCCGCGGCGGTCGGGGTGACGGACACGGGGTCGTTGAGGTCCACCTCCGCGACCAGCGACAGCGGCCGCCCGACCTCAGCGGCGAGCGCGGCGACCTCGTCCGACATCTGCGCGAGCAGGTGCCGGTCGGAGTCGTCGACGAGGGCGTGCACGGCGTCCAGGCGCAGGGCGTCGACGTGGAAGTCCCGCAGCCAGCGCAGGACGCTGTCGAGGATCCACCGGCGCACCTCGGGCGAGCCGTCCCCGTCGAGGTTGATCGCCGCGCCCCACGGCGTGTGGTGCGCGTCGGTGAAGTACGGGCCGAAGACGCCGAGGTAGTTGCCGGACGGCCCGAGGTGGTTGTGCACGACGTCGAGGCAGACGGCGATGCCGACGGCGTGCGCGGCGTCCACGAACCGCTGGAGCGCGGCCGGGCCGCCGTACGGCTCGTGCACGCCGTACAGGCCGACGCCGTCGTACCCCCAGCCGTGCACGCCGTTGAACGGGGCGACGGGCAGCAGCTCGACCACCTCGACGCCGAGGTCGGCCAGGTGCGCGAGCCGCGCGGCGGCGGCGTCGAGGGTGCCCTCGGGGGTGAACGTGCCGACGTGCAGCTCGTACAGCACGGCGCCGCGCACGTCCCGGCCCGCCCAGGCGCTGTCGGACCACGCGTGCCGGCTCGCGTCGAACACCCGGCTCGGGCCGTGGACGCCGTCGGGCTGCCACGGGCTGCGCGGGTCGGGGCGCGGGTCGGCGCCGTCGACGGCGAAGGCGTAGTCGGTGCCGTGCGGCAGGTCGCGTCCTGATGTCCACCAGCCGCCGCCCGCCGGGTGCAGCGCGACGACCTCGGCACCCGCGTCGTCGGCGGCGGGCAGGTGCAGGTCCACGGACCCGGCGCCGGGTGCCCAGACCTCACCGGGCCGGTGCGGGTGGGTCCCGGCCGTGCGGTCCCCGGGGGCGGTGGTGGTCATGCGTCGGTCCTCCGGACGAGCAGGGCGACGGGCAGGCGGTCGAGCAGGTCGGCGAGCGGGCGGACGCCGCCGTCGACCCGTCGGTCGCCGAGGACGTCGTGCCACTCGCCGTCGGGCAGGGCCACGGTGTGCTCGCCCCAGCCGCCGAGCCGGTCGACCATGGCGGCGAGCCGGGTCGCGACGACGGCGACGCGCGGGTCCCCGTCGGCGGTGCGCGCGTAGGTGAGCACGTGCCCCGAGGAGTGCGGCAGGGCGACGAACCCGGCGCCCGCGCCCACGAACGCCTCGGGGAGGTCGCGGCGCAGCCGCAGGGCCCGGGACGTGACGAGCATCTTCTCGTCCGCCAGGTCCCGGGTACCCGCGCCCTCGTCCAGCCGGGCGAGCCGGGCGGCGAGCGCCTCGTGGTCGACGAGCCGCCGGTTGTCGGGGTCCACGAGCGCGACGGTCGGCACCTCGGTGCCCTGGTACACGTCGGCGACGCCGGGGAACGTGAGCTGCACGAGCTTCTGCCCGAGCACGGCGCCGCGCACGGCCTGCCGGGTCCGGTGCTCCCAGGTCTCGAGGAGCTCCGCGACGCGGGGGTCGCCGAGGGCCTGCACGGCGACGTCCAGCACGGCGCGCTCGTACGCGTCGTCCGGGGCGGTCCAGGAGGTGCGGTCCTTGGCCTCGCGCACGGCCTTGGTCAGGTACTGCGTGAGGCGGTCCGCGGCGATCGGGCCGTCGGCCGTCCAGGTGCCCGCGAGGGTCTGCCACAGCAGGTTCTCGGTGCGGCCGTCCAGCAGGGCGCTGCGGTATGGCGCGGACGCCTCGCGCAGCCGCCCGACGAGATCGGCCCACTCGACGGGCAGCTCGGAGAGCACGCCGAGGCGCGCGCGGACGTCCTCGCCGCGCTTGGTGTCGTGGGTGGACAGCGTGGTCATGCCGAGCGGGGTCTGCCGCTGGGAGCGCGCCGCCCAGGCCAGCAGCTCGGTGGGGGACAGCGAGAACCGCTCGGGCTCCCCGCCGACCTCGGTGAGCGCGACGAGCTGCGTCCACCGGTAGAACGCCGTGTCCTCGACGCCCTTGGCCATGACGGCGCCGCAGGTCTGCTGGAAGCGGACGACGAGCTCGTCGCGCTGCGGCTCGCGGGTGCGCCCGGCGCTGCCGACCTCGCGGCCGAGCAGCAGGTCCACGAGGACGTCCATGGTGGCGGCGCGCTCCGGGGTGAGCCGGGCGCGGGCGGTGCGGGCGGCGTGCTCCAGAACCTCGACGTCGGTGGGGTGCGGGGTGCGGCCGGGCACGACGTACGCGCGGTAGCGGTCCATCGCGACCAGCAGCTCGACCAGGCAGTCGTGCAGCGACCGCCAGGTGTGGTCGCGCAGCCGCAGGTCGGCGCGGCACACCTCGGCGGCGAGCTCGGTGAGCCGGTAGACCTCGGCGTACAGCGCGCGGTCCACGACCTGCCGCTTCGCGGTGTCGACGACCTCGGGCAGCGCGTCGGACGACTCGCCGGTCAGCCGGTGCATGAGGGCGCCGAGGCGGGCCGCGCCGCCCGGGTCGACGAACGCCTGCTGGATGCGCCACAGCGCCTCGTACCCGGTGGTGCCCGCGGTCTCCCAGTCGGGCGGCAGGTCCTCGTCGCCCTGGAGGATCTTCTCGACCACGACCCACGCCCCGCCGGAGGCGTCGCGCAGCCGCTCCAGGTAGCCGCCCGGGTCGGCCAGGCCGTCGGGGTGGTCGATGCGCAGGCCGTCGAGCACGCCCTCGTCCAGCAGCCGCAGCACGAGCGCGTGGGTCGCGTCGAAGACGGCCGGGTCCTCGACGCGCACGGCCGCGAGGGTGCCGACGTCGAAGAACCGCCGGTAGTTCAGCTCCTCGTCCGCGACCCGCCAGTACGCGAGCCGGTAGTGCTGGCGCTCCAGAAGCTCGGCGAGCGGCAGCTGCTCGGTGCCGGGGCGCACGGGGAACGCGTGGTCGTAGTAGCGCAGCACGGGCTGCGGGTCCTCGCCCTGGCCGGGCACGACCTCGTGCTCGAGGTGCAGCTCGCCCGAGGCGAGCACGGCGCCGATCCGGTCGCCGAGCACCGGCATGAGCACGTCGCCCTCGCCTGCCGACCAGTCCACGTCGAACCAGGACGCGTACGGCGACGCCGGCCCCTCGGCCAGCACGGACCACAGCGCCCGGTTGTGCCACGCGGGCGTGGGCACGGCCATGTGGTTCGGGACGATGTCGAGCACGAGACCCAGGCCGGCGGCGTGCGCGGCGTCCGCGAGCCGTCGCAGGGCGGGCTCGCCGCCGAGCACCGGTGACACCTCGTCGTGGTCGACCACGTCGTAGCCGTGCGTCGAGCCGGGTGCGGCCGTGAGCACGGGGGACAGGTAGACGTGGGTGACGCCGAGGTCCGCGAGGTAGGGCACGCGCGCGGCGACGTCGTCCAGGGTGAGGTCCGCGCCGAGCTGCACCCGGTAGGTGGAGGTCGGCACCGGGCGGTCGGGCGCGGGCAGCCGCCGGGCCGGGGTGCGGGGCTCGGTCCCGGTCGTCATCGGCCGGTCCCCGGGGCCGACCCCGTGCGGGAGCGCCCGCGCGACGACGCCCCCGCAGCCGCGTCGGGTGCGGCCGGTGCCGCGGTCGCGGAGGGTGCGGGCGGCTCCGCGCCGGAGGGCAGCGACGTCGTCGCCGGTGCCTGCGTGACCGGGTCGACCGCCTGGATCGGCGGCCGGGACAGCACCACGGTCGAGCGGGCGACGAGCTCGACCGTGGCCGAGTGCGCGATCTCGTCGCCGGGGCTCAGCTGGTGGTCGGTGTCCAGCGCGACGGTCCACGTCGCGCCGTACTCCGCGTCCGGCAGCGTGAACGACGTCGGCTCGGGCGCCGCGTTGAACAGCACGAGGAACGAGTCGTCCACGATCTCCTCGCCCCGCAGGTCCGGCTCGGCGATGGCGTCGCCGTTGAGGAAGACCATGACCGAGCGGGCGAACTCCTCCTGCCACTGCGCGTCCGACATGTGCTGGCCCGACGGGTCGAGCCACGCGATGTCGCGCAGGTCGGACTCGCCGCCGCGCTCGGGGGCACCGGCGAAGAACCGGCGGCGCCGGAACACGGGGTGCTCGCGGCGCAGGTGCACGACGCTGCGCGCGTACTCCAGCAGCGCGACGCGGTCCTCGTCGAGGTCCCAGTCCACCCAGGCGAGCTCGGAGTCCTGGCAGTACACGTTGTTGTTGCCCTGCTGGGTGCGGCCGAGCTCGTCGCCGTGGGCGATCATCGGCACGCCCTGGGACAGCAGCAGCGTGGTGAGGAAGTTGCGGCGCTGCCGCCCGCGCAGGTCGAGCACCTCGGGGTCGTCGGTCGGTCCCTCGACGCCGCAGTTCCACGAGCGGTTGTGGCTCTCGCCGTCGCGGTTGTCCTCGCCGTTGGCCTCGTTGTGCTTCTCGTTGTACGCGGTGAGGTCGGCCAGCGTGAAGCCGTCGTGGGCGGTGACGAAGTTGACGCTCGCGATCGGGCGGCGGCCGGTGTGCTCGTAGAGGTCCGAGGAGCCCGACAACCGGCTCGCGAACTCCGCCAGCGTGGACGGCTCGCCCCGCCAGAAGTCGCGCACGGTGTCCCGGTACTGCCCGTTCCACTCCGACCACAGCGGCGGGAACCCGCCGACCTGGTAGCCGCCGTCGCCGAGGTCCCACGGCTCGGCGATGAGCTTGACCTGGGAGATGACCGGGTCCTGCTGCACGATGTCGAAGAACGCGGACAGCCGGTCGACCTCGTGGAACTGCCGGGCGAGGGTCGCCGCGAGGTCGAACCGGAACCCGTCGACGTGCATGTCCTGCACCCAGTACCGCAGCGAGTCCATGATCAGCTGCAGCACGTGCGGGGAGCGCATCAGCAGCGAGTTGCCCGTGCCCGTGGTGTCGAAGTAGTGCGCCGGGTCGTCGTCCACCAGCCGGTAGTACGACGCGTTGTCGATGCCCCGGAACGACAGCGTCGGGCCCAGGTGGTTGCCCTCGGCGGTGTGGTTGTAGACGACGTCGAGGATCACCTCGATGTCGGCGGCGTGCAGGGCCTTGACCATCGCCTTGAACTCCTGCACCTGCTGCCCGGTGCTGCCGAACGCGGCGTACCCGTTGTGCGGGGCGAAGAACCCGATGGTGTTGTAGCCCCAGTAGTTGGACAGCCCCTTCTCCTGGAGCGCCGGGTCGTTGACGAACTGGTGCACCGGCATGAGCTCGACGGCCGTGACGCCGAGCGACGACAGGTGCTCCACCACCGCCGGGTGCGCCAGCGCCGAGTAGGTGCCGCGCATCTCCTCCGGGACGGCCGGGTGCAGCCGGGTCAGGCCCCGCACGTGCGCCTCGTAGACGACCGAGTCGTGGTACTCGTGCTGCGGCGGGCGGTCGTGCCCCCAGTCGAAGTACGGGTTCACGACCACGGACGTCATCGTGTGCCCGGCGGAGTCGTCGGAGTTGCGGCGGTCCTCGTCGCCGAAGGTGTACGCGTACAGCGACGGGTCGTTGCTGATCTGCCCGTCGATCGCCTTGGCGTACGGGTCGAGCAGCAGCTTGGCCGGGTCGCACCGGTGCCCCTGCGCCGGGTCGTACGGCCCGTGCACCCGGTACCCGTACCGCTGGCCGGGCTGCAGGGCGGGCAGGTAGCCGTGCCAGACGAACGCGTCGACCTCGGGCAGGTCGATGCGGGTCTCGTTCCCCGCGTCGTCGAACAGGCACAGCTCCACCCGTTCGGCGACGCCCGAGAACAGGGCGAAGTTCGTGCCGCTGCCGTCGTAGGTCGCGCCGAGCGGGTAGGGGCGTCCGGGCCAGATCCTCATGCGCGTCATTCCTCCGGGGGCCGGTGGTGGGGATGCTCTCGGCACAGCGTGCCAGTGGGTACCCCCTTTGCGCAGCGGGAACGGGTCCACCTGGGGACCACGGACGCGTCCGGGTGCCCGCGACGGGGGGTCAGGGGAGCCGCGCGCGGTGGGCAGGAGGCGGTGGGGCGGGGCTCCCGGCCGTCCGGGTGACGCTTTCACCCGGTCACCGGGTGCCATCACCCTCAAGGACTATCGCAAATCGGGCATATGGGACGGCATGCTTCCGGGTATGGCGGACGAGGACGAAGCGCGCATCGTGATCACCAACGCGGACATCGCGGCGGCGAAGCGCGACTGGCAGCTCGCCCGCAGCCGCGGGGAGCTGCCCGACCGCGTCGACGCCGCGTACGACCTCTACCGCCGCCTCATCTCCGCGCAGGCGCAGCAGATCGCCGACACGTTCCGCGCCACGGGGGCGCTCCGCAGCGACCAGGGCTGAACCCCCGCGCGACCGACCGGCCCTCGCCCCGCGAGGCGGTCCGGCCCGACGACGCGTCCCGCGCACCGCCCCACCCCGCGCACCGCCCCGGGACACCGCGCTCGCGGACCGGGGTCGCGTTCCCTCAGCGCGCGTCGGACGTCGTCAGCGCGACCCCCCGACCCGCGAGACGCGTCAGCGCGTCGATGGTGGTCCGCACGCCCACCCCGGCCGTGAGGTCGGTCAGCACGCGCACCCCGAACCCCGCCTCGAGCGCGTCCAGCGCCGTCGCGGTCACGCAGTGGTCCGTCGCCAGCCCCACGACGTCGACGTCCTCGATCCCCGCGGCGCGCAGCGCCGCCGTCAGGGTGCCGGGCGCCTCCGCATGGGGCCCCGCCTGGACGACCGCGCCCTCGAACCCCGAGTAGTCCTGACGACCCTGGCCCTTGCGGACGTGCACGGCGCTCGCGGGCAGGCGCAGGTCGGGGTGGTAGGCGGCGCCGGGGGTGTCCCGCACGCAGTGCTCGGGCCAGGTGCTGACGTAGTCCGGGTCGGCGCCGACGGCGAAGTGGCCCGCGTTGGAGTCGGGCAGCGGCTCGTGCCAGTCGGCGGTGGCGACGACGAGGTCGTAGTCCCCGGCCGCCCGGTCGAGGAACCCGGTGATCCCCGCGGCCACGGCGGTCCCGCCGGTCACCGCGAGCGACCCGCCCTCGCAGAAGTCGTTCTGCACGTCCACCACGACCAGTGCCCGGCCCACCGTGACCTCCCGTCCGCCGGTGCGCCCGGTGCGCCCCGACCCGAGGTCCACTCTAGGGACGGGTCGCGACGACGACGGTGCCGTCGAGGTCCTCGTCGCGCACCACCCGGGGGTGCAGCCCGTGCGCGGCGCAGGCCGCCGCCGTGGCGTCCGCCTGCCGGGTGCTGGTCTCGATCAGCAGGTGCCCGCCGGGTGCGAGCCAGCGCGGCGCCGCCGCGGCGACCCGCCGGTGCAGCTCGACGCCGTCGGTGCCGCCGTCCAGGGCGGTCCGGGGCTCGTGGTCGCGGGCCTCGGGCGGCATGCGGGCGATCTCGGCGGTCGGGACGTACGGGGCGTTCGCCACGACGACGTCCACCCGGCCCGCGAGGTCCGCCGGGAGCGGGGCGTCCAGGTCGCCGAGCAGCGCCGTCCCGCGGTCGCCGAGGTTGCCGCGTGCGCACGCCACGGCGGCCGGGTCGACGTCCACGGCCCACAGGGCGGTGCCGGGGGCGGCGGTCACGACGGCGAGGCCGACGGCGCCGCTGCCGCAGCACAGGTCCACGACCGTGCCCCGGCGACCGTCGTGCGGCAGCGCCGCCAGCGCCTGCGCGACCAGCAGGCCGGTGCGGGCGCGGGGCACGAACACGCCGGGCGCGACCGCGACGCGCAGTCCCCGGAACTCCGCCCAGCCGACGACCTGCTCCAGCGGCTCGCCGCCCACCCGCCGCTCGGTGAGCGCGGCGAGGGTCGCGGCGTCGGGCGCCTCGGCGGCGAGCAGGGCGGCCTCGTCCTCGGCGAACACGCAGCCCGCCGTGCGCAGCCGGCTGACCAGGGCGTCGCGCTCGGCGGGGGACAGGGGCACGGGCACGCAGGCACCGTACGCCGATGCTCGCCGCAGGACTTAGGTCCGGCCCGTCATGGCCGATAGGAGCCGCAAGGGGCACCGGAAATCGCCTACCCACGAAGGGGAGCCCACCGTGCCGGAACGGGTCGTGCGACTGGCCGAGGAGGTCGGCCGCGTCGCCGAGGAGAAGCTGCTGGGGATCGACCAGGTCGCCCGCAGCACCAAGATGCTCGCCCTGAACGCGCTCATCGAGTCCGCGCGCGTCGGCGACGCCGGTGCGGGGTTCGCGGTGGTCGCGCGCGAGGTGGGAGAGGTCGCGGACCGGGCGCGTGCGCTGTCCGAGGAGCTCTCCGGCGAGCTGCGCCCGCGGCTCGACGAGCTCACCGACCTCGGGCACCAGCTCGTGGGGCGGGTGCGGGGGCAGCGGCTCGCGGACCTCGCCCTGCACGTGATCGAGCTGATGGACCGCAACCTGTACGAGCGCTCGTGCGACGTGCGCTGGTGGGCGACCGACGCCGCGCTGGTGGACGCGCTGGCCTCGGGCGACCCGGCGGCCGCCGCGCACGCCGGGGACCGGCTCGCGACCATCCTGCGCTCGTACACGGTCTACCTCGACCTCTGGGTGGCCGACGCCGACGGTCGCGTGATCGCGCACGGCGCGCCCGACCGGGCCGGGACCCGGGTCGTCGGCGGCGACGTCAGCGGCACCCCCTGGTTCCGGGCCGCCACGGCGACCCGGGACGGGGACGACTACGCCGCCCTCGACGTCACCCGGGACCCCGGGCTGGGGGCGCTCACGGCGACCTACGCGACCGCGGTCCGGGACGGTGGCTGTCCCGACGGACGCGTCATCGGTGCCCTCGGGGTGTTCTTCGACTGGGAGCGGCAGGCGCAGGCCATCGTGGACGGCGTCCGGCTGGCGCCGGGGGAGCGCGAGAGCACCCGCGTGCTGCTGCTCGACCGCGCCGGGCTCGTGCTCGCCGCGTCCGACCGCCGCGGCGTCCTGGACGAGCGCGTCGCCCTGCGCACCGGCGACCAGCCCGCCGGGTCCTACCGCGACGAGGACCGCACCGTCGGGTTCGCGCGCACGCCCGGGTACGAGACCTACGAGGGGCTCGGCTGGTACGGCGCGCTCGTGCAGGAGGGCTGACCAGGGGCCCGGGACCGGTAACCTGGGCCGTCCGCCCCGGTAGCCCAACGGCAGAGGCAATCGGCTCAAACCCGATCCAGTGTGGGTTCGAATCCCACCCGGGGCACCCTGTGATGTCGCAGGACATCGGCGACAGCCCGAACCCATCAGGGTTCGGGCTGTTGTCGTTCCTGGGGTTGGTAGTTCCTGGTGGGGTCGAGGGTGAGCTCGCGCAGGATCTCGCCGGTGATGGCGTGGATGACGCGGATGTGCAGGTCCTGGATGAGCAGGATGACGTGGGTTCGTGCGTGGGTGCGGCCGATGCCGATGTGGTGGAGGTTGCCGGCGTGACGGACGGTGACGACGCCGTGGTCGTCGATGCGGTCGGTGCGGACTCGTTGGTGGGGTTCGTGGTGGCTGGCGGGTTGGGCTTTGGGTCGGGCGGTGTAGGCGGCCAGGGGTGTGCGTCCGGCCAGGGACCGGTGGGGGCGGGTGGTGTTGTAGTCCTGTCGCCAGGTGTCCAGCAGGTCCTGCAGGGCGGGCAGGTCGTCGGGTCGGGGGCGTGCGGAGAGCCAGCGTTTGAGGGTCTGCTGGACGCGTTCGACCTTGCCGCAGGTCGTGGGGTGGTTTGGTCGGGAGTTGCGTTGCTCGATGCCGAGGCGGTCGAGCTCGTGCTCGAAGGCGTTGCGGCCGCCGCGTCCGCCGGACAGTCGGGTGGTGAAGACCATGCCGTTGTCGGACAGGATCGCGGCGGGGATCGCGTGGTCGCTGATCGCGGCGCGGAAGGTCGTCACGACGTCGGTGCCGGTGACGCGGTGGTGGGCGGTGCAGGCGGTGACGAACCGGGAGTGGTCGTCGATGAAGGTCAGGACCTCGGTGTCGGTGGCGTCGGCGAGGCGGACGTGGGTGAAGTCGGTCTGCCAGAGCTCGTTGGGTAGGTCGGCCTCGAAGCGGATGTAGGAGGTTCGGGGCCGTTTGGACGGGGTCGGGGTGATCAGCCCGGCGGCCTTGAGGTGGCGCCAGATCGTGGCCGGTGCGATCGAGATGCCGTGGTGGGTGGCCAGGTGCCAGGCGATGGTGTGTGGTCCGGCGTCCAGGCCGTCGGCGCTGAGCTTGGCCCGCAGGTCGACGATCAGCGCGATCGTGGCGGGGTCGGTGGCGTTCGGGACGTGGTGCGGGCGCCTGGATCGAGGTTCGAACGCGGCCTCGCCCTCGTCGCGGTAGCGGGCCACGAGCTTGTAGACCCAGGCTCGGTGGACGCCGTACTCGGCCGCGACCTGAGCGACCGGGCGCCCCTCGAGGACGACCGCGGTGATGACCAGACGCGCGCGACTCGACATGCTCGAGCATCCCGGCCCGTGTCGCCGATCTCCTGAGACATGCTGTCGCCGATGTGATGAAACCAGACACCACCCGGGGCACCCTGCCCTCACCCGCACCTCGGCACGACGCGGTGCGACCTGCCGACCGAGGAGGAGTGCCGACCGTGCGACCCGCTGCCTGGGCCGAGCCCTTGCTGCGTGTCGTGCGCTCCGCGGACCTGCTGCTCGGTGACCCCGCCGCCTGGCTCGCCGACCCCGGCAACGCCCGGGTGCCCGTGGCCGTGGAGTGCTGGGTCGTCGACCACGACGCCCGGCACGTCCTGCTGGTCGACCACCGGTGGCGCGGCTGGGTGCCGCCGGGCGGGGCCGTCGACCCGGGCGACGCGGACCTCACGGCGCACCCCGTCCTCGCGTGCGTCCGCCGCTACCGCGACGACTGGGAGCCGAGCCTGTCGTTCACCTACGCGGCGCGCTCCGTGCGCGCCGAGCCGCAGGGGGAGCCCGGCCAGCCCGGCGCCTGGGTGCCGCTCGGCGCCGTCTGGCCGTCGGCGTTCCCCGAGGACCGCGCCCGGATCCGCGCCCACCTCGCCGGGCCGGGCGCCCCCGCCTGACGGTGCCCGCCGCACGCACAAGGCGTCGTCGCGCACGACCCTGGCGGTGGCGTGCCGCGTGCCGCGTGCCGCGTGCCGGTAGCGTCGACGCGCGGCACCGGTCCGACCGGGTGGTGCGCGCGTCCCCGGAGCGGAGGAGGTCCCCGTGGGCACGGTGGTCCTGTACGGCTCGGTGTCGGTGGACGGGTTCGTCGCGGACGACGACGACCAGCCCGGGCCGCTGTTCGACTGGTTGACCGGCGGCGACGTCCCGCTGGACGACGGCGGCGTGCTGCGCGTCTCCCGGGCCTCGTACGACCACGTCCGCCCGTACTGGGACGCGATCGGCGTGACCGTCGTCGGCCGTCGGGTGTTCGACCTGACGGACGGCTGGGACGGCGTCCCGCCCAGCGGCGTCGCGCACGTCGTCGTGGTGACGCACCGGCCGCCCCCGGACGGCTGGGACCCCGCGGCGCCGTTCACGTTCGTCGGCGGCGTCGAGGAGGCCGTCGAGGTGGCGCAGGGGCTCGCGGGGGACCGGGTGGTCGAGGTGGCCGCGGGTGACGTCGGCGGGCAGGTGCTCGCCGCCGGGCTCGTGGACGAGGTGCGCATGGACGTCGCGCCGGTCGTGCTCGGGTCCGGGCGCCGGTTCTTCGGGCCCGTGGCCGCCCCGCACCTGCTGGCGGACCCGGACCTGGTGGTCGCGGGCGAGCGGGTGCTGCACCTGCGCTACCGGGTCGCCCGGGCGCCGCAGACGGCTACCGACCGGTAGGCGTGCCGAGGTTCACAGGCCCGCCGTCCGCCGTCCGCGGCGCGGAGGACCTAGAATCACTCCTCGTGAGCACTCAGGACGCGACGCCCGGCGGCGAGGCGCAGGCCGCCGACACCACCCTCGACCTCGACATCCCCCCGGCCCGCGCGGCCGAGGAGACCCCGGAGGCGCCCGCCAAGCCGGCGCGCCGCGCGGTGGTCGCCGAGGACGAGGCCCTCATCCGGATGGACGTCGTGGAGACGCTCCGCGAGGCGGGCTTCGACGTCGTGGGCGAGGCGGGTGACGGCGAGCAGGCCGTGGCCCTCGCGACCGAGCTCAAGCCCGACGTCGTCGTCATGGACGTCAAGATGCCCGTGCTCGACGGCATCTCCGCCGCGGAGCGCATCGCCAAGGCGCACCTCGCGCCGGTCGTGCTGCTCACCGCGTTCTCGCAGACCGAGCTGGTCGAGCGGGCCCGCGACGCCGGCGCGATGGCGTACGTCGTCAAGCCGTTCAGCCCGTCGGACCTGCTGCCCGCGGTCGAGATCGCGATCTCCCGCTACGCGCAGATCACCGCGCTGGAGTCCGAGGTCGCCGACCTCGCCGAGCGCTTCGAGACCCGCAAGCGCGTCGACCGCGCCAAGGGTCTGCTCATGACGAAGATGGGCCTGACGGAGCCGGAGTCGTTCCGCTGGATCCAGAAGACGTCGATGGACCGCCGCCTCACCATGCGCGAGGTCGCGGACGCCGTGATCGACCAGGTCGGCAGCGCGTCCTGACGACCGGTCCCCGGTAGCCCGTCACGAGGCCCGGTCCACCCGCGAGGGTGGGCCGGGCCTCGTGCTGCACCCGGGGCCGGTGCGTGCTCGGCGCGCGGGAAGCGCTTCGCGCCCTTAAAGTCACGGTTCGGCAACAGGTGTGTTCTGAGACACAAACGACACATGCTGGACACACGCGGCCCGTAGGTTTCCCGCCAATCGCCGGTGGTCGCGTACGACCCCGGCACCCGACGGGGTTGTTCCCCGGCGGCAGTACTCATCGACAGGGGTACCACGCATGACTCGTACGACACATGCCGTCCAGGCGGCCGCCCTCGCGGGCGCGGTCGCGCTCGTGCTGACCGCGTGCGCCAGCGACGACGGCGGATCCGGCGAGGGCGAGAGCGGGGGCGGCGACGCCAGCCCGCTGATCGTCGGCACGCTGCTCCCGCAGACCGGCACGCTCGCCTACCTCGGCCCGCCCGAGATCGCGGGCGTCGACCTGGCCGTGCAGGAGATCAACGAGGCGGGCGGCGTGCTCGGCTCGGACGTCGTGGTCGAGCACGCGGACTCCTCCGACGCCGACCACGCCGAGGTGGCGACCCAGTCGGTCACCGACCTGATCTCCAAGGACGTCCAGGTCATCATCGGCGCGGCCTCGTCCTCGGTGACGCTCAACGTCATCGACGACATCACCGGCGCGGAGATCGTGCAGATCTCGCCCGCGAACACGGCCACGTCGCTGTCCGGGTACTCGGACTTCTACTTCCGCACCGCGCCGCCGGACACCGTCCAGGGCGCCGCGCTCGCGAACCTCATCCTCGCGGACGGCCGCTCCAACGTCGGCTTCCTCGTGTTCAACGACGACTACGGCACCTCGCTGCGCGACGTCGTCAAGGACACCGTCGAGGCCGAGGGCGCCACGGTCGTCTACGGCAACCCGGGCGAGGAGTTCGACCCCGCCGCGTCGAGCTTCGCGACCGACGTCACCGCGCTCACCGCGACCAACCCCGACGCCGTCGTGGTCCTCGCGTTCGAGCAGACCAAGCAGATCATCCCCGAGCTCGTCGCCGCCGGCGTCGACCCCGCGACGATCTACATGGTCGACGGCAACACGGCCGACTACTCCGAGGACTTCGACCCGGGCACGCTCGAGAACGCCCAGGGCACCATCCCCGGCGCCTTCCCGAGCGACGAGTTCCAGGCCCGGCTCAAGGAGGTCAACGCGAGCCTGACCGACTACGCCTACGGCCCCGAGTCGTACGACGCGACCATCCTGGCGGCCCTCGCGGCGGTCAAGGGCGGCGCGACCGACGGCCCGACCATCCAGGCCAACCTGGCGGCGGTCTCCGGCGCCGACGGCGGCGAGGAGTGCTCCACGTTCGCCGACTGCGTCGAGCTGCTCGACGCGGGCGAGGACATCCAGTACGTCGGGCAGGCGGGCATCGGCCCGTTCAACTCCGACAACGACCCGTCCTCGGCGTTCATCGGCGTGTACAAGTACGGCGCCGACAACAAGAACACCTGGGTCCAGGCCGTCGAGGGCACCGTCGAGTGACCTGACGCCCCACCTGGCTCCATCCCGAGGGCCCGGGACGCGCACGCCGCGTCCCGGGCCCTCGGGCGCGTCAGACCGCGGGCGTAGCGTCGCCCGCATGGACTACCGACTGGAGCTCGTGCAGGTGCCCGTCTCCGACGTGGACCGGGCCATCACCTTCTACACCGAGCGCGCAGGCTTCGTGCTCGACACCGACCAGGCCGTCGGCGGCGGCGTCCGGTTCGTGCAGCTCACCCCGCCGGGGTCGCCGGCGTCGATCGCGATCGGCACCGGGCTGACGGAGATGCCGCCGGGCTCCGTCGAGGGCCTGCAGCTCGTGGTCGCCGACATCGAGGCGGCGCAGGCGGACCTCACCGGCCGCGGTCTGGACGTGGGGGAGGTGCAGGACTTCCCGTGGGGACGGTTCCTGTACTTCGCCGACCCGGACGGCAACCGGTGGGCGGTGCAGCAGCTGCTCTCCTGAACGCCGCGCGGCCCACCCCTGGCCGGTCGTCGGCGACCGGCCTACCGTGGGCCGCATGTGCCGGAACATCACCACGCTGCGGGGCCTCGAGCCGGCCGCGACCGACGACGAGGTCGTGGCCGCGGCCCGTCAGTTCGTGCGGAAGGTCAGCGGCGTGCAGTCGGTGAGCGCCGCCACCGAGGAGCCCGTCGAGCGGGCCGTCGCGGAGATCGCCGCGATCGTGGAGCGTTTGCTGGACGAGCTGCCGGACCGTCGCCGCCCGCCGACGACGGTCCCGCCGCTGCGCCGCCCGGAGGTGCGCGAGCGTCTCGGGCTGCCGCCGTTCGAGGAGGAGCACGCGCACGACCACGACCACCCGCACGAGCACGCGCACGCCTCGGCCTGACGGCCGCGCACGACGAGAGGGCGGGGGTCGCGTCGACCCCCGCCCTCTCGTGCCTCGCTACGCCTCCGGCGTGGTGGGCTTCGCCGCGGCCGCCTCGACGTCCGTCGCCAGCGTGCCCAGGTACAGCTCGATGACCTTCGGGTCGTTCATCAGCTCGCGCCCCGGCCCGGAGTAGGCGTTCGACCCCTGGTCGAGGACGTACGCCCGGTCGCAGATCTGCAGGCACCGCCGGGCGTTCTGCTCGACGATGATGACGGACACGCCCGCCTTGTTGATCTTGCGGGTGCGCAGGAACGTCTCGTCCTGCCGCACCGGCGACAGGCCCGCGGACGGCTCGTCCAGCAGCAGCACCGACGGGTCCATCATCAGCGCCCGGGCCATGGCGACCATCTGCCGCTCACCGCCGGACAGCGAGCCCGCACGCTGCTTGCGTCGCTCTCCGAGCACGGGGAACAGGTCCACGATGAAGTCGAACCGCTCGCTGAACCGCTTCGGGGCCTGGAACAGCCCCATCTCCAGGTTCTCCTGGATCGACAGCGACGGGAACACGTTGTTGGTCTGCGGCACGAACCCGACGCCGCGGCGGACCAGCGAGTCCGCCCGGTGGTTCGTGATCTCCTCGCCCTTGAGCACCACGGACCCGGACCGGATGGTCACGAGGCCGAACAGCGCCTTCAGCAGCGTCGACTTCCCGGCGCCGTTGGGCCCGATGATGCCGACGAGCTCGCCGGGGTGCACGACCAGGTTGCAGTCGTTGAGGATGTTCACGCCCGGCACGTAGCCCGCGACCAGCGACGTGGCCGCCAGCAGCGGCTCGCCCTCGGGGGCGCCGCGGTGGACGGTCGAGGGGTCGGCCCCCTGGACGGCGGTGCTGCTCATCGCGTGCCCTCCTGCGTGGTGGTGGTCGAGCCGGTGTCGGCGAACGCGTCGGTGACCTCGCCCGCCTCCTCGGCCTCGAGCCGCTGGATGCCGTCCTCGAGCAGCGCGTCGTCGCCGAGGTCGGTGTCGTGGTGCGCGCCGAGGTACGCGTCGATGACGGCCTGGTCCGCCATGACGTCCTCGGGCGGGCCCTCGGCGACGATCTTGCCCTCGGCCATGACGACGACCCAGTCGGAGATGTGCCGGACCATGTGCATGTCGTGCTCGACGAACAGCACCGTGGTGCCGTCCTCGCGCAGCGCCTGGATGTGCCCGAGCAGCGACTGGGTCAGCGCCGGGTTCACGCCCGCCATGGGCTCGTCCAGCATGACCATCGTCGGGTTGCTCATCAGCGCCCGGGCCATCTCGAGCAGCTTGCGCTGACCGCCGGACAGCGACCCGGCGAAGTCGTCGCGCTTGGCGTCGAGCTTGAACCGGACCAGCAGCTCCTCGGCCTGCTCGGTGATCTCCTTCTCGCGCGCCTTCCACAGCGGCGGGACGAGGGCGGTGAGCAGGTTCTCGCCGGGCTGCTGCGCCGCGCCGAGCCGCATGTTCTCGATGACGGTCATGCGGGACAGCGCCTTGGTGAGCTGGAAGGTGCGCACCATGCCGGACCGGGCGACCCGCGCCGCGGACACCCCGGACAGCGAGCGGCCCTCGAACGACCAGGTGCCGGTGGACGGCTTGTCGAACCCGGTGAGCAGGTTGAACAGCGTCGTCTTGCCGGCGCCGTTCGGGCCGATCAGGGCGGTGATCGCGCCGCGCTGCACCTCCAGGTGCCCGACGTCGACGGCGGTCATGCCGCCGAAGTGCCGGGTGACGCCGTCGGCGACGACGATCGCGTCCGGCTTGTGCACGCCGGGGGTGTGCGCGACGTGGCTGAGGTCCGCGGTGACGCGGTCCTTGCCGGTCGCGGTGGTGGCGTGCGGCACGTGCGGGGGGACGTGGCCCCGGGGGAGGTCAGCGGACATCGATCGCCAGCTCCTTCTTGTCGCCGAGGATGCCTTGCGGTCGGAAGATCACCAGCAGCATCAGCGTGACGCCGACGATGATCCAGCCGAACTGCTCGATCTGCTCGGTGCGCATGATGCTCGTGGGGACGCCCTCGCGCATGACCGACTTGATGAGCATGAGCGACACCCAGAAGATGATCGAGCCGAGCACGGGCCCGAACACCGTGGCGGCGCCGCCGAGCAGCAGGATCGTCCAGATGAAGAACGTCATCGGGCGGCCCATCGAGTCGGGCTGCACCGCGCGGGGCAGGACGTAGATGATGCCGGCCGCCGCGCCGATCACCCCGCCGAGGACGAGCGACTGCATCTTGTAGGAGTAGACGTTCTTGCCGAGCGAGCGCACGGCGTCCTCGTCCTCCCGGATGCCCTTGAGCACCCGGCCCCAGGGGCTGCGCATCAGCAGCCAGACCAGGAGGCAGGCGAGCGCGACGAGGCCCCAGCCGACGAGCCGGATCCACCAGGAGTTCGACGCGTTGAGCGAGTACTCGAACGGCCCGAGGGCGAACGTCCCGTCCGGGAACGGCGAGGCGTCCTGGAACGTGTCCTTGTAGGAGTTGCCGCGCAGACCGGACGACGCGCCGGTCAGGTCGGTCAGCGCGGTCGACCGGCCGATGAGCCGGACGATCTCGGCGGCGGCGATCGTCACGATCGCGAGGTAGTCGCCGCGCAGCTTCAGGGTCGGGATGCCGAGCAGCAGGCCGAACACCGCGGCGCAGGCCAGGGCGACCAGGACGGCGGCCCACAGCGGCCAGCCGGCGATGGTCGAGATGGCGAACCCGTAGGCGCCGAGCAGCATGAACCCGGCCTGGCCCATGTTGAGCAGCCCGGTGAGGCCGAAGTGCACGTTGAGGCCGATGGCCGCCAGGGCGTAGGCGGCGGTCGTCGGGGCGAAGATCTCGCCCGCCACGTTGACGAGGATGCGGGACCAGTCCATGACGACTCCTTAGCCGATCCGCTCGGCGCGGCCGAGGATGCCCTGGGGCCGCAGCAGCAGGACGAGGATGAGGATGAGCAGGGCGCCGGCGTAGCGCATGTCGCTCGGGATGACGAGGTTCGACATCTCGACGACCAGGCCGATGACGATCGACCCGGCCAGCGCGCCGAACGCCTGCCCGAGGCCGCCGAGCGTGACCGCCGCGAACATCAGCAGCAGCAGCGCGCCGCCCATGTTCCAGGAGGTCGCGTTGAGGTAGAGGCCCATGAGGACGCCGCCGAGGGCGGCCAGGGCGGCGCCGATCACCCAGACGAGCCGCACGATGCGGTCGACGGTGATGCCGGACGCGGCGGCGAGCGCCGGGTTGTCGGACACGGCGCGGGTGGCCCGGCCGACGCGGGTGCGCAGCAGGAAGTACGCCACCGCGCCGAGCACCAGCAACGCGATCAGCAGCGACCACAGCGACGTGGTGCTGATCCGCACGGGTCCGGCGGTGATCATCGTCGGCGTGGTCGTGACGATGCGCAGCGCGCCGCCGCCGAAGAAGAACTGGTAGGTGTACTGCAGCGCCATCGACAGGCCGATGGTGACGATCATCTGCTGCGTCGTACCCACGCGCCGCTTGCGCAGCGGGTGCCACAGCCCGGCGTCCTGCACCCAGCCGGACGCGGCGCCGACCATCACGGCCAGCAGACCGGCGACCACCAGCGGCAGCCCGAAGGTCTGCGCGCCGATGTACGCGATGATCGCGCCGAGGGTGACCTGCTCGCCGTGCGCGAAGTTCGACAGGCCGGTGGTGCCGTAGATCAGGGACAGGCCGACCGACGCGAGCGCGAGCAGCAGGCCGAACACGAGACCGCTGGTCGCCTGCTGCGCGAGACGGCCCCAGGAGAACGAGCCGGACTCCGACGCCCCGACCGGGGCACCCACCTCGGCGTCGTCGGCGACCTCCCCGTCCGACGCGTCCTCCTCCGGCGAGGCGCTGGCCTCGCCGCCGGATCCGCCGCCCGCCGTGGGCTCGCCCAGCGGGAACAGCGCACCCGCCGAGGCGCCGAGCGCGACGGTGACGGTGCGGGGGTTGCTCGCGGGGTCCCGGAGCTGCTCGCCCGCGGGGAGCGTCGCGGCGTCCAGCGTGACGGTGTACTCGCCGGCCTCGGTGACGGGGGCGGTCCACCGGCCGGTGGCGTCCGTCGTGGCCTGCGAGGCCCCGCCCGGTCCGTCCACCGCGAGGACGACGCCCACCGCGGGGTCGCCCGCCGCGGTGCGGATCGTCCCGTTGATGCAGCCCGTGGCCGCGTCGGCCACGCAGGCCGCCGTGGCGGCGCGGGCGGTGCCCGGCAGGGCGAGGGAGAGGAACAGCGTGAGGAGGAGCACGCCGAGGGCGATCGGTGCCCTGGCGGTGGAACGGTCCCTGGTCGCGGCTCGGCGCACCTGGTCCTCCGTCCGGTCGTGGTCGGCAGCTGACGGCAGTCGAATGCACAGACGTCCGCGGATCTCGCGAAAACCAACCAGGAATGAGGAATCCCGGCGTTCCCGAAGTCGTGAACGGGCGAGACAGTAGGGACGGATTGTTTCCGTCCGATGTCGAACGTGTTCGAGGCATTCGCGTCGTTGCAGGCTCTCGTGGGGCCACCCGGACGGTCCCACAGGAGTCGCCACCCCGCCCCCCGGACGGAGCAGCGTTCACCCGGTGGGGTGATGCGCCCCACACGGCGCGCCCATGACCAGCGCCGCTGTGCGTCGCCCGGGCCCGTGGCGTGCACCGCGACTAGGCAGGGAGCGGGTCCGTGCGTCATGATCGGGCGATGCCGCGGGGGGCGCAGCAGGTACGACGACACCGACGTCGTCCGTGCCGTCGTCATGGAAATGGAGGCCGTCGAACCGTGCGCACGCCCGTCGCCGTCCGTCCCGCCCGCCCGCAGGATCTGGACGTCCTGGTCTCCCTGAGCCTCGCCGCACGCGCCGAGTCCCTCGTCGGCTCGCAGCTGTGCACCGACGACGGCGACCGCCTGCGGCACCAGATCGGCGCGCTCGTCGCCGAGCCCGGCGCCCTCGGCCTCGTCGGCCTGCTCGACGACGAGGTGTGCGGGCTGGTCCTCGCGCGGATCGTCGGCCCCAGCCTGTTCACCGACGAGGTGACCGTCTCCATCGAGGCCGTGTTCGTCGCCGAGGGCGCGCGTCGCCGCGGCGTCGGCCACGCCCTGCTCGGCGGCGTGGTCGAGGAGGCGCAGCGCGTCGGCGCGTCCGACGTCCTCGCCGTCCCGCTGCCCGGCGCCCGCGGCATGCTCCGGTTCCTCGCCCGGCTCGGGTTCGCACCCGCCGCCGCGCACCGCGTCGTCAGCACCGAGGTGCTGCAGCGCCGCCTCGACGCCGACGGGGCCACCCCGGCCCGCCGCGCCGGTCGCGTCGGGCTGGACGACCTCATCGCCCGGCGTCGGCGCGCCCGCGCGGGCCGGACCTCCGGCGCGTCGGCGACCGCGGGGACGGCCGCCGCGGAGGCCCGTCAGTCCCGGGCGTCCACCAGCATGCAGGTCAGCCGGGCGGAGCAGACGCGCCGCCCGCGCGGGTCGACCACGACGACGTCGTAGGTCGCCAGCCGGCCTCCGCGGTGCACCGCCGTCGCGGTGCCGGTGACCACGCCCTCGGTCGCGGACCGGTGGTGCGTGCAGCTCAGCTCGATCCCCACGGCGTGCCGTCCCGGCCCGGCGTGCGCGTTCGCGGCGTAGGAACCCAGGGTCTCCGCCAGCACCGCCGAGGCGCCGCCGTGCAGCAGCCCGAACGGCTGCACGTTCCCCGCCACCGGCATCGTGCCCACCGCGCGGTCCGGCGTGACCTCCACCACCTCGATGCCCATCCGCGCCATCAGCGTGCCCGGCGGCACGCGGGTGCCCAGCGGGGCGGTGCCGTCGGCCGGGTCGGGGTCGGGGGTGCGGGGCGCGTCGGTGTCGGTCATGCCCGATAGGTTGGCACCCGTGACTGACGCGACGCGAACCCCGGCGCCCCGCCTCCTCCTGGTCGACGGGCACTCCATGGCCTACCGCGCCTTCTTCGCCCTCCCGGTGGACAAGTTCGCGACCTCCACCGGCCAGCCGACCAACGCGGTGTTCGGCTTCGTGTCGATGCTCGCCAACCTGCTGCGCGACGAGGAGCCGACGCACGTCGCCGTCGCGTTCGACGCGGGGCGCACCACGTTCCGCACGGAGCGGTACGAGGAGTACAAGGCCAACCGCGCGGCCTCGCCCGAGCCGTTCCGCGGCCAGGTCGACGTCATCAAGCGCGTGCTGGAGACCATGCACGTGCCGACCATCGACAAGCCGGGCTTCGAGGCCGACGACATCCTCGCGACCCTCGCCCGGCAGAGCGCGGCGGCGGGCATGGAGGTCCTCATCTGCTCCGGGGACCGCGACTCCCTGCAGCTCGTCACCGACCAGGTCACCGTGCTGTACCCGGTCAAGGGGGTGTCCGAGCTCGCCCGCATGACGCCCGCGGCCGTCGAGGCGAAGTACGGGGTGCCGCCGGAGCGCTACCCGGACATCGCGGCGCTGGTCGGGGAGTCCTCCGACAACCTGCCGGGCGTCCCCGGCGTCGGGCCCAAGACCGCCGCCAAGTGGATCGCCACGTACGACGGCCTCGGCGGTGTCGTCGCGTCGGTGGCCTCGATCACCGGCAAGGCGGGGGAGTCGCTGCGCGCGCACCTCGACCAGGTGCTGCTCAACCGCGAGCTCAACCGGCTGCTGGACGACCTCGACCTGCCCGTCGGCCCCGACGACCTCGCCGCCCGGCCGTGGGACCGCGAGGCGCTGCACACGATCCTCGACGAGCTCGAGTTCCGCACCCTGCGCGACCGGTTGTTCGCGATGCTGCCGGACGACGGCGAGGACGTCCCCGTCGCCGACTCCGCCGCGCAGGGGCCTGCGCTCGCGACGCCCGTCCCCGGGGGGCTCGCGGCCTGGCTCGACGAGCACGCCACCGGGCGCACCGGCGTGGACGTGACCGGTCCGGTCCGGCCGGGCGTCGCCGAGGCCACCGCCATCGCGCTCGCCGCCGGCGACCTCGCCGTCGCGTACGACCTGCAGGACATCGACCCGCGCGACGAGCAGGCCCTCGCGGCGTGGCTCGCCGACCCGGAGCGCCCCAAGGTGCTGCACGCCGCGAAGGAGGCGTGGCACGCCCTCGCCGGTCGCGGGCTGACGCTGGCGGGCGTGGTGTTCGACACCGAGCTCGGCGCCTACCTGTGCTGGCCGGACCAGCGCGGCTACGACCTGCCGGACCTCGCCATCCGCGTCCTGCGCCGCGAGCTCGGCGTCGTGCAGCGCGACGAGGGTCAGGGCGCGTTCGACCTCGGCCTCGACGGCTCCGACGAGCACTCCCGGGCGGCCGAGCGCGCCGGGGCGCTCCTCGACCTCGCGGACGCCCTCGCGGTGCGCCTCGCCGACTCCGGCGGCGCGCACCTGCTCACCGACGTCGAGCTGCCCCTGGAGGCCGTGCTCGCCCGCATGGAGCACGTCGGCATCGCCACCGACCGCGACCGGCTCGCCGAGCTGCACGCCGAGCTCGACTCCGCGGTGCAGCGGGCCGCCGCCGACGCGTACGCCGTGCTCGGCCACGAGGTGAACCTCGGCTCCCCGAAGCAGCTCCAGGAGGTGCTGTTCGAAGAGCTCGGGATGCGCAAGACCAAGAAGATCAAGACCGGGTACACCACGGATGCCGCCTCCCTGGCCGACCTGTTCGCCGAGACCGAGCACCCGTTCCTCGAGCACCTGCTCGCGCACCGCGACCGCATCAAGCTCCGGCAGATCGTGGAGACCCTGCAGCGCTCCGTCCAGGACGACGGCCGCACCCGCACGACCTTCCAGCAGACCATCGCCGCGACCGGGCGGCTGTCCTCCACCGACCCGAACCTGCAGAACATCCCCATCCGCACCGAGACGGGCCGCCGGATCCGCGGGGCGTTCGTCGTCGGCGAGGGCTTCGAGACGCTGCTGACCGCCGACTACTCCCAGATCGAGATGCGCATCATGGCGCACCTGTCCGGCGACGAGGGCCTCATCGCCGCGTTCCGCTCGGGGGAGGACCTGCACTCCTACGTCGGGTCCCGGGTGTTCGGCGTCGCGACCGACGAGGTCACCAGCGCGCAGCGGTCCAAGATCAAGGCCATGAGCTACGGGCTCGCGTACGGGCTGTCCGCCTACGGCCTGTCCCAGCAGCTCAAGGTGTCCGTCGCCGAGGCGGACGCGCTGATGCGCGACTACTTCCAGCGGTTCGGCGGCGTGCACGACTACCTCGAGACCGTCGCCGACGAGGCACGCGCCACCGGGTACACCGCGACGATCCTCGGTCGCCGCCGCTACCTGCCCGACCTCACCAGCGACAACCGGATCCGCCGCGAGGCCGCTGAGCGCATGGCCCTCAACGCCCCCATCCAGGGCAGCGCCGCCGACATCATCAAGCTCGCGATGCTCGGCGTGCAGCGCGAGCTCGACGCCCAGGGGCTCGGCAGCCGGCTGCTGCTCCAGGTGCACGACGAGCTCGTGCTCGAGGTCGCGCCGGGGGAGCGGGACCAGGTCGAGGCGCTGGTGCGCGAGCAGATGGGCGCGGCGTACGAGCTGTCCGTCCCCCTGGACGTGTCCGTGGGCGTCGGCGAGAGCTGGCACGACGCAGGCCACTGACGCGGAGACCGCCATGACGCACCGTTGCAGTTGCCAGAACGTGAAGGTAGATTCACGTTCTGTGAAGACGCTGCCCGCCGTGCTCTCGCCGTTCATCCGGTCGGACGCGCTCGGTGCCGTCCTCGCGGAGACCATGCTCCACCCCGACCGCGAGCTGACCGTCACCGATCTGGCCCGCCGTGCGGACATCTCCGTGCCTCTGGCGCACAAGGAGGTCGGGCGGCTGGTCGAGGCGGGGGTGCTCGCCGACCGCCGGGAGGGCAACCACCGGTACGTCCGGGTCGACCGGTCGCATCCTCTGCTCGCGCCGATGACGGAGATCGTCGCGGCCACCTACGGGCCCGTCCCCGTCCTGCGTGATCTGCTCGCCGACGTCCCGGGCGTGTCGACGGCGCTGCTGTACGGGTCGTGGGCCGCGCGCCGAGCGGGTGTCGGCGGGCCGCCGCCGCAGGACGTGGACGTGCTCGTGGTGGGGACCGCGTCCCGGAGCGATCTCGCCGACCTCGCGGCGGCCGCCCGTGAGCGGATCGGCGTCGTGGTCAACGTGCACCGGGTCGCGACCGAGGACTGGGGCCGTCCGGACGGCAACCCGTTCCTCGAGACGGTGCGCTCTCGGCCCTCGGTGGTCCTGGTCGAGCGTGGTGACGGTGCCGCCTGACGCCGTCGAGTTCCTCCTGAGCCGTGGCCGGCTCGAGCGGGTCGAGCCCAGTGTGACGAGCGCGGGGTTCCTGGTCGCGGAGGCGAGGAGGCACGTCGTCTCGGCCGGCACGCTCGCCGAGACGGATCCGTCGATGGCGTTCGTCGCCGCGTACGACGGTGCGCGCAAGGCGATGACGGCCGTCCTCGCCGCGCAGGGGCTGCGAGCCGCGGCCGGCGAGGGCGGGCACACGGTGCTGCTGGACGCCCTGCGATCGCAGTTCCCGGACGACCGTGAGGTGCTCCAGCAGTTCGACTGGATGCGAGCGACGCGCAACGCGACGGCCTACCCCGACTCCGACCATCCGACGGCGACGCGCGCTGATGTCGTCGAGGCCGTCCCGGCTGCGACGGCGATCATCGACCTCGCGGTGCGCTTCCTCGACCTGCCCTGAGACGGGCTCAGGCCGGGCGGTGGGTCACGAAGATCGCCGTGCCCGGGATGTGCCGCCCGCGCAGCGGGCTCCAGCCGCCCCACGTCCGGTCGTGCCCCTCGGGCCAGGCGGGCTCGACGACCGCGTCGATGACGAGCCCCGCCGCGACGAGGTCGGCGACGTGGTCGCCGAGCGTCCGGTGGTACTCCGCGTACAGCACGGTGCCCTGCTCGTCGGCCTCGACGTAGGGGCGCCGGTCGAAGTAGGAGCGGTCGGCGGTGAGGCCCCGCTCCCCGGGGTCGTCCGGGAACGCCCACCGGACCGGGTGCGTGACCGAGCAGACCCACAGTCCGCCGGGGCGCACGACCCGCGCGGCCTCGGCGTGGACCCGCCGGGCGTCGGGGACGAAGGGGATGGCGCCGTACGCGGTGAACACGACGTCGAACGACGCGTCGGGGAAGGGCAGCGCCCTGGCGTCGGCCTGCACCAGCGGGACGGCGGGCGCGCGTCCGGCGAGGGGACCGCCGTCGGGGCGTGCGGCGTCGAGGGTCGCGGCGGCGGCGAGCATCCCGCCGGAGACGTCGGTGGCGACGACGTGGGCGCCCTGGCCGAGCAGCCAGCGGGCGCACTGCGCGGCGCCCGCGCCGACCTCCAGCACGCGACGGCCCGCGACGTCGCCGAGCAGCCGCGCGTCGGACTCGCGCAGGCCCTCGGGGCACCACAGGAAGTCGGCGTCGCCGAGGAACCCCCCGTGCTCGTCCAGGTACTCGCCGGCGTTCGCGTCCCACCACCGCCGCCCGGCGGTGTCGGTCGCCGCGGCGGGCACGTCGAGGTACCCGGCGCTGGCCAGCCGTCCGGTGCTGTCGTCGTCTGCCACCGCACGACCGTAGCGCGACCTCCGGCGGTGGCCGTGGGGTGAACACCCGGCGGCGCGCACCCGTGCGGGACCTCGGGCTCACCGAGCACCACCCGGGCACGGATAGCCTGGTCGTACCGCGTGCGCGTGCCGTGGTGCCACCGAAGCGAAGGAGACCCCAGCGTGCGAGTCGGACTGCTGACCGGCGGAGGCGACGTCCCCGGCCTGAACGCGGCGATCCGGGCCGTCGTCAAGCGCGGCGAGGGGGAGTACGGGCACTCGATCATCGGCTTCCGCAACGGGTGGCGGGGTGTCGTCGACGGCGACATCGTCCCGCTGAGCCGGGAGCACATCCGCAACGTCCTGCCGGTCGGCGGCACGCTGCTGGGGACGGCGCGGTTCCACCCGCACTCCTCGGACGGCGGCCTGGACGCGGTGCTGTCGACGCTGGAGGCGGAGCGCATCGAGGCGCTGATCTGCATCGGCGGCGACGGGACGCTGCACGCGGCGTCGAAGGTCGCCGAGGCGGGCGTGAAGATCGTCGCGATCCCGAAGACGATCGACAACGACGTGTGGGGCACGGACCGGGCGATCGGCTTCGACACCGCGGTGGAGATCGCGACCGAGGCGATCGACCGCGTGCACACCACGGCGGAGTCGCACAACCGCGTCATGATCGTCGAGGTCATGGGCCGCAGCGCGGGCTGGATCGCGGTGACCGCGGGCATCGCCGGTGGCGCGGAGCTCGTGCTGGCGCCCGAGGAGCCGTTCGACATCGACAAGGTCATCAAGTTCCTCAAGCACCGGCACCGGGCGCACGCGAACTTCTCGATCGTGGTCGTGGCCGAGGGCGCGGTACCCGCGGAGGGCACGTCGATGTCCTACGAGGCGCCGGTCGGCCAGTTCGGCGAGATCGTCGCGGGCGCGATCAGCGAGCGGGTCAAGGCGGAGATCGAGCGCCGCACCGGGTTCGACACCCGCGTGACCGTGCTCGGGCACGTGCAGCGCGGCGGCAGCCCGGTGCCCGCGGACCGCATCCTCGGCAGCCGGTTCGGCGTCGCGGCGATCGACGCGATCAGCCGCGGCGAGACCGACGTGATGACGGCGCTGCGCGGCGAGGAGGTCGTGCTCGTCCCGCTCCCGGAGATCGCGGGCAAGGTCAAGCGGGTCCCGGCGGACCTGCTGCAGGTGGCGCGCGCGCTGGCCTGACCAGGGGCGTCGGCGGCCGCGCGCGCCGGTCAGGACGGGTCCGGGTGACCCCCTGGCCGGCGCGCGCGGCCGCTTTGACCCGCTGTCGTGGCGGCCGGTAAGGTATTTGCCGGAGCGGCGTGCCCACGCGTACGCGCGAGCGCGCCGGCCCCATCCCTGTCCGTCCAACGTTCTGTCCGCATCGGAGCCCATCCCTACATGAGCATCTCCACCCCCGCCAAGCCCGGCACCCCGCAGGTCGCGGTCAACGACATCGGCACGGCCGAGGACTTCCTCGCCGCCGTCGACGCCACGATCAAGTACTTCAACGACGGCGACATCGTCGAGGGCACCATCGTCAAGGTCGACCGCGACGAGGTCCTGCTCGACATCGGTTACAAGACCGAGGGCGTCATCCCGTCCCGCGAGCTGTCCATCAAGCACGACGTGGACCCGGGCGAGGTCGTCAAGGTCGGTGACGAGGTCGAGGCCCTCGTCCTCCAGAAGGAGGACAAGGAGGGTCGTCTGATCCTGTCCAAGAAGCGCGCCCAGTACGAGCGCGCCTGGGGCACGATCGAGAAGATCAAGGAGGAGGACGGCGTCGTCACCGGCACCGTCATCGAGGTGGTCAAGGGTGGCCTCATCCTCGACATCGGCCTGCGCGGCTTCCTCCCGGCCTCCCTCGTGGAGATGCGTCGTGTCCGCGACCTCCAGCCGTACGTCGGCAAGGAGATCGAGGCGAAGATCATCGAGCTCGACAAGAACCGCAACAACGTGGTCCTGTCGCGCCGCGCGTGGCTCGAGCAGACGCAGTCCGAGGTCCGCTCCACCTTCCTGCAGACCCTGCAGAAGGGCCAGGTGCGCCCCGGTGTCGTGTCCTCGATCGTCAACTTCGGTGCGTTCGTCGACCTGGGCGGCGTGGACGGCCTCGTGCACGTCTCCGAGCTGTCCTGGAAGCACATCGACCACCCGTCCGAGGTCGTCGAGGTCGGCCAGGAGGTCACGGTCGAGGTCCTGGACGTCGACTTCGACCGCGAGCGCGTCTCCCTGTCGCTGAAGGCGACGCAGGAGGACCCGTGGCAGGCCTTCGCCCGCACGCACGCCATCGGCCAGGTCGTGCCCGGCAAGGTCACCAAGCTCGTCCCGTTCGGTGCGTTCGTGCGCGTCGAGGACGGCATCGAGGGCCTCGTGCACATCTCGGAGCTGGCCGTGCGCCACGTCGAGATCCCGGAGCAGGTCGTGCAGGTCGGCGACGACGTGTTCGTCAAGGTCATCGACATCGACCTGGAGCGCCGCCGCATCTCGCTGTCGCTGAAGCAGGCGAACGAGGGCTTCGACCCGACCTCCGAGGACTTCGACCCCGCGCTGTACGGCATGGCGGCC
Organism: Cellulomonas triticagri; assembly: GCF_003696205.1. Taxonomy (GTDB): domain Bacteria; phylum Actinomycetota; class Actinomycetes; order Actinomycetales; family Cellulomonadaceae; genus Cellulomonas; species Cellulomonas triticagri. Next base: position 37,672 of record NZ_RFFI01000020.1, read on the forward strand.
GAGTACGACGAGGAGGGGAACTACAAGTACCCCGAGGGCTTCGACCCGGCGACCAACGAGTGGCTCGAGGGCTACGAGTCGCAGCGCGAGACCTGGGAGGCGCAGTACGCCAAGGCGCACGAGCGCTGGGAGGCGCACCGCAAGCAGGTGCTCGACGCGGTCCAGGCCGACGCCGAGGCCGCGGCCGGTGGCGACTCCGCCACCGCGTCGTCCTCCTCGAGCTCGACGTCCTCGTCGTCCTCCTACTCCTCGGCCCCGGCCCAGGAGGCGACCGGCACGCTCGCGTCGGACGAGGCCCTGGCCGCGCTCCGCGAGAAGCTCACCGGCAACTGAGCCGACCGACCGGGGCGTGCCCCGGTCACCGGTCCGACGGGCCGGCCACCTGCGGGTGGCCGGCCCGTCGGCGTTCCCGGGCCCGTCGAGCCTGTGGGTGGGCCGTGAGAGGATCGACGGCGCCGCCCACCCACCACGCGAAAGGCGCCGCTGTGCCCGCCCGCACCACCACGCCCCGACCGGCGACGCTCACCGGATCGGTGCCGCGGCGGTCTCTGCTGCTGATGGGGCGCGGCATCGCGTCCCAGCCGCGCACCTACGTCCTCGCCATCGGCATCTCCGGCCTGTTCGGCGCCTTGACCGTGGCGGTCAGCCGCGTGCTGGGCTGGGCGACCGACACGGTCGTCGTCCCGGCCATCGGCGGCGACGCCGACGCGCAGGGCCGCATCTGGGTCGCGGGAGGCGTGCTCGCGCTCGTCGCCGTCTCGCTCGCCGCGTCCGTCGCGGGCCGCCGGATCTTCGCGGGCATGGGCGTCGCGGACCAGCAGGCGATGCACCGCCGCACCGTCACGCGCCAGTACCTGCGGCTGCCGATGTCCTGGCACCGGCAGCACCCCACGGGTCAGCTGCTGTCCAACGCGTCCGCCGACGTCGAGGCCGCGACGGGCGTGTTCAACCCGCTGCCGTTCGCCCTCGGTGTCGTCGTGATGATCGGCGTCGCCACGGTGGCCCTGCTCGCCACCGACGTGTGGCTCGCCGTCGCGGCGCTCGTCGTGCTGCCCGCGGCGGTGGTCGCGAACCTGGTGTTCCAGCGGCGGATGACCCCCGCGGCGACGCGCGCGCAGCAGCTGCGTGCCGAGGTCGCGGACATCGCCCACGAGTCCTTCGAGGCGGCGCTGCTGGTCAAGGCCCTGGGCACCGAGGACCGCGAGGAGCGCCGGTTCGCCGAGCGCACCGGTCAGCTGCGGGACGCGAACGTGCGGGTCGGCATCGTCCGGGCGTACTTCGACCCGGTCATCGACATGCTGCCGAACCTCGGCACGCTGCTGGTGCTGGTGGTCGGCGTGCTGCGGGCCCGCTCGGGCGCGGTCGGGACCGGCGACATCGTCTCCGCCGCCTACCTGCTCACCCTGATGGCCGTCCCGGTGCGGGCGTTCGGCTGGGTCCTCGGCGAGCTGCCCCGCGGCCTGGTCGGCCACGACCGTGTCGCGCGGGTGGTCGACGCCGAGGGCGAGCTGCCGCCGGGCACGACGCCGCTGGCGCGGCGTGCGGGGGGCGCTGCGCTCGGCATGTCGGGGGTCGGTGTCCGCGTGCCCGGACCGGAGGGCCCCGTCACGCTGCTCCGCGACGTCGACCTGCACGTCGCGCCCGGGCGGGTCGTCGCGGTCGTCGGCCCGACCGGCGCCGGCAAGACCACTCTGGTCTCGCTGGTGCCGCGGCTGTCGGACCCGGCGGACGGCACGGTCACGGTCGACGGCGTGGACGTGCGCGACCTCGACCCGGACGACCTCACCGCCCAGGTGGTGCTGGTCGGCCAGCAGACGTTCGTCTTCGAGGACACCGTGCGCGGCAACGTCACGATGTGCGACCCGGACGACCCCGCCGCGCCCACCGACGACGAGGTGTGGGCCGCGCTGCGGCTCGCCCGCGTCGACGGCGTCGTTCGGGACCTGCCCGGCGGCCTCGACGCCCCGCTCGGCGAGCGCGGCTCCAACCTGTCCGGCGGGCAGCGGCAGCGCCTCGCCATCGCGCGGGCGCTGGTGCGCCGCCCCCGGCTGCTGGTGCTGGACGACGCGACGTCGGCGGTCGACCCGCGGGTGGAGCAGGGCATCCTCACCGGGCTGCGCGAGCACGCCGACGGCGCCGCGGGCGGCCCCACGGTGCTGCTGGTCGCCTACCGGATGTCCTCGGTGCTGCTCGCGGACGAGGTCGTGCACGTCGAGGGCGGGCGGGTCGTGGACCACGGCACGCACGCCGAGCTGCTGGCCCGCGACGCGGGGTACCGGGCGCTCGCCACGGCGTACGAGCAGGAGTCGGAGCGGCGCGCGGCGCGCCGCCGGGACGCGCTGGACGACGAGGGCGACGAGGCCGACGACCTCGACGCCGACCTCGGCGGGGCGCGGGACGAGCAGACGACGGGAGAGGCGCGATGAGCGCGGCGGACGGGCGCGAGGGGCTGGGTGGCACGGAGCCGCTCGGCGTGATGGCGACGCTGCGGCGCGGCGTGCAGGTGTCGCCGCAGCTCGTGCAGGGCATCGGCGTCACGCTGCTGCTCGCCGTGCTGGCGGCGGCCGGCAAGGTCGTGGTGCCCGTGGCGGTGCAGCAGGTCATGGACACGGGCGTGCTCGCCGACGGCGGTCCGGACGTGCAGCGCGTCGTGACGCTCGTCGTGGCCGCGGCGCTGGCGCTGGTCCTCGGCGGTCTGTGCTCCGCGCTGGTGAACGTCCGGCTGTTCCGGGCGAGCGAGGCCGGTCTGGCGCAGCTGCGGGTCCGGGCGTTCCGGCACGTGCACGACCTGTCGGTGCTGACCCAGAACACCGAGCGGCGCGGGTCGCTGGTGTCCCGCGTGACGTCGGACGTCGACACGATCTCGCTGTTCGTGCAGTGGGGCGGCATCATGCTGCTCGTCTCGACGCTCCAGGTCGCGGTCGCGACCGTGCTCATGGCGGTCTACTCCTGGCAGCTGACCCTGCTGGTGTGGCTGTGCTTCGGGCCGCTGGTGATCGCGCTGCGGCCGCTGCAGCGCCGGGTGAACGTCGCGTACACCGTGGTGCGCGAGCGCGTCGGCGCGATGCTCGGCTCGGTCTCGGAGGCGGTCGTCGGCGCCGAGACCATCCGCGCCTACGGCGTGCAGCGCCGGGTCCAGCGGACCGTGGACGCGCGGATCGGGGCGACCCGCGACGCCATGGTGCGCGCGCAGAACACCGTCGCCTGGGTGTTCTCCTCGGGCGTGCTGGTCGCGAACCTCGTGCTCGCGGTCGTGGTCGTCGTCGGCACGCAGCTCGGCGTCGCCGGGGACCTCAGCGTCGGGCGGCTGCTCGCGTTCCTGTTCCTCGTCCAGCTGTTCACCGGCCCGGTGCAGCAGGCCACCGAGGTGCTGAACGAGCTGCAGAACGCCGTCGCCGGCTGGCGGCGCGTGCTCGGCATCATCGACACCCCCGTGCGCGTCGCGGACCCCGGCAGCGCGGGCGTGCCCTCGCCGCGCGGACCCGCCGCGGTCGAGCTGCGGGGCGTCGGCTTCGCGTACCCCGGCGGACCGCCGGTGCTGCACGGCATCGACCTGCACCTGCCCGCCGGGCGGTCCGTCGCGGTCGTCGGCGCCACGGGCTCCGGCAAGACCACGGTCGCGAAGCTCGTGACCCGGCTCATGGACCCGACCGACGGCGCGGTGCTGCTCGACGGCACCGACCTGCGCGAGGTCCGCACCGCCGACCTGCGCCGCCGGGTGGTGATGGTGCCGCAGGAGGGCTTCCTGTTCGACGCGACCCTCGCCGAGAACCTCGTGTACGGCCTGCGCGACGACGCGAGCCCCGACGGTCACCCCGCGGACGGCGCGTCCCTCGCGGACGCCGAGCCGCGGCTCCGGGCCGCGCTGGCGGACCTCGGGCTGACCGACTGGCTGGCCGAGCTCCCCTCGGGCCTCGCGACGCCGGTGGGCCAGCGCGGCGAGGCGCTGTCGGCGGGGGAGCGGCAGCTCGTGGCGCTGGCCCGCGCGTACCTCGCCGACGCCGACCTGCTGGTGCTGGACGAGGCGACCTCGGCCGTCGACCCGGCCACCGAGGTGCGCATCGCCCGCGCGCTGGACTCGCTGACCAGCGGGCGCAGCACCGTGACCATCGCGCACCGGCTGTCCACGGCGGAGGCCGCGGACCTGGTGGTCGTCGTCGACGCCGGGCGCGTGGTCGAGCACGGCCCGCACGAGGACCTCGTGGCGCAGGACGGCGTCTACGCCGCCATGCACCGCGCGTGGGTGGCGCAGACGCGGTGAGCGGGCCCGGCGCGACGTCGCCGGGGCGTGGGAGGATCCAGGGGTGAGCGAGCAGCAGAACCCGGAGCCCACCACCGTCCTCGACCCCGCCGTCGCCGCCCGCCTCAAGCGGGACGACGCCGGTCTGGTCGCCGCGGTCGTGCAGCAGCACGACACCGGCGAGGTGCTCATGCTCGGCTGGATGGACGACGAGGCGCTGCGGCGCACGCTCACCGGTGGCCGCGTGACGTTCTGGAGCCGGTCCCGGCAGGAGTACTGGCGCAAGGGGGACACGTCCGGCCACGCCCAGTTCGTGAAGTCCGTGGCGCTGGACTGCGACGGGGACGCCCTGCTGGTGCGCGTCGACCAGGTCGGCGCCGCCTGCCACACCGGCACCCGCACGTGCTTCGAGGCCGGCGGCACGCTGGACGCCGTCGTCGGCGAGCGTCCGGCCGTCGGGGCGGGGGACCGGGCGTGAGCGCCGCGACGTCCGCGCCCGCCGCGTCGCCCACCACGCCCACCGCGACCGTCGAGGTGCCCTGGGGCGCGACCTGGCCGACGCTCGACACCTTCCGCGACCTCGCCGCCCACCGACGCGTCGTGCCCGTCGTGCGGCGGCTGCTGTCCGACGACACCACCCCCGTCGGCCTGTACCGCACCCTCGCGGCCGGGCGGCCGGGCACGTTCGTCCTGGAGTCCGCCGAGCAGGCGGGCACCTGGTCCCGGTGGTCGTTCGTCGGCGTGCGCTCCCGCGCCACGCTGACCGTCCGCGACGGCCGTGCCGTGTGGACCGGGGACGTGCCCGCGGGCGTGCCCACCGAGGGCGACCCGCTCGCCGTGCTCGGCGAGACCCTGGAGGTGCTGCGCACCCCGGCGGTCCCCGGCCTGCCCCCGCTGACCGGCGGCCTCGTCGGCACCCTCGGCTGGGACATGGTCCGGCACTGGGAGCCGACCCTGCCCGCCGCGGCGCCCGACGAGCTCGGCGTCCCCGAGATGGCGCTGTGCCTCGCCAGCGACCTCGCGATCACCGACCACCACGACGGTTCCGTGTGGCTGGTCGCCAACGCGATCAACTTCGACGGCTCCGACGAGCGCGTCGACGAGGCGCACGCCGACGCCGTCGCCCGGCTCGACGCCATGCAGGCCGCCCTGCTGCGCCCCGCCGCGCCCGCCGCCGCCCTGCTGGTCGACGTCCCGGCGCCCGCGCTCGAGTTCCGCTCGACCGAGGCGGAGTACGAGCAGGCGGTGCTCGCGGGCAAGGAGGCGATCCGCGACGGCGAGGTCTTCCAGGTGGTGCTCTCGCAGCGCCTCGACCTGGACTGCCCCGCCGACCCGCTCGACGTCTACCGGGTGCTGCGCACCATCAACCCCAGCGCGTACATGTACTACCTCCAGCTGCAGGACGCCGACGGCCGGGACTTCGCCGTCGTCGGGTCCAGCCCGGAGACGCTGGTCAAGGTCAGCGACGGGCACGTCACGACGTTCCCGATCGCCGGGTCCCGCCCGCGCGGCGGCACCCCCGAGCGGGACCGCGAGCTGCACGACGAGCTCATGGCCGACCCCAAGGAGCGCGCCGAGCACCTCATGCTCGTGGACCTCGCCCGCAACGACCTGGTCAAGGTCTGCGAGCCCGCGACCGTCGAGGTCGTGGAGTTCATGGCCGTGCGGCGGTTCAGCCACATCATGCACATCTGCTCCACCGTCGTCGGGCGGCTGCGCGCCGGGGCCACGGCGCTCGGCGCGCTCACCGCGACGTTCCCCGCCGGCACGCTGTCCGGTGCGCCGAAGCCGCGGGCCATCGGGCTGATCGACGAGATCGAGCCCGCGCGCCGCGGCATCTACGGCGGCACCGTCGGGTACTTCGACCTCGACGGCGACATGGACATGGCCATCGCCATCCGCACCGCGCTGATCCGCGACGGGCGCGCCAGCGTCCAGGCGGGTGCCGGCATCGTCGCGGACTCGGTGCCCGCGACGGAGTACCAGGAGTCGCGGGACAAGGCCGCCGCGGCGGTGCGGGCGGTGCAGATCGCGGCCCGGCTGCGGGCGGCGGGGACGGCGTGAGCGCCGAGCGTGACGGCGGCGCCGAGCCCCTCGAGCACGGGGCGGCGGGCGGCGGCACGCCCACGGGGGAGCGGCGG
>NZ_RFFI01000200.1 GCF_003696205.1 Cellulomonas triticagri
CGCCCCGCGGACCGCGTGGCGTCCGCCGCCGGGACGGCCGGCGACAGCGAGGCCGGTGCTCGCGGGGCCGGGCGGCACGCCGCCGGGGGTGTCGACACCGGGCTCGTGCCCGCCGCCGTCGCGGTGGCCGGGGCGCTCGGCGACCGGTACGCGTGGGCCGTCGCCTCCGTCCCGCAGCTCGAGGAGCACGCTGACGCCGTCGCCGCCCTCGCGGAGCGCACCCGGTACCTCGCCGAGGTCCCGGACCGCCAGCGGGTCCACGGCGACCTGCACCTCGGCCAGGTGCTGCGCGGCGACGGCACGTGGTTCGTCCTCGACTTCGAGGGCGAGCCCCTGGTCCCCGTCGCCCAGCGCACCCGCCCCGACCTCGCCCTGCGCGACGCCGCGGGGATGCTACGGTCGTTCGACTACGCCGCGGCGGTCGGCGGCGCGCCCGCCGCCTGGACCGAGGTCGCGCGCACCGCGTTCCTCCAGGGGTACTCCGCCGAGACCCCCGACCTCGACCCCGGCGCCCGCGCGCACCTGCTGCGCGTCCTCGAGCTCGACAAGGCGCTGTACGAGGCCGTCTACGAGGCCCGCAACCGCCCGTCCTGGCTGCCGATCCCGCTGCGGGCCGTGGAGCGGCTGGTCGGCTGACCGCGCGCCGCCGTGCCGGTGGCGTGCCACCCGCGCGGTCTGGCTGCGGGAACGCCCCGGTGGTGGTTGGGTAGGGGCATGACCCGTCCGGCCGAGACGTCGCCCGTCACCGTCGACCACGACACGCTGCGCGCGGTCGCGTCGGGGGTCCACCACGACCCGCACTCCGTGCTCGGGGCGCACGTGACGCCCTCGGGGCTGGTGGTCCGCACCCTGCGGCCGCTCGCGGACGCCGTCGTCGTCGTCACCGCCGACGGCAGCACCCCCGCCGTGCACGAGCAGGACGGCATCTGGGTGGCGCTGCTGCGCGAGACCGAGGTCGTGGACTACCGCCTCGACGTCACCTACGGCGGCGAGACCACCCGCCTGGACGACCCGTACCGCTACCTGCCGACCGTGCAGGAGCTCGACCGGCACCTCATCCACGAGGGCCGCCACGAGCAGCTCTGGACCGTCCTCGGGGCGAACGTCCACCGCTACCCCGGCACCCTCGGCGACGTCGAGGGCACCGCGTTCGCCGTCTGGGCGCCCAACGCGCGCGCCGTCCGGGTCATCGGGGACTTCAACCACTGGCAGGGCGCCGCCCACGGCATGCGCTCCCTCGGGGAGTCCGGCGTCTGGGAGATCTTCGTGCCCGGCGTCGTCGCCGGTGCCCGCTACAAGTTCGAGATCCAGGGCCCGGACGGCGGGTGGCGCCAGAAGGCCGACCCGCTCGCCAAGGGCACCGAGGTCCCGCCGGCCACCGCCTCCGTCGTCGTCGAGTCGGGCTACACCTGGTCCGACGACGCCTGGCTGGACCAGCGCGAGTCCCGTGACCCGCACACCGGCCCCATGAGCATCTACGAGGTCCACCTCGGCTCCTGGCGGCAGGGGCTGTCGTACCGCGAGCTCGCCGAGCAGCTCACCGCCTACGTCGTGGACCTCGGCTTCACGCACGTCGAGCTGCTGCCCGTCGCCGAGCACCCCTTCGGCGGGTCCTGGGGCTACCAGGTGTCGTCGTACTACGCCCCGACCTCCCGGTTCGGGCACCCCGACGACTTCCGGTACCTCGTCGACACCCTGCACCAGGCCGGCATCGGCGTCCTGCTGGACTGGGTGCCCGCGCACTTCCCCAAGGACGAGTGGGCGCTCGCCCGGTTCGACGGCACCCCCCTGTACGAGCACCCCGATCCCATGCGCGGCGAGCAGCTGGACTGGGGCACCTACGTCTTCGACTTCGGGCGGAACGAGGTCCGCAACTTCCTCGTCGCCAACGCCACCTACTGGCTCGAGGAGTTCCACGCCGACGGCCTGCGCGTCGACGCCGTCGCGTCCATGCTCTACCTCGACTACTCCCGCGAGCCCGGGCAGTGGCGCCCGAACGTGCACGGCGGCCGCGAGAACCTCGAGGCCATCGCGTTCCTGCAGGAGGCCAACGCCACCGCCTACCGGCGCACCCCCGGCGTCGTCATGGTCGCCGAGGAGTCCACCGCCTGGCCCGGCGTCACCACCCCCACCGACCAGGGTGGGCTCGGCTTCGGCCTCAAGTGGAACATGGGCTGGATGAACGACACCCTCCGCTACCTCGCGGAGGCGCCCATCAACCGCCGGTACCACCACCACGAGGCGACCTTCTCGCTGGTGTACGCGTTCTCCGAGCAGTTCGTCCTGCCGATCAGCCACGACGAGGTCGTGCACGGCAAGGGTTCCCTCATGCGCAAGATGCCCGGGGACGACTGGCAGCAGCGCGCCGGCGTCCGCGCCCTGCTCGCCTACCAGTGGTCCCACCCCGGCAAGCAGCTGCTGTTCATGGGCAGCGAGTTCGCCCAGGGCACCGAGTGGGCCGAGTCCCGGTCCCTCGACTGGTACCTCCTCGACCACGAGCCGCACCGCGGCGTCCAGGCCGCCGTCCGCGACCTCAACGCGTTCTACCAGTCCCACCCCGCGCTGTGGGCGCTCGACCACGACCCCCAGGGGTTCGAGTGGATCGACGCCAACGACGCCGACCACAACGTCCTCGCCTACCTCCGGCGGGACGCCGAGGGCGGGGTCGTCGCGGTGGTCGTGAACTTCGCCGGGACCCCGCACGAGGACTACCGCCTCGCGCTCCCCTCCGGGGGCACCTGGGTCGAGGCCCTGAACACCGACGCGGCGGAGTACGGCGGCTCCGGTGTCGGGAACATGGGCCGCGTCGAAGCCCGTCCCGAGCCGCACCACGGGCGCGCGTTCTCCGCGACGGTGCGGGTGCCGCCCCTCGGCGTGCTCTACCTCGTCCCGGCCTGACGCGCGGCGCCTGTCCGTGCGCGTCATCCCCGCTGCCGTCGACGACGCCACCGAGGTGCGCGTCGTGCGCGGACAGGGGTACGACCCTCGCCACCGGCACGCCGTCCCCGTCCTGCACGTCGAGCGCGACCGCGAGCGGGTCCAGGCGATCATCCGGGCCATGGACGTGCTCGCCCCGTGGCAACCCTCCGCCTGGATGCAGGAGCCGGAGCAGTCCCTCGTGTTCCTTTCGGGTCGGGACCTGCGCCTAGAGGTCGGCCTCATCGGCGGGCTGTGGCTCCGCGTCCCCGACCTCGAGGAGCTAAGGATCGCCGACCCGGCATCGCTCGCGTCCCTCCTCCGCCCGTCGCCCGACCGCGGCTGACCTGCTACCGCGGCGCGCATCTGCGACGTGCGACGCCTGTGTCGGTGGGCGGTGCAACCCTCGCGGCCATGGGACACCTGACGCACGAGGGGTTGGCGGTGGTCGAGTTCCGGGACGCCGCGGAGCTCGACGCGTGGCTGGGCAGCGCCGACCGATCCGACGTGCCCGTCTGGGTACGGCTGCGTCGCACCCGGTCCGCGGTACCCAGCGTGACGTTCCACGAGCTGCTGAAGGCGGGGATCGCCCACGGGTGGAGCGAGAGCACCCGACACGGATACGACGCGGACTCGTACCTGCAGCGGTTCGGGCCACGGCGCACGCGCGGGACGACCAAGACGCGCAATCGCGAGATCGCTGACCGGCTCATCCGGGAGGGCCGGATGACGCCCGCGGGGATGCGGGCACTCGGCCGCACGTGATCCGCAGACGCACCGTCTGTCTCCCCGATCCGGGCTGTCGACACCACGTCACCCCGAACGGCCGTAAGCAACCACGAATGCCTCGGGAAACACGAAGAGCCACCCCGAACGGGGTGGCTCTTCGTGAATGGGTGTCCGGCGGCGTCCTACTCTCCCACACCCTGGCGAGTGCAGTACCATCGGCGCTGAGGGGCTTAGCTTCCGGGTTCGGAATGGGACCGGGCGTTTCCCCCT
>NZ_RFFI01000201.1 GCF_003696205.1 Cellulomonas triticagri
CGCGCGGCGCTGCACCGCGAGGGCGCCGCCCGCCGCGGGCCCCCGGTCGTGGGTGCCGTCCTCGTGGCCGCCGCCTGACCCGACACCCGGTGTGCGGGAGGTCCCGGCCGCGCGTCCCCGCGCGCCTGCGCGCCCCGCCGCATCCCCGGAGGTCCCCATGTCCCGCACCACCCGCACCGTCCGTCCCGCCGTCACCGCGCGCCTCGCCGCCGTCGTGGCGCTCGCGTCCGCCGCCGTCCTCGGCTCCGCCATCGCGGCGTCCGCCCACGTGCACGTCGACCCCGCCACGACCGTCGCCGGGTCCTACTCGGTGCTCACGGTCCGCGTGCCGAACGAGTCCGCCACGGCGAGCACCACCCAGGTCGTGGTCGACCTGCCGACCGACGTGCCGTTCACCTACGTCGCCACCGAGCCGGTCCCGGGCTGGACCGCCACGGTCGAGGAGGGCGACCTGCCTGCCCCGGTCGAGGTCGCCGGTGCGACGATCACCCAGGCGCCGCTGCGCGTCGTGTGGACCGCGGACCCGGGCGAGGGCGCCGGGATCGCGGACGGCGAGTTCCAGCGGTTCGCGATGTCGGCGGGCCCTCTGCCGGAGGCCGGGACGGACGTCGTCCTGCCCGCGCACCAGACCTACTCGGACGGCTCGGTCGTGGACTGGGACCAGGTCGCCGCCGGGGACGAGGAGCCCGAGTACCCGGCGCCGGTGTTCACCACCACCGAGCCCGCCGACGCGACCGCCGAGCCCGCGGCGGGCACGGAGGCCGCCACGGCCGAGGTCCCGGCGGACGCCGCCCCCGCCGCCGAGGCGCCGTCGAACGCCCTGCCGATCAGCCTCGGCGCGGCGGCCCTCGTCGCCGCCCTCGCGGCCCTGGTGGTCGCCCTGCGGTCGCGCCGCACGCGCTGACCCGCGCCGCCAGCCCGCGCGGCCTGCGGTTCCCGTCCCGACTCCCGAGATCCCGGGGTGCGCGGACGGGAACCGTCGGTCGCGCGGTCAGTCCTGCGCGGGGCGCTCCACCAGGTACGGGCGACCGTCCGGTCCGGTCACGCGGACGAACTCCGTGCGCAGGGTCGTCTCCCGCTCGCGGTCGGCCTCCGGGACCTCGCGGTCCGGGGCGAGGGGGTCGCCGACCTGGGCCGGACCGAAGACGCTGAGCAGCGCGGCCTCGCGCTTGTCGTTCGCCCTGCCGATGGTGGCCATGGTCCCGCTCCCGCCTGGTGCCGCCGAGTCCGTCTGACTGCTGAGTGGCCTCATCATAAGGGCACGAAGAAAAAGCCGGGTACGATCGCCCGGTGACCACCCCGCCCGCCGCGCCCACCCCCGTGGACCCGGACCCGCTCGCGCTGGAGGCGCAGGTCTGCCTGTCCGTGTCCGCGGCGTCGCGGGCGCTCGTGGCGTTCTACCGGCCGCTGCTGGAGCCGCTCGGGCTGACCCACCCGCAGTACCTCGCGATGCTCGCACTGTGGCAGCACGGCGACCTCACCCTCAAGGCCCTGGCGGAGCTGCTGCACCTCGAACCCGCGACGGCGTCGCCGCTGGTCCGGCGGCTGGAGGCGCTGGGGCTGGTCGAGCGGGGACGCAGCGCGGACGACGACCGGGCGCTCGCGATCCGGCTCACCGACGCCGGGCGGGCGCTGCGGGCGCGGGCCGAGGGGATCCCGGCAGCGATGGTCGCCGGCCTCGGTCTCGATCTCGCGGAGGTCGCCGCGATCCGGGACGCCGCGGACCTGCTGCTGCGGGCCTGCACCCGCGCGACCTGACCGCTCAGCGCCCGAGCGCGTGCTCCACGGTGGTGCACGGATCGCCGGGCTCGGCGTCGCGGTACTCGCACGCCGCACGGCGCAGCAGCCGGCCGGCGGTGCGGCGGTCCTCGGGGTCGAGGGCCCCGAGCACGGCGTCCTCGGCGGCGGCGACCCGGTGCTCCAGGTGCTCCAGCAGCGTGCGGGCGTCCGGGGTGGGCAGCACGCGGCGCTGGCGGCGGTCGACCTCGGCGACGCGGCGCTCGACCAGCCCTGCCGACTCGAGGTCGTCCAGCAGGTAGGTCATGACGGTGCGGTCGATGCCGAGGCTCGCGGCGAGGGCCGCCTGGCTCTCGTGGGCGCCGCGGACGACCTCGCGCAGCACGAGGAACCCGCGGAAGCCGTGCGGGACGGCCTCGACGGTCGCGGCGAGCGCGCGCTCGTAGGCCCGCAGCAGCACGCCGAGCGACCAGCCCAGGTCGGAGACGTGCTCCTCGGTCGTGGTCGTCATGGCACGGAATGCTACGACCAGGTCGGCGGTTGAGCCAATCATCTGTGGCACATACGATCGCTGCCACCGACTGATCGAGACGAGGCGGACATGACGGACTACGGCCACGACCTGCTCTTCGGATCGTTCCTCACGCCGGGCAACGCGGACCCGCAGCGGGTCGTCGCCCTGGCGCAGCTCTCCGAGGCGGCCGGGCTCGACCTCGCGACGTTCCAGGACCACCCGTACCAACCCGCGTTCCTCGACACCTGGACGCTGCTGTCCTACGTCGCCGCGCGCACCGAGCGGATCCGGCTCGCCCCGAACGTCATCAACCTGCCGCTGCGCCCGCCCGCCGTGCTAGCGCGGTCCGTCGCGAGCCTCGACCTGCTGTCCGGCGGGCGGGTCGAGCTCGGCCTCGGGTCCGGCGCGTTCTGGGACGGTATCGCGGCCATGGGCGGCCGCCGCCTCACCCCCGGGCAGGGCGTCGACGCCCTCCGCGAGGCCGTCGCCGTGCTGCGCGCCCTGTGGGACACCGGCGAGCGCGCCCGGGTCGACCTGCCGGGGGAGTACTACCCGCTCGCCGGCGCCAAGCGCGGCCCCGCCCCCGCGCACCCCGTCGGCATCTGGCTCGGCGCGTACAAGCCGCGGATGCTCCGGCTCACGGGCGAGGTCGCCGACGGCTGGCTGCCCTCGCTGTCCTACCTCGACGGCCCCGGCGACCTCGCCGACGGCAACGCCCGCATCGACGACGCCGCCGCGGCCGCCGGTCGCGACCCGCGCGCCGTGCGGCGGCTGCTCAACGTCGGCGGGCGGCTCACCGACCGGGGGCGCGGCGGCCTGCTCGACGGCCCCGCTGCGCAGTGGGCCGAGCAGCTCGCCGAGATCGCGCTCGAGCAGGGGACCAGCGGCTTCGTAGTCGCGGGCGACGACCCCGTGCTGCTGTCCGCGCTCGGGCAGGAGATCGCCCCGGCGGTCCGCGAGCTCGTCGCCGCTGAGCGGGCCCGGCGCGGCACGCCCACCACGACCCCCGCGGAGGTCTGACGTGGACCTCGGGCACCCCCTGGACCTGGGCGTCTCGGTCGGTGGCGCCGACGCCGTCGCGTCCGCCCGTGCGGCCGAGGACCTCGGCCTCGACCTCGTCGTGGTCGGCGACGACGACCTCGACGCCTGGACCGTCCTCGGCTGGGTCGCGGGCGGCACCGAGCGGGTCGCCGTCGCCGCGCGCGGCCTGACCCTCGACGGCCGTCCGCCCGCCGTGCTGGCGCGCGCCGTCGCGAGCCTCGACCACCTGTCCGGCGGGCGGGTCGCGCTCGGCCTCGCGCCGGACCCGGACCTCCCGGAGGCCGTCGCCGTGCTGCGCGGCATGTGGGCCGCGGGGGAGCCCGGACCCCTCGTCCACGACGGTCCCCGCTACCGGGTGCCCGGGGCGCAGCGCGGGCCCGCGCCCGCCCACGAGGTCGCCGTGTGGTCCGGTCCGGCGGTCGGGTCCGGTGCGGAGGCGGCGCAGGTCCGGGCGCTCGCCGCGCGGGATGCCGACGGCTGGTGGTGCGACGCGGCCGACGTCAGCGCCGCCGGGGCGCTGCGCGAGGTCGTCGCC
>NZ_RFFI01000202.1 GCF_003696205.1 Cellulomonas triticagri
CCGCCACCCGCACCCGTGCGCGCCAGCGCGACCGCGCCGTCCGCCACCGCCCGCAGGTCGACCGGCCCGTCCGGCAGCGGTCGCGACCCGACGCGGGCCAGCAGCAGCAGGTCGTCCACGAGCCGCCCGAGCCGCCGCACCTCGGCACCGAGGTCGGCGACCAGCTCCGCCGGCTCGTACGCGTCGGGGTGCGCGGCGGCCACGTCCAGCGTCGCCGCGAGCGCCGCGACAGGCGTGCGCAGCTCGTGGGCGGCGTCAGCGACGAACGACCGCTGCCGCGCGGCGGCGACCTCCAGCCGGTCCAGCATCTCGTTCAAGGTGCGGGCGAGCGCCCCGACCTCGTCGTCCGTGCCGGGGTCGGGCAGCGACCCCGGTCCCCCGGCCCGGGCGACGGCCGCCGCCCCGGCGCGCAGCCGCTCGACGGGGCGCAGGGCGCGGCCGAGCGCGACCCAGATCGCCGCCGCGAGCAGGGCGGTGAGCACGGGGACGACGCCGAGCAGCGAGAGCCGCAGCGCGCGCACCAGCCCGTCGACCTCGGTGAGCGGCACGGTCGCGACCACCGCCGCGCCGTCCCCGCCCGGGGGCACCAGCACCGCCGCCCGGGCGGAGGGGTCGTAGCCGGAGTCGGCGGTGGTGAGCAGCAGCGGCTCCGGTCCGCCCGCGCGGGGGCGCAGGTCCGCGAGCACCCCGGCGGGCAGCACCGGCAGGGTGCGGCTGGCGGTCGGCGAGGACGCCACCACGCGGCCCTGCGCGTCGAGCACCTGGACCACCTCGCCCGGCTGGGCGACCGGCAGCGCCCCGGGGACCTGGTCGCTGGTGACCAGGCCGGCGACGGTGAGCACGCGCGCCCGCACCACCTCGTCCAGCGCCGCGACCCGGCTGCGCGACAGCACGGTGCTGAGCACGACCGCGCCGACGACGAGCGCGACGCACAGGAGCCCGGCGGTGACGACCGTCAGCCGCAGGCGCAGCGACCAGCCCCTCACCCGGCGACCCGGTACCCGGCGCCGCGCACCGTGACCACGGCGTCCCGGCCGAGCTTGCGGCGCAGGTACCCCACGTACACCTCGACGACGTTGCCGTCCTCGCCCGGGCCGTCCCAGACGTGGTCGCGCAGCTCGACCTTGCCGACGACGCGGTCGGCGTGCCGCATCAGGTACTCCAGCAGCGCGAGCTCGCGGGTGGTCAGGTCGACGGGGACGCCCGCCCGGGTGACCGTGCGGGCCGCCGGGTCGAGGACCAGGTCCCCGGCGGCGAGCACCGCGGGCCGGACCTGCGGCGGGCGGCGCAGCAGGGCGCGGATCCGGGCGACGAGGACCACGAACGAGAACGGCTTGGTCAGGTAGTCGTCCGCGCCGACGTCCAGCCCGTCGGCGACGTCGTGCTCGCCGTCCTTGGCGCTGAGCATGAGCACGGGCGTGGTGACCCCGGCGGCGCGCAGTGCGGTCACGACGTCGTAGCCGTTGCGGCGCGGCAGCATCACGTCGAGCACGATCGCGTCGTAGTCGCGGTCGGTCGCCAGGTCGAGACCGGTGTCGCCGTCGTGCGCGACGTCCACCGCGAAGCCCTCCGCCGTCAGCCCGCGGCGCAGCGCACCCGTGAGCCCGCGCTCGTCGTCCACCACCAGCACCCGCACCCCGGCAGCATCCCACCCGCGGCCGTCCCGGGCCGGGCGCGGGTGGCCGCGGGCTCTCAGGGTGCCCTCAGCCTCGGTGCGGCACGGTGGACCCATGTCCGAGAGCGCACCGCGTCGTCCGCAGTCCCGCCCGCTGTCCCGTCGTGCCCGCTGGGCCGTCCCGGGCGGCGTCGCCGTCGCCCTCGCGGCGGCCGTCGGCGTGCCGGCGCTGGCGTCGGCCGACGGCAGCGACCTGCCCGACGTCACCCCGGAGCAGCTGCTGACCCGGGTCGCGGAGGCCGAGCCCCTGCCGGTGCAGGGCACCGTGGTCTACACGGCCCGGCTCGGCCTGCCGGAGCTGCCCGTCTCCGAGATGACGGGCGCAGACCCGCTGAACCTGCTGGGCGGCTCCTCGACGCTGCGCCTGTGGTCCGACGGGGCCGACCGCTCGCGGGTCTCGCTGCTGGGCGCGACGTCGGAGTACTCGGTGGTCCGCGACGGCGCCGAGGCGTGGACCTACTCCTCCACCGACGACGCCGTCACCCACCTGTCGCTCAACCCGGCCGACCAGGCGCGGTACGACGCCCTGGCGGGGCGGCTCGAGGTGGCGCCGGAGGCCGACCTGCCCACGCCGGAGCAGGCGGCCGCGCAGGTCCTCGCCCGCGCGGAGCAGGACTCCGACGTGTCCGTGGACGCCCCGACCGTGGTCGCCGGCCGCGACGCGTACCAGCTGGTGGTGAGCCCCGCGGACGACGGGACGCTCGTCTCCCGGGTGGTCGTGGCGGTGGACGCCGAGACGTCCGCGCCGCTGCGGGTGCAGGTGTGGGGCCAGGACGACGGCGACGCGCCCTCGCTCGAGGTCGGCTTCACGGACGTGCAGTTCACCGACCCGGGCGACGCCGTGCTCGCCTTCTCCGCCCCGGCCGGCGCCACCACCGAGGAGGTCGTGGTGCCGCTGCCGGAGGTGGACGAGGCCGCCCTGGACGCGGCGCGCGCGCAGCACGAGGCGGGCGCGGACCCGACCGGGATGCTGCCGCCGGGCGTGGCGGTGTCGGGCTCCGGCTGGTCGACCGTGGTCGAGGTCGCGGGCCTGGACGTCGCGGGCCTGGTCGGCGGCGAGCCCGCCGCGCTGGGCTCCGTGCCGGGCGCCGAGCGGGTGCTCGGCTCCGACGCGGCGCAGGACCTCATCGGCGAGTTCGTGCCGCGCGACGCCGACGGGCAGCCGGGGAGGCCCTCGCTCGACGGCGCCGCCCTGTACGACCAGCTGACCACCGCCGTCCCCGAGGGCCGGCTGCTGAGCACGACGCTGCTGACCGTCCTGGTGACCGACGACGGCCGCGTGCTGGCCGGGTCGGTGCCCGCGGACGTGCTGCGCGCCGCCGCGTGACCGCGGGCGCTGCGACCGCGGGCGCCGTGACCGCGGACCTCGCCGTCCGGACCGCCGGGCTCACCAAGCGGTTCCGCTCGGGGCAGGTCGCCGTCGACGGGATCGACCTGGAGGTGCCCCGGGGCGCCGTGTACGGGTTCCTCGGGCCGAACGGGTCCGGCAAGACGACCACGATCCGCATGCTGCTCGGCCTCGCCCACCCCACCGCGGGCCAGGCGTGGCTGCTGGGCGCGGCGGTGCCGGACGAGGCCGTGCGGGTGCTCCCCCGGGTCGGGGCGCTGGTCGAGGGACCGGCGTTCCACCCGTACCTGTCGGGCCGGGCGAACCTCGCCCGGTTGGACGCCGCCGACGCGACCGCCGACCCGCGCACGACGCGCCGCCGCGCCGAGGCCGCTCTGGACCGCGTCGGCCTGGCGGCGTCCGCCGCGAAGCCGTACCGGCAGTACTCGCTCGGCATGAAGCAGCGGCTCGGCCTCGCGGCGGCGCTGCTGCAGCCCCGGGACCTGCTCGTGCTGGACGAACCCACGAACGGGCTGGACCCGCAGGGCACCCGCGAGGTCCGGCACCTGGTCCGCGAGCTCGCCGACGCGGGGACGACGGTGCTGGTGTCGTCGCACCTGCTCGCCGAGATCGAGCAGGTGTGCAGCCACGTGGGGATCATGAGCCGCGGCCGGCTGCTGCTGCAGGGCGAGCGCGCCGCGCTCACCGACGCGCGCCCCGCGCGGCTGGTCGTGCGCACGCGCGCGGCGCAGGCCGCCGCCGCGACCGAGGTGCTGCACGGGCT
>NZ_RFFI01000203.1 GCF_003696205.1 Cellulomonas triticagri
CGCCGTCACCGGCGCGGGCTCGGGGTCGCGCGGCGCGGGCTGCTCCTGCGGCCGCGTCGCGGTGGGGGTGGGTGCGTCCGGGACCGGGGCGTCGTCGCCCGTGTGCGCGGGGCGCTGCGGAGCGTCGTCGGCGGTGGTGCCGGGGCGCTCGCCGTCCGCGGGGGCGGGGGGCGCCGTGGCGGGACGGGTGCCGTCCTGCGCCGTCGCCGGTGCGAGGACCGCCGGTGCGTCGTCGGCCGGTGCGGTGGCGTTCGACCCGCCCGCCGCACCCGACCCCGTGTCGCCGGACGTCCCGTCCGGTGCACCCGACGTCGTGGTCGCGGGCGTCGAGGGCCGGTAGCCCTCGAAGAAGTCCCACCACGCGGGGTCGACCGCGGTCTTGTCCTGGAGGTACTGCTCGTACAGCTCGTCCACCAGCCACGCGTTGGCGCCGAAGTCGGCACGGGTCACGTCTGGCTCGGCATGCTGGGACACGCGAGGATCGCCCACTTCCTCCGCGGCCGAAACCGCGTCTTCGCCGGATCAGTTCGTCCCCAACCCTACGTCCTGACCGGACGTCATCTCCCCCTGAGGGGTGCGAGCCGCGGGTGGTTCACGCAGTTGTCACACAACGGGTCGTCCCGGGGTGTCCTGCGTCCCATCTGCGGGTCTGCGGCAGGTCTGCCCCGCGCCAACTCGGTCATGGTCTCGCCTGGCGCGCCGGTGCACCCTCGGCGTACCGCCCCGCGGTCCTCGCCCCACCACCCAGCAGAGGGGCGGGACGAGGAGCGCGGGGGAGGTGCGGCCGTCAGGCCGCGCGCGACGTGGCGGCCAGTCGCGCCGCCACGACCGCGCCGACGGCCAGGACCGCGACCGTGATCGCCATCGGGACGGCGTCGTGCTCGCCGCGCAGGCCGACCAGCGGGGACACCGCGGCGCCGAGGCCGAACTGGAGGGCTCCCATGAGGGCGGATCCGGTGCCCGCGGCGTGCGCGGCCTCGTCGGTCGCGAGCGTCGTCGCGTTGCCGAACACCAGGCCGAGCGCGCTGACCAGCAGGAACAGCAGGGCGAGCGTCGGCCAGCGCGGCAGGTCCAGCACCACGACGTCCACCAGCAGCGCCACCGCGAGGACCGCGACCGCGACCACGCCGACGGCGAGCAGCCGACGGGGGGAGTACCGGTCGACCAGCCGGGTGCCGAGGCCCGCGACGACGCCGAGGCCGAGCGCGTTGGCTGCGAACGCCACCGAGTACTGGCCGACGGACAGGCCCAGGATGTTCTGCAGCACGAACGGCGACGCGGAGATGTACGCGAACATCGCGGCGAACCCGAGCACCAGCGCTCCCGTCCAGCCGAGGTAGCGGCGGTTGGTCAGCAGGGTGCGGGCGTCGCGCAGCGTGGTCGCGAGGCCGCCGCCGGTGCGACGCTCGCGCGGCAGGGTCTCGGGGACCAGCGCGAGCACGCCGACGAGCATCAGCGCGCTGACGGCCGCGAGGATGCCGAACACCCCGCGCCAGCCGACGGCCGTGACCAGGGAGCCGCCGAGGAGCGGGGCGAGCACCGGGGCGACGCCCTGGATGAGCATCATGACGCCGAACAGCTTGGCGGCGGCGGTGCCGCGCGCCCGGTCGCTGACGACCGCGCGGGCGAGGACCACGCCGGCGGCGCCGCTGAACCCCTGCACGAACCGGGCGGCGATCAGCACGCCGACCGAGGGGGCGAGCGCGCACGCCACGCCCGCCAGGGCGCACACCGCGCTGCCCGCGATCAGCAGCCCGCGGCGGCCGCGCTGGTCGGACAGCGGGCCGATGACGAGCTGGCCGAGCGCGAGCCCGACCATGAACGTGGTGAGGGACAGCTGCACGGCGGTGGCGCTGGTGCCGAGCTCGGTGGCCATGCGCGGGAACGCGGGCAGGTACATGTCGGTCGCGAGCGGGGCGATGGCGGTGAGCAGCGCGAGGACGACGGTGGTGGCGGGTGCGAGCGCGCGGGCCGGGGCCGTCGCGGGTGCTGCGGGGTCGAGGACGGGCAGGGGGGTGCCCGGGGGCGGGGTCATGGGGTGCTCCAGCAGGAGGAGGGCGGCGGGGCCGCTGGCCGGAGGATCATATCTATGACGCGATATATGTCGAGCGATATGGACCCTGCTACGCTCGCGACGTGACCGACGCCACGCCGCACGACCACCCCGGACCGGACGGGCAGGACCTGCGGGTCCTCGCCGTCGCGCTGCACGACCTGGCCCGCGGCGTCCGGCTCGCGCAGGGCGACGCCGCCGGGCTGCCGCCGCTGCCGCCCACCGAGTTCGAGGTGATGCGCTACGTCGACGCGCACCCCGGCAGCAGCGTCGGGGGCGTCGCCGCCGCGCTCGACCTCCGGCAGAGCAACGTCAGCGCCGCCGTCCGCGGCCTCGCGGACCGCGGGCTGGTCGAGCGCCGGTCTGACGCGGACGACCGCCGGGTCACCCGCCTGCACCCCACCCCGCTCGCGCGGCAGCGCCGCGACCCGGTCGAGCGCGCCTGGGCGACCACGCTGGGCGAGGCGCTCGCGACCCTGGACCCGGCGGACGCGGCGACGATCCGCGCGGCGGCGGGGCCGCTGGCACGCCTCGCCGCGCGCGCCCGGGGCTGAGACGGCGCGACGCCCCCCGGGTCCTCGTACCGCCCCACCGGGTGGGTGGCACGAGGACCGGAGGGCGTCGCGGCCGTGTCCGACCCGGCCGTCAGGTGATGTCGCGCTGCAGGGTGGTCAGGCGGCCCAGCAGGGCTAGGACCAGGGCGTAGCCGATGAGCACCGCGGCGCCCGCCGCCGGGGGCAGCAGGTCGCTGATCCCGCTGCTGGCGTAGAACGACCCGCCGCTGATGGCCTCGCCCGCCGCACCCGGCAGGAACTTGCCGATCGGCGCGGTCGCGTCGCTGAGCGCGAGGAGGGTCCGCAGGATCGGCTCCAGGAACTGCGTGAACGCCAGCACCACGACGATCGCGACGACCTGGTTCGGCATCGCGAACCCCAGACCCACACCGACGACGCACCACACGACGAGCGCGGCGGCGGTCCGGGCGATGAGCCCCCACGTCGCGGCGTCGCCGAGCTGGTTCGGCGCGTCCGTGAACGCGAACGCCGCGGCGGCCGCGCCGACGGTGGCGAGTGTGCCGAGCACGCCGTAGAGCACGCCGACCGGGACGCTGGCGAGCAGCTTGGCGAGCACGAACCGGTTGCGGTCCGGCTGCGCGAGCAGCGTCGGGGTCAGGGTGCGGTGCCGGAACTCGGTGGTGACGGACAGCAGCCCGACCAGCAGCGGCAGCGCGTACCCGAACGCCGCGGGCAGCGTGTACACCGTGGTGGTGACGGCGCTGGGGTCGTCCCCGAACCCGGCACCGCCGGCGCCCGCACCGTCGCCGGTGTCGAACGTGAGGGCGAACCCGAGGACCGCGCCCATGAACGCCATGTAGGCGACCATGACGAGGAGCAGCACCCACCAGGTGCGGGTGGTGACGATCTTCCGGTACTCGGAGACCAGCGTGTCCTTCATCGCGCACCTCCGGCGGCGTGGTCGGCGGTCGGGGCGGCGTGCGCGCCGTGGGCGGCCCCGGGCGGTGCGGTCAGGCGCAGGAACACGTCCTCCAGCCCGACGCCGTGCGTCGCGAGCTCGTGCAGCTCGAGGCCCGCGCCGAACGCGGCGCGCCCGACGGTGCGCACGTCCGTGCCGACGAGCTCGGCGGCGCCGGGTGCGCCGGTCCCGGCGGCG
>NZ_RFFI01000204.1 GCF_003696205.1 Cellulomonas triticagri
CGCGGGCGACGGCCGCGGGGCGGGCGAGCGCGCGCAGCGGGGCGATCACCTCGGCGGCGGCGAGGACGGGCTCCTTGGTGGCGATGCGGACCACGACGCGGATCGCGCCCGCGAGCACCGCCATGACCGCGACGAGCGGCAGCAGCGGCAGCGGCGCGGACGCCAGCCGCAGGTGCAGCAGCGCGGTGCGGCGGGCGGCGTAGGACCGGCGCGGGTCGGCGGCGTCGGGCTCGCCGTCGGCGTCGAGGTCGACCACCGGCTCCTCGGGGTGGTCCCGCAGCCCGTGGTAGCCCGCCTGGGCGTGCCGCACGACCGCCGACGGGACGACGAGCACGCGGTGCCCGGCGAGCCGCGCGCGCCGGGACAGGTCGAGCCCGTCGCCGAACGGGCCGAGGGCGGGGTCGGTGCCGCCGAGCTCGTCCCACACGTCGCGCCGCACCAGCGCGCCCGCGAGGCCGACGCCGAGGACGTCCTCGCGGCCGTCGTGCTGGCCCTGGTCGACCTCGCCGGGCTCGACGTCCGTCATCCGGCGCCCGGAGCGCGACGTGCGCACGCCGACCTCCAGCAGGCGGGCGGGGGCGGTCCAGGTGCGCTGCTTGACGCCGGCCACGCCGACGGAGGGTGCGGCCTGCACCGCGCGGACCAGCTCGGACAGCGCGGCGGGCTCGGGGGCGGAGTCGTCGTGGAGCAGCCACAGCCAGGTGCCGGGCAGGTCGGCGCCGCCGACGGCGGTCCGCACGGCGTCGCCGAAGGTGCGGGCGCCGGGGGCGGTCAGCAGGGTGCTGGACCCCGCGGGCAGGCCGGCGTCGCGCAGGACGCCCGCGAGGGCGGGGTCGGGACGCTCGCCCGCGTCGACCAGCAGGACCCGGGCGGGGGCACGGGTCTGGGCGGCGAGCGCGCGCAGCGTCGTCGGGAGGAACGCGGTGGCGCCACGGGCCACGACCACCGCCGTGACGGGGGCGGGGGTGGACAGGGACCCGGTGGCGGGCGCGCCGGCGTGCGTGGTGTCGGACATGCTCACGACATCATGCGCCCCGCAGGGCGCCGCGGCTCAGACCACACGCCGCTTGAGCTTGCGGCGCTCCCGCTCGGACAGGCCGCCCCAGATGCCGAACCGCTCGTCGTTCTCCAGCGCGTACTCGAGGCACTCGGAGCGCACCTCGCAGCCCTGGCAGACCTTCTTGGCCTCCCGGGTCGAGCCGCCCTTCTCGGGGAAGAACGCCTCGGGGTCGGTCTGGGCGCACAGCGCGCGCTCCTGCCAGCCCATGATGCCGTCGTCCTCGGGCGACCCGAAGAGCGGCAGCACGCTCGCCATCCCCGGCTCGGGCTGCGCGCCCTGCGCCTCGGACGGGAAGGATCCCTCGTCGTCGAGCAGACTCCACATGTGTGCCTCCCCCGTCGTGCTCGGTGCTGATGATCGCTGTCACAGGCTGTGACCCGGGTCCCCCGGACGGGTCCCGCGCGGGTGACCTCCGGCCAACCGTCTCCGGGAATTACACGCGTGTCGTTCCGCGTAGTCAAGCGGAACAGTGCTAGTGAAGCGCTCTCCGGGCGGTATGTCCGATTCGTCATAGGGCCCGGCACCTAGGCTGGCGTGGTGCCCGTCACCAGCCCCCGCCCCGCCGCCACCGTCGCCGACGTCCTCGCCGGCCTGCTCACCGAGCCCGGCCGCCCCCGCCTGACCTGGTACGGGACCGCCGGGGAGCGCGTCGAGCTGTCCGGCGCGGTGCTCGACAACTGGGTGAGCAAGACCACCAACCTGCTCGTCGAGGAGCTCGACGCCGAGCCCGGCACCCGCGTCCTGCTCGACCTGCCGCCGCACTGGCGGACCCTGCTCTGGGCGCTCGCCGCGTGGCGCACCGGCGCCACCGTCGTGACCGACGCCACGCCCGGCGCGCTCGCGTCCGCCGACGTCGTCGTCACCGACCGGCCCGACGACCTCGACCTGCCGCGCTCCGCCGCCGTGGTCGTCGTCACGCTGCCCGCGCTCGCCCGCCGGTACGACGGCACGCTGCCGCCCGACGCCCTCGACGCCGCCGCGTCCGTCATGACCTACGGCGACGTCATCGGCTGGGTGCCCGCCACCGACCCCGGCGCGGACGCCCTCGACGTCGGGACGGACCCCGTCCCCCACGCCGGGCTGCTCGCCGCGGCGGCAGGGACCGTCACGGCCGTCCCCGCCGGGTCCCGCGCGCTGCTCGAGGTGTCCGCTGCCCGCACCGCCACCCCCGTCGTCCTGCTCACCGCGCTCGGCGTGCTCGCGGACGGTGGCTCCCTCGTGCTGCTGCACCCCGAGCCCGGCGACACCCCCGCCCGTTCCGAGCGCGTCGCCGAGACCGAGCGGGTCACGGCGACGGTGTGACCGTCCCGTCCTGCTGGACCAGACCGACCCAGACCTCGCTCCACGTGCTGTCCACCGTGCGTGGCGCGCCCACCAGGGTCCGACCCAGCGTCGTGGAGGTGACGCCGCCGACACCCGCGTCCGGGACGCCCCCGCTCCACGGGTAGTCCGCCAGGTCGAAGCTCAGCGCCGCCACGGGCTCGCCGCCCCACGCCGCGCGGATCGCCGCGAGGTCCGCCGCCGAGGGCGGCTCCAGCAGCTCGACCACCTCGACGTCGCACACCACCCGCAGCGTCGCCAGGTACCGGAACGGGCTGGAGTGCGTCCACACCACCCGCTCCACGCCCAGGTCCGCGAGGGCGTCGCAGACGGCGTGGGCCTGGGTGGCGCGGCCGGACAGCTCGACGACCGACGCGCCCGGGCGCCACGTGGTGACGGGGAACGCGACGACGGCGAGGGCGAGGACACCGGCGCCGAGCGGGCGGGCGACCGACCCCACTGCCCGGGCACCGGTGCGGGAGGTACCGCGGGACGGCCGGTACGGCCCGTACCGCCACCGGCGACGCACGCCGCTGCCCGCCAGGGCCGCGAGCGCCACGGTCGCGGCGAGCAGCAGCCCGGGGAACGTCGCGGGCAGCAGCCGCCGCACCGCCCAGATCTGGTCCGGGGTGATGCTCACCCGCACCAGCGGGAACACCGCCGCGACCCCGATCACCGCGACGAGGAGGGTGGCCGCCGGGTCGCGGCCCGCCACGGCGCGGCGGGCCAGCAGGGCGAGGCCCGCGAAGCCGAGCACCACCACCGGCACGCCGAGGTACCAGGCGACCCACGCGAGGGTCTGCTCGTCGTACGACCGGGCGGCGTCGAGCGGCTGACCGGCGGCCTGCTGGAGCACCTGGACCGCGTAGCCGAAGCCGGTGGTGGGGTCGGTGAACCGGCCCTCCCACCACAGCGGCCGGGTCGCGAGGCCGAGCCCGACGACGACCACGACCGCGGCGGCGGCGGTCCCGAGCCCCCGGCGCCGGCCGTGCACCACCCGCCGCAGGCCCGCCAGCGCGCGCCCGGGCAGCACCAGCGTGACGACGGCGACGAGGACCACGAGCGCGGCGGCCGTGAGCAGCCCGGTCAGCTGCGAGCTGTGCACCCGCACGTACTCGGGGCTCAGCCGCAGCACGTCGGTCGTCCCGAGCGCCACGAGCACCGCACCGGCACCGACCGCGGCCACCCCGGCGCGCGCGGCGGCACGGCGGTCCGCGCGACCCAGCGGCGACGCCCCCACCAGCGCGTAGCCGACCGCGAGCCCGACGAGGGCGACGGCCCCGTCGATCCGCGCCGCGCCCACCGCGCCGAC
>NZ_RFFI01000205.1 GCF_003696205.1 Cellulomonas triticagri
GGCGACCAGCGCGGCCGCCCCGGCCTCCCCGTCGCCGACGACGACCACGGCGGCCTCGTCGAACAGGTGCGCGGCGCCCCGCGAGTCGTTGGTGACCACCGCGCAGCCCTGGCCGAGCGCGGCGATCAGCGGCCCGCTGACGGCGTGCTGACCGTGCCCGCCCCAGCCGTCGCGGCGCCAGCGCACCACCACCGCCGCGCGGGCGAACGCGGCCCGCACCTCGGCCTCGGGCAGGAACCCGAGGGTCCGCACCCGGTCGGCGGTGCCGTGCGCGGCGGCGGCCTCGCGGACCGCGCGCTCGGTCTCGGCGGAGCAGGCGCCCACGGCCAGGGTCCAGCCCTCGGGCAGGTCCCCGGCGGCGCGGATCAGCGGCAGCACGTCGTCCGCACCCGCGACGTACCCGGGCAGCAGCACCTCGGTGCGGCCGTCCACCGGTGCGTCGGTCACGGTGCCGACGTGCGGGAGGTGCAGGACCTCGCGGTCGAGCCGGTGCGCGGCGGTGAGGGCGCGGGCGCCCGACGGCGACAGGCACAGCACCCGCTCGGCGCGGTGCAGCAGGTCGCGCTCGGCCCGGCGACCCAGGGTCGCGGACAGCGCGGCGGCGACGCGGCGCCCGCCCCGGCGGTCGAGGGTGCGCGTGAAGAACGCACCGCCGGACAGCTCGGGGACGTCGTGCACCATCAGCCACACCCGGCGACCACGGCGGGCGAGCCACCACGCCGCCCAGAACTCGGCCAGCCCCCGCCCGGCCTGCTCAACCACCAGCACCTCGGCCGGGTCCCGGCGGGCCAGGCGGCGGGCGAGCCGCACCGCGAGCACCGCCGACTGCGAGGCGCCCGGGTCGGCCGGCAGCCGGACCACGTCCACCTCGCCGAGCTCGTCCAGCACGGGGCGGAAGGCCTCGGCGTACGCCGCCACGCCGCTCGGGCTCGGAGGCAGCCGCGTGACGTGCACGAGCCGGTCGGGGCGTGCGGTGACGGCGGTCACCGGCGACCCCGCAGCAGGCGGCGCACGCCGTCGCGGACGGACACCCCGGTGCGCTGACCGCCCTCGGCGGCGGCGAGCAGGCGCGCGTCCTTCGCGGGGACGTCGGCGGTGAGGGTCCCGGCGCGCTCGGCCTCGAGCAGCGAGCCGTACAGGTGCCCGAAGGTGTGCAGGGCGGCGACGGCGAACCCGGCGCGGCCGTCGCGCCACGCGCCGCTGTAGACGGTGGAGCGCAGCAGCTCGCGGATCAGCCGGACGGGGTCGTCCAACCGGGTGAAGCGCCCGGGGTTGTTCGCGGCGTACCGGAGCACCTTCTCGGTGGTCTGCTCGACGGACCGGAAGTTCAGGTGCGCGATGGCGGGCACCGACGCGGGGGCGTCGACGCCGCGGCCGTCCAGCACCGGCGGCACGTGGGCGAGAGCGGGTTCGGCGTAGTGCGCGGCGCCCCGGCGCAGCAGGGCGTACTTGGCGCTGCCCTGCAGGGAGTGCTCCAGCATCCGGCCGTAGGCGACGTTGTCGTACCGCACGCGCACGCCCGCCACGTCGGCGGGGCCGTCGAGGACCGGCTGCAGGGCGGCGCGGTAGCCCGCGGGCAGGTGCTCGTCGGCGTCCACGAACAGCACCCAGTCGGACGTCGCGGCGTCGAGCCCGCGCTGGCGGACCTCCTCCACGACGGGGGCGTCCGGGACGGGCACGACGCGGGCGCCGTGCTGCGCGGCGACCGCGGTGGTGTCGTCGGTGGAGCCCATGTCGCAGACCACCACCTCGTCGAAGTCGGCCAGCAGCGGCAGGCAGTCACGCAGCTGGTCGGCCTCGTTGCGGGAGTACACGACGGCACTCACCGTGCTCGGGGGGGTCATGCGGACCACGGTAAGTCGGCACCCCCCGACCGGGGCACCGCCTTCAGGGTGAATTGGGACGAATCCCGACATAGGGGGCATCTCGGGCGGCTAGCCTCGGGGCTGCCGTCCGGCGCTCACCCACACGAACCCGGGAGTCCAGCATGAGCCACGTCCTCGTCGTCGGGGCCGGCATCGTCGGGCTCGCGGTCGCCGCACGCCTCGCCGCACGCGGGGACGAGGTCACCGTCATCGACAAGGAGGACGGGCTCGCGCGGCACCAGACCGGGCGCAACTCCGGGGTCATCCACTCCGGCCTCTACTACCCGCCCGGCAGCCTCAAGGCCACGATGGCCGCCGCCGGGGCCCGGTCCATGGCCGAGTACGCCCGCGCGAAGGGCGTCGCCGTCGACATCTGCGGCAAGCTCGTCGTCGCCACCGACGAGGCCGAGCTGCCCGGGCTGCAGAAGCTCGCCGACCGCGCCGTCGCCAACGGCGTCCCCGCCCGCCGCGTCACCCCCGCCGAGGCCCGCGAGCACGAGCCGCACGTCCGCGCCATCGCCGCGCTGCGCGTCGAGACCACCGGCACCGTCGACTACGCCGGGATCTGCCGGGCGCTCGCCGACGACGTCGAGGCCGCGGGCGGCCGCATCCTGCTCGGCGAGGAGATCGTCGCCGCGCGCACCGTCCCCGGCTCCCCCGGCGCACCCGGACGCGTCGAGGTCCGCACCACCCGCGCCGACCGCGAGGCCGACGCCCTCGTGGTCTGCGGCGGGCTGCACGCCGACCGCATCGCCCGCGCCTGCGGCCTCGACCCCGAGGCCCGCATCGTGCCGTTCCGCGGCGAGTACTTCGAGCTCACCCCCGAGGCCGGGGACCTCGTGCGCGGACTGATCTACCCGGTGCCCGACCCGCGGTTCCCGTTCCTCGGCGTGCACCTCACCCGCGGCGTCGAGGGCCACGTGCACGCCGGCCCCAACGCCGTGCTCGCCCTCGCCCGCGAGGGGTACACCTGGACCGACGTGTCGCCGCGCGACCTCGCGGACTCCCTCGCCTGGCCCGGGCTGTGGCGGCTCGCCGCCCGCAACCTCGTGCCCGGCGCCGCGGAGGTCGGGCGGTCGCTGTCGAAGCAGGCGTTCGCGCGCAGCCTCGCGCGCCTCGTCCCCGGGATCACCGCCGCCGACCTCGTCCCCGCACCCGCCGGGGTCCGCGCGCAGGCGCTGCGCCGCGACGGGGGGCTCGTCGACGACTTCCTCGTGCAGACCACCGACCGGCAGGTGCACGTCCTCAACGCCCCGTCCCCGGCGGCGACGGCCAGCCTGGAGATCGCCGCGCACATCGTCGAGCGCCTCGACGCCACCCTCCCCGCCTGACCCGCTTCCCCCGACCACGCCCTCCCCGGGGCAGAGACCGTCGAACGGTCAGCAGGTGCGGGGTTCAGGTCCCGCACACCCACACCTGGTGACCGTTCGACGAATCGGAGGCGGGGGCGGGGGCGGTCAGGCGTCGCGCGGGGTCGCGGCAGTCGGTTGCGCGGGGAGGCGGACCGGGGGCGGGGTCTCGACGCGGCCGAACGCGAAGCCCACGCCGAACCCGACCTCCCAGCACCACGCGCCGAGCTCGCCCAGGGAGCGCACGTGCGCCAGCCCGCCGAGCGTGCGACCCGCGCGGCGCAGGGCCCGGGCCGCGCCGGGGCGATGCGCACGACCCCCGGCGACCCGGTCGACC
>NZ_RFFI01000206.1 GCF_003696205.1 Cellulomonas triticagri
CCCCGGCACCGCGACCGAGCGGTGGCGGACGGCCGCGGCCGCCGGTGGCGCGCTCGCCGTCGCCTCGCGTCCCGCCCGCGAGGACGACTACTGGATCGGCGTCGCGCACCTGCGGCTCGGCGAGGGCGCCGCCGCGGCACAGGTCTGGGCGGCGTTGGAGCGTACGGCCGACGACCTGGAGCTCGCCCCGACGGCACCCGACTACTTCGCCACGTCCCTGCCGGCGCTGCTGCTGTTCTCCGTCGAGGACCGGGCGGGCCGCGCCCGGACGGTCGCGGCGCTGCGCGAGGCCGCGGCCCGGGGCCGGTCGCACGCCGCGGCGGACGGTCCGGCGGCGGTGGTCGCCGGATGACGGCTCCGCACGCCCCGGTCGGCGTGCCCGCGCACCTGCCGGACCGGCTGACGATCTGCCTGTGGGACTTCTCCTGGTACCTGCTGACCGGGCCCGGGGAGGCGTACGAGGACCTCGACCGCGTGCTCGACGCGACGGCCGCGCGGGGGTACACGACCGTACGGATCTGCGCCGCGCCGCTGCTGCTGTTCGGCCGGCTCGGCCTCGACGACCTCGCGGGCGACCTGCCCGTGGACGGGATGGGGCGCCGCACCGACGGGACGCCCTTCGGGGTCGGCACCCGCTGGTACGCCGTGCCCGGCGGGCACCGGGTTGACGTGCGGGCGCGGTTCCTCGCCCTGCTGCGCGGCCTGCACCGCCGTGGGATGTCGGTGGTCCTCGCGAGCTGGGAGTACCAGCAGTCCACGGCGTTCAGCGCCGACGACCGGTGGTTCCGGGCGGTCGACGCGATCCCCGTGCCGCAGCGCCCCGCCGCCCTCGCCGGGGCGTTCGCGGCGATGCTGGACGCGGTCGAGGACGCGGGGCTGTCCGACGTCGTCGCGCTGGTCGAGCTGCACAACGAGGTCGACTTCTCGTTGCTGCCCGCCCTGGCCGACCCCGCGACCACCGGTGCCCTCGCGGCGCTGCGGGCCCGCCACCCGCGCCACCTGGTCACCGCGAGCCTCGGCAAGCCCCCGCACCTGGCGATGCACGCCCTGCCCGCCGGGCTCGGCGCGGGGCAGTTCCACGTCTACGCGTACGGCGTGCTGGACCGGCTGCAGGCCCTGGTCGACATCCGCGCCACCGCCACCGACGGGTTCCCGAACGCGGTGCTCCGCTCGTTGCAGCGGCCCGGCAGCCCCACGTGGCAGGAGTACGGGCGGCCCGCGCCATGGAAGCTCGCCGCGACCGTCGTCACCGACCAGATGCTCTACGGGTACGACACGATCGACCCCGACGCCTGGGACGCCTGGCTCTACCGGCACTACGAGACGTCCCACGAGGCGATGCACCGGGAGATCACCGCGCGGGTCACCGCCGTCGCCGCCTGGGGCCGGTGGCAGGGTGTCCCGGTGGTCGTCGGCGAGGGCTGGGTCGGGTACACCCCGCTCGGCGGCACCTTCGAGGAGGGGCCACTGGGCCGCCGCCTCGCCGAGACCGGCACCCGCACCGCCGCGGCCCAGGGCGTGTGGGGCGTGACCCCCTGCTCCAACGCCGCACCGCACCACCCGCTGTGGCAGGACGCCACGTGGCAGCAGACCGTCAACGAGGAGTTCCGCCGTGCCTGAGCAGGTCCTGGTCGTCCGCCACCACCCGTGGGCGACGCCCGCCACGGTCCCGGCGATGGCGACCGCACCCGACGCCGACCACCGCGTGGGCCTGACGTCGCGGGCGTTGAGCCGCGACGGGGCGCCGTGGGTACCGGTGTCCGGGGAGATCCACTACTCCCGGGTCCCGCGCGAACGCTGGCGCGAGCGGCTGCTGCTGATGCGCTCCGGCGGCGTGGACGTGGTCTCGACGTACCTGTTCTGGATCCACCACCAGCCCGCCGCGGGCGCCGCCCCGAAGTTCGACGGAGACCTCGACGTCGCGGCGTTCGTGCGGCTCTGCCACGAGCTCGGGCTCGACGTCGTGCTGCGGATCGGTCCGTGGTGCCACGGCGAGGTCCGCAACGGCGGGCTGCCGGACTGGGTGCAGGGCACCCCGGTCGCGCACCGCACCGACGACCCCGCGTACCTCGACCTGGTCCGCCCGTGGTTCGCGGCGCTCGGCGCCGAGCTCGCCGGGCTGTGCGGGCCCGACGGCCCGGTGATCGGCATCCAGGTCGAGAACGAGCTGTACGACCAGCCCGGGCACCTGCTGACGCTGAAGCGGATGGCCCGGGACGTGGGCCTGCGCGCCCCGCTGTGGACGGCGACGGCGTGGGGCGGTGCGGACCTGCCACCTGAGGAGGTGCTCCCGCTGTACTCCGGGTACGGCGACGGGTTCTGGGTCGACGCGTCCGCGCCCTGGGACACCACGTTCCGCGCGCACTTCTTCCCGAGCCACGAGTGGGACGACCCGGGTGTCGGCGCGGACGTGCGCGGCACCGCCGCCGCGGACATCACGGTCCGGCCCCGGGACGAGGCGTTCCCTCCCGCGACCTGCGAGCTCGGCGGCGGCATGGCCACGACCTACCACCGGCGCCTGGTCCCCACGGGTGCGGACATCGCGGCCGTCGGCCACGCGAAGATCGCCTCCGGGTCCGCGTGGCAGGGGTACTACATGTACGCGGGCGGGACGAACCCCGCCGCCGACCTGCAGGAGTCCCACGCGACCGCGTACCCGAACGACCTGCCCCGGTACGACTACGACTTCCACGCCGCGGTGAGCAGCGCCGGGCTGCCCGGCCCGAGCCACGCCGCCCTGCGCCGCCAGCACGCGTTCCTGCGGGCGTTCGCCCCGCTACTGGTGGACATGCCCTCGACGTTGCCCGAGGTCCGGCCGGCCGGCGTCGAGGACACCGGGACGCTGCGCTGGGCGCTGCGCAGCGACGGCCGGACGGGGTTCGTGCTGCTGTCCTGGCACCAGCCGCACGTCCCGCTGCCCGACCTGCACGGCGTCCGCCTCGGCCTGGAGCTGCCCGGCGGGCGCACCACGCTCGGCCCCGTGGACGTCCCCGCCGGGACGCTGGCGCGCTGGCCGGTGGGCCTGCGCCTCGGCGCGGTCGAGGTGCGGTCGGCGACGGCGAGCGCGCTCACGCTGCTCGACCCGACGACCCTCGTGCTCGTCGCCGAGGAGGGGGTGCCAGCCGACGTCCGGTTCGACGCGCGCGCCACCGTGACCGGCGGCACCGAGGTGGAGCAGGGGCTGCACCGGCTGCCGCACCGCCGCGGCGGCGTGCTGGAGGTGGCGCTCGACGGCGCGCGCGCGACCGTCGTGGTCGTCCCGTCCGGGGACGCGGACCGGGCCTGGGTGCTCGACCGCCCGGCGGGCCGGCTGCTCGTGCTGTCCGACGCCGCGCTGTGGACCGAGGGTGACGCGCTGGTGGCGCGGGCGTCGGCGGCCCCGGAGGTCGACGTGCACGGGCCGGACGGTTGGCGGACCGCCGCCGTGCGTGCCGAGGGCTCGCCGCGGCC
>NZ_RFFI01000207.1 GCF_003696205.1 Cellulomonas triticagri
GGCCACCGGCGACGTCGGGGCCGGGTCGGCGCGGCCGGACGCCGGCGTGGGTCCCGGGCGGACGTCGCCGCCGGGTCACCACGGGTCGGTCAGGCCGCGGCGGTACAGCGACAGGGGCGCGGGGCGCTCCCGGTCGCGCGACGCATGGAGGGGTGGAGCGCGGTGGTGGCGTGCGGGCGCATCCTGGTCTCCCTCCGGCGTCGGGCCGCGGGGTCGTCCCGGCGGCTGGTGGAGGGAATCTAGCGCGGACGTCTCGTTGTGTGGAACGTGGCGTTCACGATGTGAGACGGCGTGGCGCGCGGCCGGCCCAGCGCCCGACCGGGTGGGCGCGGGTGACGGGCGGGCGCGGGTGACGGGTGGTCAGCGGCGGCGGATCCGGGCGTCCAGCACCGTCAGGCCGAGCACGACCGCCGCACCGGTGAGCAGCATGAGCAGGGCGAGCGGGACCTGCTCGCCGGGCGGGAGCAGCCCGCGGTCCTCGGTCTGCCACGGCCACAGCGCGCGCAGCGCCCCGACGACCACGCCCGTCATGATCACGAGCGTGGCGCGGCGCCGGTGCTCCAGCAGCCACTGCAGCTCCTTGATGAAGCAGCCCAGCCCCACCACCATCCCGGCACCGAACACCGCGACGAAGCCGAGGTCGCGGTCGTTGAGCGCGTCGAGCGCCGGGTGGTAGAGCCCGAAGGTGAGCAGCAGGAACGAGCCGGAGGTGCCGGGCAGCGCGAGCGCGCACGCGGCGAGCGCCGCCCCGACGAACACC
Source organism: Cellulomonas triticagri (assembly GCF_003696205.1). Taxonomy (GTDB): domain Bacteria; phylum Actinomycetota; class Actinomycetes; order Actinomycetales; family Cellulomonadaceae; genus Cellulomonas; species Cellulomonas triticagri. The sequence continues at coordinate 761 of NZ_RFFI01000207.1, forward strand.
ACCGGGTAGGTGGTGGGGAGGTTCTGCGGGGGGAGCCCGACGAGCACGAAGACGGCGGCGGCGACGAGGACGGCGGTGAGCACCTCGCGGGCGGTCCACCGGCTCCCGATCATCCGCAGCGGCACGAGCAGCGCGGTCGCGGTCATGCCGAGGAACAGCGCCGTCATCGGCACCGGGTGCTCCTTCAGCAGCGGGCCGACGAACCCGGCGGTGAGCACCAGGCCGGGCACCATGCCGAGCAGGAGCGGGGCGATCACGGCCCAGTTCACGCGCGCCATCTCGCGGCGCGCGGCGACGCGGTCCGTGACGAGCAGGCGCAGGCCCGACAGCAGGTGGCCCGCCCCGGTCACGGCGGTCTCGTAGACGCCGGTGACGAGCGCGATCGTGCCGCCGCTGATCCCGGGCAGGGCCTCGGCGCCGCCGACGAGCGCGCCGCGAGCGAGGGACCACGGCACCTGACGGCCGCGCCGCGGGGGACGGCGGGGGCGGCGGGTCGCCGGCCTGGGCTCCGGGAGGTCCGCGCCGTGGGGGTCGTCCGGGCGCGCGTCAGGGAGGGGTGCGGCGGCGGGCATCGGACCACGCTACCCGTCGCGGCACCACCTGGTCCGGCCTCCCGTGCGGCGTGAGTGGTGCGGTGCGTGCGGTGCCGCCGGTGGTCCCCAGGAGCGCGGGCGGGGGTCCCCCGGTGTCCGCCGTCCCCTCTAGAGTTCTGGGGTGACGACCGCCCTGTACCGCCGCTACCGGCCCGAGACCTTCGCCGAGGTCGTCGGGCAGGACCACGTCACGGCGCCGCTGCGGCAGGCGCTGCGCAGCGGGCAGACGAACCACGCGTACCTGTTCTCCGGGCCGCGCGGCTGCGGCAAGACGACGTCCGCGCGCATCCTCGCGCGCTGCCTGAACTGCGCGCAGGGCCCCACCGACACCCCGTGCGGCGTCTGCGAGTCCTGCGTCGAGCTCGCCCGCGGCGGGCCGGGCAGCCTCGACGTCGTCGAGATCGACGCGGCCAGCCACGGTGGCGTGGACGACGCCCGTGACCTGCGGGAGCGCGCGACCTTCGCCCCCGCCCGCGACCGGTACAAGGTCTTCATCCTCGACGAGGCCCACATGGTCTCCCCGCAGGGCTTCAACGCGCTGCTGAAGATCGTGGAGGAGCCGCCGGAGCACGTGAAGTTCATCTTCGCGACGACGGAGCCCGACAAGGTCATCGGCACCATCCGGTCCCGCACGCACCACTACCCGTTCCGCCTGGTGCCGCCGGACGTCATGGTCGGCTACCTGGACCAGCTCTGCACCGCCGAGGGCGTGCGGGTCGGCTCCGGCGTGCTCCCGCTGGTCGTGCGCGCGGGCGGCGGCTCGGTCCGCGACTCGCTGTCCGTGCTGGACCAGCTGATCGCCGGGTCCGGCCCCGACGGCCTCGGGTACGAGGACGCCGTCGCGCTGCTCGGCTACACCCACGCGTCCCTGCTGGACGACCTGGTGGAGGCCGTCGCCGCCCGGGACGGCGCCAGCGCGTTCCGCGTGGTCGAGCGCGTCATCTCCACCGGGCACGAGCCGCGCCGGTTCGTCGAGGACCTGCTGGAGCGGCTGCGCGACCTCATCGTGCTCGCCGCCTCCGGCGACGCCGCCGCCGCCGTGCTGCGCGACGTCCCGGGCGACCAGATGGCGCGCATGCAGACGCAGGCCCGCCAGCTCGGCGCGGCCGAGCTCTCCCGCTCCGCCGACCTCGTCAACGCCGCCCTGTCCGAGATGACCGGTGCGACCTCGCCGCGCCTGCACCTCGAGCTGCTGATGGCCCGGCTGCTGCTGCCGGCCCTGGACGACACCGCCGCCGGGATCGGGGCGCGGGTGGACCGGCTGGAGCGCGAGGGCGTCCGCGTCGCCCCCGGCGGTGCTCCCGGGGCCGCCTCCCTCACCTCGGGCGCACCTGCAGCCCCTGCCGCGTCCGCCGCCGCTGCCCGCCCCGTGCCCGACGCTCCGGCGCCGGCCCCGGCCGTCGAGGTGGAGCGCGTCGCGGTCGTCACCCCCGCACCCGAGCCGATCCCCGCTCCCGCCCCCGCCGACCGCACGGCGGAGGCGGTCGAGAGCGGCGCGACCGGCCGGCACGCGCCCGACGACGCGCCCGGGGGTGCCACCGACGAGGCGGTTCCCGCCGCGCCCGGGGGCGACACCGACGAGGCGGGTGCCGCCGCGCCGGAGCCGCACGACGAGCGCGTGGTCGACCCCGCTCCCGCGACGCCGGTGCAGGAGGCCGTGCCGCACGACGTCCCGGTGGCCGAGCCGGTCGCCCCCGCCGAGCGCCCCGCGGGTGCCCCCGGCGGCGGGGACACGGAGATGCTGCGCCGCCGCTGGCCCGAGGTGCTGGACACCCTCGGTCGGCTGAAGAAGACGACGTGGGTGCTCATCAGCCAGAACGCGCAGGTGGTGGAGCTGAACGCCACCACGCTGACGCTCGGCTTCGGCGCGCCGGGGCTGGCGTCGGCGTTCCGGGGCGGCTCGCACGCCGACCTCGTGCAGCAGGCCGTCCGCGAGACCCTCGGCTTCGCGGTCAAGGTCGAGGGCGTGCTCGCCGGCGACGGCGCGGCACCCGCGCGCGGTCCGGCCTCCGGGCCGGCGCCGACGTCCCCGAGCCGGGGGTCCGGAGCGCCGTCGGCGGCCGAGGCCGCCGCGTCGTGGGACG
>NZ_RFFI01000208.1 GCF_003696205.1 Cellulomonas triticagri
CGCGTCCTCACGCCAGCGCGCCATCAGCGCGTTGAACGCCACGGCGCCCTGGCCCTGCCAGTGCGACCCGATGCCCGAGAGCTTGCCCTCCAGGGCGCTCAGCTCACGCTGCAGCTCCCCACGGCTCGTCGCGACCGCGTCGGCGCCCTGCTTGAGCGCGCCATCTGCTGCGGAAACCTCTGCTGCCATGTCACCTCCCCCTCCACGGCCCGGTGGGCCTCTGCTCGGCGGCCCCGTTCGCGGTGCCGCCCCGCCCGAGCACTCGACCCGAACCGCTGGCAGGCTAGCCCACAGGTTTCTCTCATGTCAGGCGAGGTCACCCGTCCTGTGGACGACCACGCTGACCGGTGTCATCGTTCACCCGTTCGGCCCAGCAAGAACTGGGTGATCCGTCAACTATCGCCCGATTTGCGCAGCGCCGGTACCTCCACCCGGGGGAACGCGGGCGGGTGGATCTCACCCGCGCACGGCACCCGGTCGGACCTGCCCGCGCGGACGTCCCGCCGACCGGGGCCCCGGCCGTCGCTATGCTGACCGCCGACCTGCCCAGGGACTACAGGGGACCCCATGACAGACGCACCCACCTCCACGACGTCCGTCGGGACGCTCGTGCGGGTGTCGGTGACCGCGGGGGACCGGCGGCTCGACCTCGGCGTCCCGGGCGCCGTCCCGATGGCCGAGGTCGTCCCGGGCCTGGCCCGCGCGCTCGGCCTGCTCGACGCGACGACGGCCCACGGCGGCTACCGCCTGGTCCGGGCCGACGGCACGCCGATCGACTCCGCCCGCAGCCTGCTGGCCGAGGGCGTCGAGGACGGCACGGTGCTGACCCTGGAGTCGGGCGCGCGCCGCGAGCAGGAGCGGATCTACGACGACGTCGTGGAGGCCGTGGCCGACGCCGTCGAGCACCAGTACGCCCCGTGGACGCCGCGGGACTCCGCGCTGAGCGCCGCCTGGGCGGCCGCCGCCCTGCTGCTCGCCGGTGCGGCGCTGCTGCTGGGCGCCGACCGCGCCTCGCTGGTCCCGCCGGTGGTCGCGGCCATCGCGGCGCTGCTCGCGCTGGTCGCGGGGGCCGTCGTCGGGCGCGTGGGCACGGAGCCCGCCGCGGGTCGGGTGCTCGTGCTGGTGGCCCCGGTGCTCGCGGGGGTCGCCGGGCTGACCGCGACGTCCGCGCCGCCGTCCTGGGGCTGGCCCGCCGCGCTCGCCGGGACGGGCGTGCTCGTCGCCGGGCTGCTGGGAATGCCCGCGCTGGTGGGCCGCCGCGAGCTGTCCGCCGCGCCGCTCGCGGGCGGGCTCGCCGTGGCCGTCGCGGGGACGACGATCGCCTTGACCGACGCGACGCCCGGTGCGGTCCTCGCGGTCGTGGTGGCGGTCGTCGCGACGGCGAGCATCGGCGTGCCGTGGCTGGCGCTGTCCAGCACGCCGCTGCGCGTGGTGTCGCCGCGCAACGACGCGGAGATCCTCGCCGACCCGCCGGCCGTGCAGTCGGCGCGGGTGCAGGCGCAGCTCGCCGCCGGGCACCGGGTGCAGGTGTCGCTGCGCGTGGCGATCGGCGCGCTCGCGATCGTGGCGGCCCCCGCCGTCGTCGCGACCGGCGTCGCCGGGACGGTGCTGCTGGTGCTCGCTGCCGCGGGGCTGCTGCTCGCGACCCGCCAGACGTACTCGCGCCTCGACGTGCTGCTCACCGTGAGCCTGTCGGTGCTGCTCCTGGTGACGGTGGCCGTGGTCGCCGCGTCCCAGCACCCGTCGTGGCGGACCGCGCTCGTGGCCGTCGCCGGTGCCGCCGCCGCGGTCGTGGTCGGGCTCGGCCTGGTGGCGCCGCGTCGCCGGGTGGGCCTGGCGCGGTTCGGGGACTTCCTGGAGATCGCCTGCCTCGCGCTGCTGCTGCCGCTCGGCGTGACCGCGGCGGGCCTGGTCTGACGTGGCGTCCAAGCGCGACCTCGTCGAGGCCCAGACCTACAGCCGCCGCCGGCTGCTCACCGCGTTCACCAGCGGGGCGCCCGGCGGGCGGGAGCTCGAGCCGACCAAGCCGCTGCGCGGCGTCGTCGCGGGCGTCTCGCTGAGCGTGCTGCTGGTCCTCGGCAGCCTCGGCCTCGGCCTGCTCAGCCCGACCCTCCCGGACGGCTGGGACGACCAGTCCCTCGTCATCGTCGAGGGCGACGGCAGCCGGTACGTCGGCATCCAGGGGACGCTGCACCCCGTGCTCAACGTGACGAGCGCGCGCCTGGTGCTCGACTCCGGTGCGTTCCACGTGGTCGACGTCAGCGAGGACGACATCACCGACGCCCCGCGCGGCGCGACCCTCGGCATCCCCGGCGCCCCGGACGAGCTGCCGCTCGCTGACCGGCTGACCGGCACGGGATGGGCGGCGTGCGTCGCGGCGGACGGCACGACGACTCTCGACCTCGATCCCGACGCCCCCGCCGCGGCGCCCGTGCCCGGCACGGGCGTGCTGGTCGACGTCGCCGGGACGCTCTACCTGGTCGCGGACGGTGTCCGGCACCGCATCCCGCCGACGGACGAGGCGGCGGTGCTCCGCGCGCTCGGCCTCGACACGGCGACGCCGCTGGTGGCGGGTGCGGACTGGCTGAACCTCGTGCCGCTCGGCACGGACCTGGCGGCGCTGACCGTCGCCGGTGCGGGCGACGCGGCTCTGCCGCAGGGCGGGCTGCCGCTGGAGACCCGCGTCGGCGAGCTCGTCGAGGTCTCGGGGACCGGGGACGGCCTGCGCCGCTACGTGGTGGACGCGCAGGGCGAGCTCGCCCCGCTGAGCGACCTCGCGTACCCGCTGTACCTGCTGGGCGCGGGCGACCTCGCGGCGACGGCGCTGCAGGTGACGGCGTCGGACATCGCCGCCGTGCGGACCTCCGGGACCCCCGTCGCCCCGGCCGACCTGCCCGCGACCGTGCCGACGCTGCCCGCCGCGGGCCAGACGCCGTGCGTCGTGCTGAGCACGGGGGACGCCGAGCGCGTCGACCTGGTGCTCGCCGACGGTGCCGTGGAGCCCGGCGTGCGGGTCGCCCCGGGCTCCGGCGCGCTGGTGCGGGCGCAGAGCAGCGACGGCGCGACGGCGACGGTGCGCCTGGTGGACGGCTCCGGCCGCGCCTACCCGGTGCCCGACGCCAGCGACGAGGTCCTCGCGCGCCTGGGCTTCACGCCCGACGACGTCGTCCGGGTGCCCCCGGCGTGGGCGGCGCTGCTGCCCACCGGTCCGTCGCTGACCGTGGAGGCCGCCGCGACCGAGGTCTCCGGCGGCACCGCGGCCGAGGGCGCGGCGTCGGGCGACTCGTGACGTCGCACCCGCGAGGCCGCCGGGCCGCCGCGGCGCTCGCCGCCGCGCTGCTGCTGCTCCCCGTCG
>NZ_RFFI01000209.1 GCF_003696205.1 Cellulomonas triticagri
GGCTCGGCCGCGGTTCGGCCCTCCGCCGGGGCGGGCCGGGTCGGGCCCGGTCGCGCGCCGGTGGCCGCCGGGTCCTGCGGGTCGGCGACGGTGGGGACCGCGGCGGTCTGCCCCGTGACGACGGGGACCGCACCGGTCTCCGGGCGGCGACCCCTGCGGTGCGCGGACGCCGCCTGCTCGGCCTCGCGGATCTGCCGACGGGTCAACGGTGAGCCGGGGGTGACGGTGCCGAGCGGCACGGACGCCGTCCCGGTGTCGTCGGGGGCACCGCCGTCGGCCGTGCCGGGCGCACCGGGACGGGACGCGGCCGCCCGCGCGGCGAGGCTGCCGGGCGGCGCCGCGACCACGGCGATCGTGCCGGTCTCGACGGAGTGCCACTGGTGCTCGTCACCACCGCGCGAGCGCAGGATGCGCACGAGCAGCACGGCGGCCACCGCGAGGAGCAGCACACCGAGCGCGACGCCCGGCCACAGCCACGGCGTCGTCACGGTCTGGGGCCACGACAGGTCGAGCTGCGGGGCGGCGTCACCCAGGCTCACCGCGATCAGCGACCAGCGCCCGTCCTCGGCGGGCCACTCGATCGTCGCGGAGCCGTCGCCGGACGCCTCGACCACCCACATGTCGGAGCCGGTCGGGTCGGCGGCCTGCGCTGCGGCGGGCGCCTCGGCGTCCGCGCTCGCCGACGGGCTCGGGGCGGCGGCCTCCTCGGCGGCCTCGCTCGGCGACGCGGTCGGTGTCGCGCCCGCGGGCGGCTCCCCCGCCGTCGTCGCCAGGGTGTGCCAGTCCGACATCCCGGTCACCCGGGCGTAGGGGTCGGAGCCGACCCAGGCGTCGACGTCGGTGTCCCGCCCCACGGCGAGCACGACGGGGGCGCCGTCGGCGCGGACGGTGACCGTCACGGGGTCGCCGGCGAGCTCGAGCACCCCCGGGTCCGTGACGAGGGTGCGGACGTCGCCCCCGGGGTCGGCGGTGGCGATCAGGGGGTCGTCGGCGCGCCAGGCCGTGGCCGACGCGACACCGAGACCCACCGAGGCGACGCCGAGCAGCCCGAGCAGGGCGGCGATCAGTCGCTGGAGCACACGGTTTCCTCTCGAACGTGACGGTCCACCATAGGCGAGCGACCTCGGGCGGTGGTCATCGGGTGCGTATCCGCAGCGGGTCCCCGCTGCCGGGTTCGTCCCGATACCCTGGTCCGCGGACGCGGGCCGACCGACGCCCACAGCCTCCCGCCCGGAGGCCGTCCCCACCAGCGCTCACGCGCGCCCGCAGGAGGAGATTCGTGGCAGACGACCGTACGCCGTTCCCGGTGGTCAACTTCCGTGGCTACGACCGCGCCCCCGTCGACGCCCGCATGGACGAGCTCGACCGCGCCCTGCAGGACGCGCGCGGCCAGGTCGCCTCGCTCGACGAGCGGGTGATGCAGATCTCCGGCGAGCTGTCCGAGGCGCACCGCCAGCTGCGTGAGGCCGAGCGGCCCACCTACTCCGGGCTCGGTTCGCGCATCGAGATGCTGCTGCGGTCCGCCGAGGAGCAGTCCTCCGACGTCGTGCAGCAGGCCAACGCGCAGGCGTCCGACGCCCTCGCCCGCGCCCGGCTCGCGGCGGGCCAGCTCCGCGCCCGCGCCGAGAACGAGGTCGCGGAGATGCTGGCGACCGCCAAGCGCGAGGCCACCGAGGAGCGCACCACCGCGCGCACGGAGGCCGAGAGCACCCTGACCGGCGCGCAGCGCCGCGCGGAGGAGCTCGTCGGGTCCGCCGAGCGCGAGGCCGCCCGCATCCAGACCGCCGTGCAGACGGAGGAGAGCGAGCGCCGCGCCACGCTGGAGCGCGAGCTCGGCACCCTGCGCGCCACGGTCGAGCGCGAGACGACCGAGCTGCGGATCAACACCGAGCAGGCCGCCGAGGCGCTGCGCTCGACCACCGAGGCCGAGACGACCGCGCTGCGCACCACCACCGAGAACGAGGCCGCCGCGCTGCGCGCCGACGCCGAGCGGTACGACCAGGACCTGCGCCAGGCCGCGGACGCCGACACCACGGCCCTGCGCCAGCGCGTCACGTCCGAGCTCGCCGAGCTGCGCACCGAGGCCGAGCGCTGGTCCGCGATGCAGCGCTCGCTCGCCGCGACCGAGATCGCCGAGGCCCGCCAGGCCGTCGGCGACGAGGTCACCTCGCTGCGCGCCGACGCCCAGGCGCACGCCGACTCCGTGCGGTCCGCCGCCGAGCGCGCCGCGACCGAGCTGCAGCAGCGCGCGGTCGCCGAGACGACCGCGCTGCGCGCCGAGGCCGACCAGTACTCCGGGTTCGTCCGCGCGACGGCCGACCGCGAGACCGGCGAGCTGCGCGCCGCCGTCGCCGACGAGGTCGCCGCCACCCGCCAGGAGGCCGAGCAGGCCCTCGCCGCGCAGCGCGCCGAGGCCGAGCAGTACGCCACCGAGGTCACCGCCGCAGCCGAGCGCGAGGCCGCCGAGCTCCGGGACCGCGCCCAGCACGAGACCAGCACCCTGCGGGCCCTCGCCGAGCGGGAGACCGCCGAGCAGCGGGCCACCGCCGAGCGGGAGACCACCGAGCTGCGCGAGCGCACCGACCGCGAGGTCGCCGAGCTGCGCGAGGCGACCCGCCTCGACGTCGAGCGCCAGGTCACCGAAGCGTCGCGCACCGCCGACGGGCTGCGCTCGCAGGCCCGCGCCGAGACCGAGGAGCTGCGGACCCAGGCCCGCACCGAGGCCGACGCGCTGACCTCCCAGGCCCGCCAGGCCGTCGCGGACGCCGAGCTCGCCGTCGCCGCCCAGCGCGAGGCCGCCGAGCGCGCCGACGCCGAGCGGCACGCCACCGCCCGCGCCGAGACCGAGAAGCTCGTCTCCGACGCCGAGGCGCACGCCGCCGACGCCGAGCAGCGCGTCGCCAAGGCGCTGGAGCAGGCCGAGAAGATCCGCGTCGACTCGCAGAACCACTCCAAGGAGCTGCTGTCGAACGCCCGGCAGAACGCCGACCGCGTCGTCGCCGAGGCCCGCGAGCACGCCGAGAAGACGCTGTCCGAGGCCATGGCCGAGTCCGAGCGCGAGCGCACCACCGCGCAGCGGCAGGTCGAGGACCTCAACCGCCAGCGCGAGTCGATCACCTCGTACCTGGACGAGCTGCGCAACCTGCTCGGCCACGACCCGGTGCCGAACAAGCAGACGCTCGAGCGGGCGGACGCGGCGCAGGCCCAGTTCGAGAAGCAGCAGACGTCCGCCCCGGCGCGTCCCGCGGCACGCCCGGCGCGCGGCAAGGGCCGCCCGGCGCCGGTCTCCGCGGCCACCCCGGCGGTCGCGGCCCCGGCGGAGG
>NZ_RFFI01000021.1 GCF_003696205.1 Cellulomonas triticagri
GGGTCGGCGGCGGTGGCCGCGAGCCGGGCGGGGTCCGGGACGACCGCGCGCGCCGCCGCGACGGACAGGGCCCCGTCCACCGGCAGCAGGGCGGGGTCGGCGACGTCGTCCGTCAGCAGCCGGGCCGTCGCCAGCCCGCACGCGAACGGCAGGTCCGGCAGCGCGGCCGCGAGCGCGACGCCCTGGGCGAGGCCCACCGACGACTCCAGCGCGGACGACACGACGACCGGCAGCCCCACCTCCGCGGCGAGCGCCAGGCACGCCCGCACGCCGCCGAGCGGCTGCACCTTCAGCACCACGACGTCCGCGGCGTCCGCCCGGACGACCGCCATCGGGTCCTCGGCGCGCCGGATCGACTCGTCGGCGGCGATGGGCACCGGGACGCGACGGCGCACGCGGGCCAGGTCCGCGACCGAGGCCACCGGCTGCTCCGCGTACTCCAGCCCGCCCGCCGCGCGGTCCAGCACCGCCAGCCGGTCCACGGCCGTGTCCACGTCCCACCCGGCGTTGGCGTCGACCCGGATCGCGCCGCCGGGGCCCAGCGCCTCCCGCACGGCGGCGAGGCGGTCGGCCTCCTGGGCCACGTCCTGGCCGGGCTCGGCCACCTTGACCTTGGCGGTCGTGCACCCGCCCGACGCCAGGACGATCCGCCGTGCCGCTTCCGGGTCGACGGCGGGGACGGTGACGTTCACCGGGACGCGGTCGCGGACCGGCGCCGGGAGGACCTCGTCGGCGGCCTCGCGCGCAGCGCGCCACCACGCCGCCGACTCGACCGCGTCGTAGTCCCAGAACGGGCTGAACTCGCCCCAGCCCGCGTCCCCGCGCAGCAGCACGCCCTCGCGCACCGTGATCCGGCGGAAGCGCGTCCGCATCGGTATCGCGTAGACGTGCACGTCGTCAGCCTAGAGGCTCTGCACCGACCTACGCTGTCGGGGTGAGCGAGCCCACCAGCCCCCTGCCCCCGCGCGTGTCCGACACCTTCGACCCCGAGCGGTGGCGGACGGTCACCGGGTTCGAGGACCTCACGGACCTGACGTACCACCGCGGCGTGGACCGCACCGGCGCGTCGCCCCGGGACCTGCCCGTGGTGCGGGTGGCGTTCGACCGCCCCGAGGTGCGCAACGCGTTCCGGCCGCACACCGTGGACGAGCTGTACCGGGTGCTCGACCACGCGCGGATGTCCTCCGACGTCGGCACGGTCCTGCTCACCGGCAACGGGCCCAGCCCCAAGGACGGCGGCTACGCGTTCTGCTCCGGCGGCGACCAGCGCATCCGCGGCCGCGACGGCTACCGGTACACCGGCTCCACGGACGCCGAGACCGCCGACGCCATCGACCCCGCCCGCGCGGGCCGCCTGCACATCCTCGAGGTGCAGCGGCTCATCCGGACGATGCCCAAGGTCGTCGTCGCGCTGGTCAACGGCTGGGCCGCCGGGGGCGGGCATTCCCTGCACGTCGTCGCGGACCTCACGATCGCCTCCCGGCAGCACGCCCGGTTCATGCAGACCGACGCGAACGTCGGCTCGTTCGACGGCGGGTACGGCTCCGCGCTGCTCGCCCGGCAGGTCGGCCAGAAGCGGGCGCGGGAGATCTTCTTCCTGGCCCGCGAGTACTCGGCGCAGGACGCCTACGAGTGGGGCGCCGTCAACGACGTCGTGGACCACGCGGACCTGGAGGACGCCGCGCTGGAGTACGCGCGGATCATCGCGACCAAGTCCCCGCAGGCCATCCGGATGCTGAAGTTCGCGTTCAACCTCGCGGACGACGGCCTGGCCGGGCAGCAGGTGTTCGCCGGAGAGGCGACGCGGCTGGCGTACATGACGGACGAGGCCGTCGAGGGGCGCGACGCGTTCCTCGAGCGCCGCGACCCGGACTGGACGCGGTTCCCGCACGCCTACTGAGGCGCGACGGGCGGGTCGGGCCGGGCGCGGTCAGGAGATCGCGAGCGAGCCCGACTCCGCGGGGACCAGCTCGACCCAGGTGTTGCCCGGGGCGAGCCTGGCGGGGGTGCCGTCCGCCAGGGTCAGCTGCATCGGGGCGTCGCGGGACGCCTTGGTCCAGGTGACGGGGACGGTCTGCCCGCCGGTCGCCAGCACGCCCTCGCCGCTGCCCTCCAGCACGTAGGTCGGCACGACCGCACCGTTCTGCGCGCCGAACGGCGAGCCCGGGTGCGAGGCCGTGATCGACACGACGTTCGTCGCCGACAGCCGCGCGCCCGACGCCGCCATCGCCGCGCTGCTGCCCTCCGAGCGCTCCCAGACCGACCCGTTCCACGTCCAGGACGGCTTGGCCTGGCTCGACAGGTCGAACGCGAGCGTCGTCGCCGGGGTGCCCGCGACGACCGCGCTGGCCTGCTCGGCGGTCCGCGCGAACGCGAACTGCTCGCCGGGGCTGTTCTGGTGCTCCGCGTCGGCCTGCGCCCACAGGGCGTCCGGGTCCGCGTACACGTTGTGCGGCGCCGACCGGGACCGCAGCCGGTACAGACCGTCTGCCCCGGCGTCGTGGCTGATCACCTGCACGGGGCTCTCGTCCACCAGCGCGAGGATTCCGGGCTGCCCGCCGGAGAACGTCAGCAGGCCGTTCAGCGGCGACACGATCGCCGGGTCCATCGGGCGCACCGACCGGACCGGTCCGAGCTCCGCCGGCACCTGCGAGTGCCACACCGCGACGAACCGGGACACCTCGAACTCGACGATCGTCTCCCACACGACGTCCGCCTGCTCCAGGCCGGACTGCGGGCGGGCCGAGCTGGTGTTCTCGATCTTCACCGCGAGCGCCGGGCGGTTCTCGGGCTCGCCCGCCACGCCGGTCAGCGGCCAGACCGGCGGGACGTCCGGAGCCGGGGCGGCGACCTTCTGCGGGTCGAGCGTCGGACCGACCGTCTCCGCGTCCGGGGCCGGGGAGGCCCCCGAGGAGCAGGCGGCGAGCAGCAGCGTCGCCGCGAGCGCCAGGACGGTGGCGCCGCTGCGGCGCCGGGTCGTGGTGTGGACCATCTCGCAGAACCCCTCGGGACCTCGTGCGCGCGCCGGTTCGAGCCGCGCGTCCCCGACACTCTACGGGCGGACCTACCCTGGGCCGGTGACCCGCCCCGTCCGCGTCGTGCCGGCCCGCGCCGCGACCGTCCCCGCCCTGCTGGACGCCCTGGCCGCCGCGCTGGACGGCACCGGACCCGCGGTGCTGCCCGTCGACGACGGGCCCGGGACCGGGGTCGAGGCCGGCGGCGCCGTGCCCGACGAGGTCGCGCTGCTGGTCCGGACCTCCGGGTCGACCGGAACGCCACGGGAGGTGATGCTGTCCGCCGCCGCGCTGACCGCCTCCGCGCGGGCGACGTACCAGCGGCTGTCCGGCCCCGGCGCGTGGTTGCTGCCCCTGCCGCCCGCGCACGTCGCCGGGCTGCAGGTGCTCGTGCGCTCGCTCGTCGCGGGGACCGTGCCGGAGGTGCTGGACGGGCCGTTCCGCCCGGACGCCTTCGCGGCGGCCACCGCCCGGCTCGACGCCGCGGGGCTGCCCCGCTACACGTCGCTCGTCCCCACCCAGGTGCACCGGCTGCTGGACGACCCGGCCGGGCGCGCCGCCCTCGCCGCGTACGACGCCGTGCTGCTCGGCGGCGCGGCCGCCCCGCCCGCGCTCGTCGCCCGCGCCCGGGACACCGGGGCCCGGGTGGTCACCACCTACGGGATGTCGGAGACCTCGGGCGGGTGCGTCTACGACGGGGTCCCCCTCGACGGCGTCACCGCCGACCTCGACGCCGACGGGCGGATCCGCCTCGCCGGGCCCGTGCTCGCGACCGGGTACCGCGACCGGCCCGACCTGGACTCCGACCTGTTCACCACCGAGGGCGGCACCCGGTGGCTGCGCACCAGCGACCTCGGCCGGTGGGTCGACGGCCGCCTCGAGGTGCTCGGCCGCGCCGACGACGTCCTGGTCACCGGCGGCGAGAAGGTCGCGCCCGCGGCCGTCGAGCGCGTGCTCGCCGGGCGGCCCGGCGTCGGGGAAGTGCTCGTCGTCGGCGTCCCCGACCCCGAGTGGGGGCAGGCGCTCGTCGCGGTCGTCGTCCCGGGCACCGCCGCCGCGCCCGACCTCGGCGACCTGCGGGACGCCGCCGCGACCGCCCTCGGCCGCGCCGCGGCACCCCGCCACCTGGTCACCGTCGACGCGCTGCCGCTGCGCGGGCCGGGCAAGCCCGACCGGTCCGGGGCAGCGACGCTCGCCGCACGGGCGCTCGGCCGGGACTGAACCACCTCGGACCGGACCGCGCGCCGGACCGGGTACCGTCGCCAGCGCGGCACCCCGGTTCCCTCCGCACGACCCGCCGCACGACAGGAGCATCATGGCCACCCCGTCCGAGTGGATCGCCGCCGCCCGCCCCCGCACCCTGCCCGCCGCCGCCGCGCCCGTGCTGGTCGGCACCGGTGCCGCCGCGCAGGTCGACGCCGCGCACCTCGGTCACGCGCTGCTCGCGCTCGGCGTGGCGCTCGCCCTCCAGGTCGGCGTGAACTACGCCAACGACTACTCCGACGGCGTGCGCGGCACCGACACCGAGCGCGTCGGCCCGCTGCGGATCACCGCCGCCGGGCTCGCCCGCCCCGGCGCCGTCAAGGCCGCCGCGTTCGCCGCGTTCGGCGTCGCCGGGCTGCTCGGCCTCGCCCTCGTCGCGCTGACGGGCCAGTGGTGGCTGCTCGCCGTCGGCGCGCTGTGCGTCGTCGCCGCCTGGTACTACACCGGCGGCAAGCGCCCTTACGGCTACCTCGGGCTCGGGGAGGTCGGCGTCTTCGTGTTCTTCGGGCTCGTCGCCACTCTCGGCACCACGTACACCCAGGCGGGGCGGCTCACCTGGCCCGCCTGGGTCGGGGCCGTCGCCGTCGGGCTCATCGCCTGCGCGATCCTCATGGTCAACAACCTGCGCGACGTCCCCACCGACGCCCTCGTCGGCAAGCGCACCCTGGCCGTCCGCATCGGCGAGCGCCGGGCCCGCGTGACCTACGCCGCCATGGTCGTCCTGCCCGTGGTCCTCGGGCTGGCGTGCGCGTTCGCGAACCCGTGGGCGCTGCTGGTCATGCTGCTCGCCCTGCCCGCCGGGATCCTCGCGTTCACCGTCCTCGTGGGCGCGCGCGGCATCGCCCTCGTGCCGGTCCTCGCCGGGACCGGGATGTACGAGCTCGGGTTCGGGGTGCTGCTGGGGCTCGGCCTGGCGCTCTGAGCGCGGCGCGGTCCTCAGGCCACGCGCGACCCCGTCAGAACAGGCTGCCCGGGGTACCGCCGCGGGCGTCGTCGTCCGCCGCGTCCACCACCGCGTCCTCGGCGGCCGCGTCCTCGGCCGCCGTCCCCGACAGCCGCACCCGGTCGCCCCGCGCGTCGGAGCGCGCCTGCAACCACAGCGCCGCCCGGTCCCGCGGACCCTTCAGCAGCAGGTACGACAGCAGGGCGGCGAGCACGGCGGCGATGATCACGCCGAACAGCCAGCCCGTGCCCACCGCGACGAGCACCACCAGGCACACGACGAACAGCGCGAGGCGGAGCAGGGAGTAGACGACGACAGGCACGCCACCACCCTAAGCCGCGCCACCGCCGCCTCTCACCCGGCCCCGGCGCGAAGTGCCGCACGATCCCGGCTTAGGGTGGAGCGCATGGGTCGTGCACTGCTCTTCCTCGTGATCATCGGTCTGGCGGTGTACGCGCTGGCCGACGTCGCCACGAGCGACGAGCGCTCCCGGCACGGCATCCCCCGGGCCGCGTGGCTCCTCATCGTGCTCGTCCCGGTCGTCGGACCCGTGGTGTGGATCCTGTCCAGCCGCGCCGGACGCCGCTCCGACGGCGGCCCCGCCGCAGCCGGGCCGCGCGGACCCGTCGCACCGGACGACGACCCCGAGTTCCTGTGGCGGCTCGAGCAGGAGCGCATCCGGCGCGAGCGCGAGACCCGCGGGGGCGCGGGCGAGGACCCCCGGCCCACGGACGGCGACGTCCCGGACGGCGGCGCGCGGGGCTGAGGTCGCCGCACCGTGGTGTGAGTGCTGGCGCGGCCTGAGCGGTCCGTGCGTCTGGTCGGCGTACTCGATGTCAGCCGTGGACAGCGCAGGAACCAGCGTGGCGGGAACCAGAACGGGCCCTCCGTCGACGAGTCGACACGAGGGCCCGGTTCGGGGTGGGTGCGCCGGTCCGAGCCCGACGCGCGCGTTCCCGACCTTCAGGACTCCGGCGTGACGACTCAAGGCGGCCTGGACGCGTTCATGAGTGTCCCTCGACGACGTCGACGGCCGCGCACCTGCGTACGCACCCAGCGCCTGGAGAGGGCGGGTGAGTGGTGGTCCAGCCTGCCAGGCTCGAGAAACACCAAGGCCCCGGGGGGTTCCTCGCCGAAGCGAGTCGCCGTGGTTCCCGGGGCTCTCTGGTGCCTCGACACTACCGCACCAGAGGACCCTGCCGATGTCGATGTACCCGCCGGTCCAGCGCACGATGGTGCGCCTCCTGTCGCCGCCGCGGATGTCGACGTACCTGGCGGGGTGCGAGGACGACGTCTCGCGCGCCGTCGACCTGTACCGGTGGAACCTCGACGTCTCGATGGCGTTCTTCGAGTCGTTGCACTACCTCGAGGTCGCCGTGCGCAACCGCGTAGACGAGTCGCTGTCCGCCTGGGTCGGACCTGGGACCGATTGGCTCGACCCCGCGTCCGCGATCCCGCTCGCCCCTGGGACGCGAGCACGCATCGCCGTCGCGCGTGACCGCGCGGCCCGGGGCGGCAGGCCCGTCGCCCACGGCCACGTCGTCGCCGAGCTGACCTTCGGGTTCTGGCCGTCGCTGCTCTCGGACGCGTACAACCGCACGCTCTGGCAGCCCGCGCTCAAGGCCGCGTTCCCCCGGGCACGGCGCACCGACCTGCGCGACCGGCTGCTGCGAGCAGGGACGCTGCGCAACCGTGTCGCCCACCACGAACCGGTGTTCTCCCTCGATCTCGGGAGCGAGCACGAGCAGATCATCACCGTGGCCGAGCTCGTGGAGCCGAGGCTCGGCTGGTGGATCGACGCGACGAGCCGGACCGACGCGGTCCTTCGGCGCCGCCCGGCGTGACGTGCCTCCTCCGGGCACCACCACGTCCCGGACGACTCACAGGCCCGAGTAGGAGTGCTTCCCGTCGACGAACAGGTTGACCACCGTGAAGTTCGCGAGCACCGCCGCGTACCCGACGTACACGAAGTACGCCGCGCGCCGCCCGGCCCAGCCGCGGGTGGTGCGCGCGTGCAGGTACGCCGCGTACACGACCCAGGCGATGAAGGTGCCGACCTCCTTGGGGTCCCAGCCCCAGTAGCGGCCCCACGCCTGCTCGGCCCAGATCGCGCCGCCGATGAGGGTCAGCGTCCACAGCACGAAGCCGATGGCGTTGAGCCGGAACGACAGCGCCTCGAGGCGCCGGGCGGACGGGACGGTGCGCAGCCACGCGAACGCGGGGCCGGTGACCCGCCAGCGGGCGAGCGAGCGGCGCAGGCCGTCGGCGGTCCGCCACGTCCCGGTGAGGTGGGAGCGCCCGTTCTCGCGGGAGTCCTGGAGGACCTGGAGGACGGCGGTGGCGAAGGCGACGGTGAAGATGCCGGTCGCGGCGATGGCGACGCCCACGTGGATGACCAGCCAGTAGCTCTGCAGGGCGGGCTGGACGGCGTCGGCCTGCACGTAGAACGCGTTGAGGCCGAGGACGAGCGCGAGCACGCCGATGCCCATGACGACGACCCCGAGGAACGGGATCACGCGGCGGCGCTGCACGACGGCGAGCACGACGGCGGCGACGAACGTGCCGACGAGCGTGTACTCGTACATGTTGGCGGTGGGCCAGCGACCTGCCGCGACGCCGCGCAGCACGATGCCGGCGAGCAGCAGCACGGCACCGAGGTAGGTGGTGGAGCGGGCGATGCCGGTGGCCTTGGACGGTCCGGCCGCGCCCTGCTCGTCCTCGGCGGACACGCCCGACGCCTCGGGGCCCGCGTCGGGCGTCGCGGCGACGTCGTCGGCGGGGACGACGAGCCCACCCGGGCCGCCCGCCCCGACGGTCTCGCGCGCGGCGGCGCGGGCCTGCTTGGCGGCGGCGATCTTCGCCGCGCGGGCCTCGCGGTGCGCGCGGGACGAGGCGTCCGCGACGCGCGCGAGCGCGGCGGAGTACGCGATGAGCGCGATGGTGAACGCCGTCGCCGCACCCCACACGAGCAGGGTGCTGATGTCGCCGAGGGGCATGTCCTTCTACCTTCCGGTCCCGCCGGTGCCAGCACCGGACTCGGCCGCGCGGACCCGGTCCATCGCCCGGTCGAGCTCCGCCTGCAGGCCCACGTCGTCGCCGCGCGCCAGCGCGGCGGCCGTGACCACTGTACGGCGTGAACCGGGACCTTCGTCCTGGTGATCCTCGGCACTGTCACCCGCGGCGACCTCGGCCGGGCGCAGCCGCAGCCAGATCCGTCGGCGCGGCACGAACAGCGACGTCGCCAGCCCGGCGAAGGCCAGCAGCGCGAACACCAGCACCCAGGTCAGCGACGGGTCGTGCCGCAGGTCGAGCGCCGCGAACCGCGGCAGCGCGTCGAACGTGAGCGTCCCCAGGCCGTCGGGCAGGTCGACGGTCTCCCCCGGCGCCAGGTACAGCGTCACCGGTCGGCCGTCGGCGTCGAGCGCCTGGGTGAGCCCGCTCTGGTCGAGCTGGTAGACGTTCTGCGGGATGCCGTCGTCGAGCCCGAGGTCACCGGTCCACACGGCCAGCGCGAGCAGCGGCGCGGTGGGCTGCGGGTCGACGGAGCGCCAGATCTGGTCGGACACCTGCTCGGCGGTCGGCAGCAGCACGCCCTGCAGGCCGATCTGCGGGCCGCTGGTCACGTCGGGCACCTTGATGACGCCCTGCGAGGTGTAGACGGTGTCCTGCGGGATGAACGGGACGGCGCCGGCGAAGGTGACGTTCCCGTCGGCGTCGCGGACGGTGACCTGCGGGGCGTAGCCGTTGCCCTGCAGGTAGATCTTCGCGCCGCCGGTCTCGATGGGCTGGTTGACCTTGATCTGCGATGCGACCGGGTCCTGCCCCGGCTCGGTGAGGGTGATGTGGGCGGTGAAGTCCCGGGACTGGAGGGTCACGGGATCGAACTCAGACTCGAAGGAGTCGAGCCCCAGGGCGAACGGCACCAGCGAGGAGGCGCTGAACCCCGCACCGGCCTCGAAGGTGTCGTAGTCGGTCTGGGTGTTCGCGAACGCGCGGCCCTCCACGACGATGGCCTGCCCGCGGTAGTGCAGCAGCTGCCCGGTGGCGACGGCCACGAGCAGCCCCACGAGCGCGAGGTGGAACACGAGGTTGCCGGTCTCGCGCAGGTAGCCGCGCTCGGCGGCGACGCTCCACACCCCGCGGCCCTCGTCGCGGACGTCGACCCGGAACCGGGGCAGCCACCGCGACCCGCGCACCGCGTCGGCGGCGCGCCGCGCGACCTGCTCCGGGGTGCCGGGGACCTCGAGCGACGCCTTCGCGGGGAACCGGTCGAAGCGGCGCGGCGCGCGCGGCGGGCGACCGCGCACTGCCCGCAGGTGGGTGCGGCTGCGCGGCAGGATGCACCCGACCAGCGAGACGAACAGCAGCAGGTAGATCGCCGAGAACCAGATCGACGCGTACACGTCGAAGAACCCGAGGCGCTGCAGCAGCGGCCCGAGGTCCGGGTGGTCGGTCAGGTAGGTGGCGACCTGCTCGGGCTGCTGGGACTGCTGCGGGAAGACGGTGCCGGGGACGGCCGCGACGGCGAGCAGCATGAGCAGCAGCAGCGCGACGCGCATCGAGGTGAGCTGCCGCCACGCCCAGCGCAGCCAGCCGACGACGCCGAGCGCGGGCAGCTGGGGCGACGCGGGCGCGGCGCCCTCGCCGTCGGGCGCCTGGCCGGAGGCGAGGGCGTTGTCGAGCCCCTCGGGGGTGTACTCGCGGGTCACGTCACACCGCCGGGACGAAGGGCTGGGAGTCGGTCAGCAGGCCCTGCAGCCAGTTGGCCCAGTCGGCCCACAGGCCGGTGACCATGGCGACGCCGAGCAGGAGCAGCAGCGCACCGCCGGTGCGCATGACGGCGAGCCGGTGCCGGCCCAGCCAGTCCAGCGCGCGCCGGGACCTCTGCAGCCCGAGGGCGACGAGGACGAACGGCAGGCCGAGCCCGACGCAGAACGCCAGCGCGAGCAGCGCGCCGCGCCCGGCGGAGCCGCCGTCGAGGGAGAGCAGCAGGATCGCCGCGAGGGTCGGTCCGATGCAGGGCGTCCAGCCGATGCCGAAGGTCACGCCGAGCACGGGCGCGCCCCACAGCCCCGCGCGGGGGGCCAGGACGGTGCGGCGGTCCTGCTGGAGGAACGGCACGAGCCCGAGGAACGCGAGGCCCATGACGACGGTGAGCAGGCCGAGCACCCGGGTGACCGGGTCCTGCCAGCGCAGCAGGAACGACCCGAGGCTGCCCGCGAGCGAGCCGTAGGCGAGGAAGACGGCGGTGAACCCGGCGACGAACAGCAGCACGCCGAGCACGACGCGACCGCGCGGGGCGGGCTGCTCCGCCGCGTCGGCGCCGCCCAGCGTGGGCTGGGCCGGGAGGTGCGCGGCCAGGTCCAGCGCGGGTGCGGCACCGTCCGGCGCGGCCGTCACGGGCACGCGCACGCGCGAGCGACCCGGGGCCGAGGCGGCGGACATGCCGCCGAGGTAGCCGACGTACCCGGGCACGAGCGGCAGCACGCAGGGCGACGCGAACGACACCAGCCCGGCGAGCACGGCGACGGGGACGGCCGCGAGCAGCGACCCGGAGGTCGCCGCGCGGGCGAAGGCGTCCCCGACGTCGGCGAGCATCACGCGCCGGCCCCGCCGACCGCCGTGCCCGTCCCGTCCTCGGCCAGCACCTCGTCGATCAGGGCGCGCAGCGTCGAGCCCTCGGCGAGCCCGACGATGCGGGCGGCGACCTTGCCGTCCCGGTCCAGGACGACGGTGGTCGGCGTGGCCTGGATCGGCACGATGCCCTGCAGCGCGGCGATGGCGTGCTTGTCCCGGTCGTCGATGCTCGGGTACGGGACGTCGAACGTCTGCTGGAACGGCTCCGCCGCCCCGGCGTCGTCCACCCCGTTGATGCCGAGCAGGTGCACGCCCGCGTCGGCGTACTCGTTCGCGATGTCGACGAGGTCGGGCGCCTCCTCCCGGCACGGCGGGCACGCCGCGTACCAGGTGTTGAGGACGACGACGTCGCCCCGCCAGTCGGCGACGTCGACGGGCTGGCCCGCGTAGTCGGTACCGGCGACCTCGACGGGTCCCTGCCGGTCGTCGGCGGCCCACTGGGTGAACGAGCCGTCCCCGGAGACGTAGCCCTGGTCGGCGACGTCGTCGGTGCCCGTGGTGCTGCCGCCGTCGGAGCAGGCGGTCAGGGCCAGGGCGGCGCCGAGCGCGACGGCGGCAGCCGCGAACCGGCGGCCCCGTCGCCCCGCCCGGTCGCGGGTCACGCGCCCGCCACGGCGGACGCGCCGGGGAGCAGGTCGGCGGCGGGCTCGGTGTAGGAGATCCGCACGAGGCGGTCGTCCTCGTAGACGAGGCTGGTCAGCGACGCCAGCGAGCACTGCCGGCGGCGCGGGTCGTGCCACAGGCGGCGGTCCTCCAGCGCGAGCCGGGTGACCCAGATGGGCAGCTGGTGGGCGACGAGCACGGCCTCGTGGCCGCGCGCGGCGTCACGGGCGCGGTCGACGACGCCGAGGACGCGCGCGACCTGCTGGCGGTACGGCTCGCCCCAGGACGGACGGAACGGGTTGACCAGCAGCGGCCAGTGCCGCGGGTGCCGCAGGGAGCCGTCGCCGACGCCGAAGGTCAGCCCCTGGAACCGGTTCTCGGCCTCGAGCAGGCCCTCGTCGGTGGTGACGGGCAGGTCGAACGCCGCGGCGATGGGCGCCATCGTCTCCTGCGCGCGCTGCAGCGGGGAGGCGAACAGCGCGACGACGTCACGCCGGGGCGCGTCGAGGCCCCCCGACAGGTGCGCGGCGACGCGGTCGGCCATCTGCACGCCGCGGTCGGAGAGGTGGTAGCCGGGCAGCCGTCCGTAGAGCACGCCCTCGGGGTTGTGCACCTCGCCGTGCCGCATCAGGTGGATCGTGGTCGAGACCATGGGGCCAGTCTCGCAAACCCTGCTGGGTGATCGGGCCACGCCTGGGGACGACCGGGTCACAGCACCTGCGCGACGGGCGTCGCAGGGTGGGCGGTCAGCGCCCCTCGGCCTCGGCGACCGCCGCCGCGCACCCGGTCTGCAGCGCGGCGCCGACGGCGAGCATGGCCTCGCCGAGCGCCTGGAGCTGCACGGGGGTGAGCACGTCGACCAGGTGGGCGCGCACGGACTCGACGTGCGCGGGGGCGGCGTCCACGAGCCGGCGCCAGCCGTGCTCGGTCATGGTGCAGTTCACGCCGCGCGCGTCCTCCAGGCAGGGGGCGCGCTCGACCAGGCCCGCGGACTCCATCCGGCGGACGGTGTGGGTGAGGCGGCTGCGCGAGTGGGCGAGCTCACCGGCGAGCTCGGACATCCGCAGCGTGCGCCCCGGGGCCTCGGAGAGCCGGACGAGCACCTCGTACTCCCCCAGCGACAGCCCGGAGTCCTGCTCGAGCTCGTGCGCGAGGACGTCCAGGAGCCGGGCGGTGCCGTCCCGCCACGCGCGCCAGGCGCGCTGCTCGTCGGCGGACAGCCAGCGCACGTCGTCGTGGGCTCGCGGCTCCCGCAGCCCGTCGGTGCTCGTCGTGGCGGCCATGGCCGTCCTCCTCCCGGTGCGCTGCCGTCCGGGCAGCCGTCGTCGCGACGCGGTCTGCGGCTGTGACGTCGGTCGCTCATCGTCCCACAGCGCTTGCGCCGCTCCGGACACTGTAGTAGAAATCTCAACTAACCGCAGTTGACGCTTCAACTTCTCGCAGGAGGCACCACATGTCGACCACCACGCTCCCCACCGCCCTCACCGCCGGCACCTGGGCGATCGACCCCTCGCACACCGAGGCGTCCTTCACGGTCCGTCACGCGGGCATCTCCAAGGTCCGCGGCACCGTCGCGGTGACCTCCGGCACCATCACGGTCGCCGAGGACCTGACCCTCTCCTCCGTCACCGCGGCGCTCGACCCGTCGACCATCGCCACCGGCGACGCGAACCGCGACGGCCACCTCAAGGGCTCCACCGACTTCTTCGACCTGGAGAAGTTCGGCGAGTGGACCTTCGCCTCGACCTCGGTCGCCACGGACGGCGAGGACTACGTCGTGACCGGCGACCTCACCATCAACGGCGTGACCAAGTCCGTCGAGCTGGCCACCGAGTTCGGCGGCGCGGCGGTGGACCCGTTCGGCAACCAGCGCGCGGGCTTCTCCGCCTCGGTGACGATCTCCCGCAAGGAGTTCGGCATCACCTGGAACGCGGCCCTCGAGGCCGGCGGCGTCCTGGTGTCCGACAAGGTCGTCATCAACCTCGAGGTCTCGGCCATCAAGCAGGCCTGACCTCCCCGGCGCCCCCTCGGGGGCGCCACCCGGACCGAAGGGCCCGGTCGCGCACCCCCTGCCGCGACCGGGCCCTTCTCCGTGCCCGGGCACCGCGGCGTCGACGACCTCAGGCCGTCGGGTCGGGGACGGGCTCGACGCTCTCGACGGGAGCGGCCGGCGCCCCGGCACGCTGCCGGGCGTGGAACCCGAGGATCTGCAGCTCGGAGCCGAGGTCGACCTCCCGGACGTCCACCCCGTCCGGCACCCGCACCGTGCGCGCGGCGAAGTTGAGGACGCCCGTGACCCCCGCGGCGACCAGGCGGTCCGTCGTGGCCTGCGCGACCGAGGCGGGCGTCGCGACGACCGCGATGCTCGCGTCCGCCGCGGTGACGACGTCCTCCAGGTGCGCGACGTCCTGCACCGCGTGCCCGCCGACCGTCGTGCCGATCACCTCGGGGTCCGCGTCGAACAGGCCGACCAGCACGAACCCGCGGTCGGAGAAGCCCGTGTAGGTGGCGAGGGCGTGCCCCAGGTTGCCGATGCCGATGATGACGAACCGGCGCTCCTCGGTCATGCCGAGGGCCTGGGCGATCTGCTTGCGCAGGTGGTCGACCTCGTAGCCGACGCCGCGGCGTCCGCCCGCACCCAGGTACGACAGGTCCTTGCGCAGCTGCGCGGGCGAGGCTCCCACGAGCTCGGCGAGCTGCTCCGAGGAGGTCGTCAGGACGCCCTCCGACGCGAGACCGCCGAGGGAGCGCAGGTATCCCGGCAGACGGGCGACGGTGGTCGGCGGCAGGGCTCGCACCTGCACAGACTAGGCGCTCGGCGCGCCCCTCAGGGCCCCGGCGAGCACGAACGGGTGGATCTCCCAGAACCCGACCCGCTCCCCGTCGACCTCCACGACCGGCAGCAGCTCCCCGTAGGCGGCGGCGAGGGACCGCCCGTCGGGGGCCGTCCCGCCCGCGTCGACGTCGACCTCGCGCCACCCGGCGCCCTGCTCCGCGGCGACCCGCGCGACCACCTCCCGCGCCTGGTCGCACAGGTGGCAGCCCGCACGGACGTACAGCGTGACCCGCGCGTCCGCGTCGCCGGGCCCCGTCGACGGGGGCGGTGGGGGTGTGGTGGTCGGCACGGCACGAGCCTAGGCAGATGACTACAGTGGCGGCGTGCCCCAGTCGACCGCACCCGCGCCGCGGGACCCCGACCAGCACGGGGACCCCGTCGCCGACGGCGCCGCTGCGGCCGAGGTCGCGACCCCGGCCGTTCCCGCGGCGGGCACCGGGCGCGTCGCCGCGTTCTTCGACGTCGACAACACGATCATCCGCGGCGCGAGCTCGTTCCACCTCGCCGTCGGGCTGTGGCGGCGCGGGTTCTTCCAGCGGACCGACATCGTGCGGTTCGCGGTGCACCAGATCCGTTACCTGCTGTTCGGCGAGAACCGCGAGCAGATCGACGAGGTCCGGTCCCGCGCGCTGGAGATCATGCGGGGCCGCTCCGTCGCCGAGGTCGTCGCCATCGCCGAGGACATCTACGACGAGGTCCTGGCGCTGCGGATCTTCCCGGGCACGCAGCGGCTGCTGGACCAGCACATCCGCGCGGGTCACGAGGTGTGGCTCGTCACGGCCACCCCGGTGGAGATCGCCGACATCATCGCCCGGCGCCTGGGCACCACCGGCGCCCTCGGCACCGTCGCGGAGCACAAGGACGGCTTCTACACCGGTCGCCTCGTCGGGGACCTGCTGCACGGCAAGGCCAAGGCGTCCTCGGTGCGCGCGCTCGCCGACAAGGAGGGCCTGGACCTGTCGCTGTCCTTCGCCTACGGCGACTCGCAGAACGACGTCCCGATCCTGTCCGAGGTCGGCTTCCCGTGCGCGATCAACCCCGAGGGTCGGCTGCGCAAGCACGCCGCCGAGGTCGGCTGGCCGGTGCGCGAGTTCCGCGGCCGCCGCAACGCCACCCGGCGCGGCGTCGACGCGGCCACCGTGGCGGGGTCCGCGTGGGTGCTCGGGCTCGTCATCCGCGCGGTGCGCCGACGCCTCCGGGGCGGGGCGTGACCGCAGCGGTCGCCGTCCGTCCCGCTCGCGCCGACGAGGCCGACGCCGTCGCGGCGCTCGCCGCGGTGACGTTCCCGCTGGCCTGCCCGCCGTCGTCCACCCCGGCGGACCACGCGGCGTTCATCGCCGCGAACCTCACCCTGGCGCACTTCGCCGCACACCTCGCCGACCCCGCGCGGGACGTGCTGGTCGCCGACGACGGCGACGCGCTGCTCGGGTACACGCTGCTGGTCGCGGGCGAGCCGTACGCCCCCGAGGTCGCCGCCGTGGTCCCGCTGCGGCCCACCGTCGAGCTGAGCAAGTGCTACGTCCTGCCCGGGCAGCACGGCCGGGGCGTCGCGGACGCGCTGATGGCCGCGAGCCTCGACGCCGCCCGCGCGCGGGGCGCCGCCGGGGTGTGGCTGGGCGTCAACGGCGAGAACGCGCGGGCGCAGGGGTTCTACCGGCGCAGCGGGTTCACGCAGGTGGGCACCCGGACGTTCCAGGTCGGCGCCGAGCGGCACCACGACCTGGTGCTGCACCGCGCGGTCTGACTCCGCCCCCGACCCTCCGAGGCCGTCACACCCGGGGGTGCGATCGGCGGGGGGTCATGGGGTGACCCGGGTCAGGTGGGCCACCTCGGCGACGGGGTCGTCGGGGCGCTGCACCAGCCACGCCCCGACCCGGCCAGGCAGGGCGAGCGGCTCCCGCAGCAGGTCGCGCCCGTCGCGGGCCAGGGCCACCCGCGCGGGCCAGGGCGACACGTTCATCACGTGCACCACGCGGGTGCCGTCCTCGGCGGCGGCGGGCACGACCACGACGCCGCGGACCGTGGATTGCACCTGGACGGCCGGGCGTGCGCCGAGCCGGTCAAGGGCATCGGTCCAGATCGCCGGGAGGCAGGGCAGATCGGCCGTGATCGCGACGACCCGCCCGGCGCCGAGCGGGAGGTCGACCGCGCAGGGCGCGCCGCCGTGCGTGAGCCGGGCCAGGACCGTCGCCCCGGGGCCGACCGTGAGCGGCTGGGCCACGTCGACCGCGACCTCGGCGACGTCCCAGACGGGGGCGCCGTCCGGGAGACGCTCGGGGACCACGAACGGACGGGAGGTCGGCGTCGCCCGGACCAGCGGCTCGTGGTCACCGGACGGCGAGGTCCGGCCGACGGTCAGGCCCAGGGCGTCGACCAGGGTCGTCGCCGGCCGGTCCAGCATGTCCCGCAGCGGCAGCGGACCGTGCAGCAGCAGCCGGCCCCCGGCCCGCACCCAGGCGACCAGCCGCGCCTGGATCCCGTCGTCGAGAAAGGGCGTCGGCGCGAGCGCGAGGACGCGCCCGGTCGGCAGCGTGCCGTTCTGCACGTCGACGGCGTCCGGGGCGTACCCCCCGGTCACCAGCGCGCGCGTCATCACCTCGCGCGGGCCCGAGCCGCGGTACCGCTCCAGGTCGGCGACGAACGCGGCCTCGCGGGCCGACGGCGGGTACCGGAACTCGGTCATGTAGTGGTCGGGCACGAACCCCAGCGCCACGGGCGGCGTCTCGGGCCGCACGCGGCGCAGGAGGTCGCCCTGCTCCCGCACGGCGGTCACGATCCGGGCCAGCGGCG
Organism: Cellulomonas triticagri; assembly: GCF_003696205.1. GTDB lineage: Bacteria > Actinomycetota > Actinomycetes > Actinomycetales > Cellulomonadaceae > Cellulomonas > Cellulomonas triticagri. Next base: position 17,087 of record NZ_RFFI01000021.1, read on the forward strand.
CGTGGTCCGGTGACAGGTGGCCCTCCGGGTCGATCGGCGCCGCGAAGCCGTGTCGCTCCCCGGTGTGGGCGATGCGGTCGTTGCCGTCACCGACCGGCTCGGGCAGCACCGGGTTGCGCCCGCCGGCGAGCAGGTAGCAGTTGAGCACCGTGGCGCCCTGCGCGAGCGCCATCTGCAGCTTCATCGGCCCGGCCTCCGGACCGCTGCTGGGGGCCAGCGCCTCCCCGTAGTCGCCCGAGCCGACCTCGAGCTCCAGGGCGCCGAACGGCTGCCGCGGCCCGGTGGTGGCCGCGAGGAACGCGTGCGCAGCCCACCAGCCCGGCAGCTTGTCGAGGGTGAGGTCCCCGACGTACAGGTCGCTGCCGGGGATCACGTCGTCGGCCCCGGCCCAGGTCGCGGACAGCTGGGAGATGCCGAGCGGGAACTCCGAGGCGGTGCCTCCCGACGAGCCGTGCACGTTGACCAGGAGCGGGACGCCGGTCACGCCGAGCTCCCGGCACCACCCGGCGAGCACCCGCACGTACCGCGCGTCGCGACGGCGGGTCCACCGCCCGAGGTCGCGGTGCAGCGCGAGCACGACGTCCTCGGACGGGGAACGCAGAGCAGGGCCCCACGCGGCCGCGCCGGCCGGGTCGAGCCCGTAGCGCGCGGCGACGGCGGCGGGGCCCTCCGCGGCCACCAGGTCCGCCACCAGGTCGGCGACCGCCGCGTCGGACAGGTCCGGGGTGTTGGTGACCCAGGGCAGCATGCCGACCTCGTTGTCCAGCTGGACACCGACGACCGCGCCGCCGCGCGCCGGGAGCCGGGCGGCCAGCAGCGGCAACACCGCCTCGTACCAGCGCCGGGCCGCCGCGAGGAAGGCCGGGTGCAGGTAGTCGACGACCCCCTCGGGTCCTGCGACGCCGTCCCAGCCCGTGCGCCGGATCTCCGGGTGCTCGCGGACCACCGCGTACCCGATGCCCTCGTTCTTCAGCTCGACCATCACGAACGGGCCCGGGCGCGCGATGACCGCCAGCCCGCGCTCCGCGCACAGGTCGAGGAACCGGCCGACGTCCAGGTGCGGGTGCCGCTCCCCGAGGTCGAACGTGCCGTCCGGCTTCTCGTGGACCACCCACGGGATGTACGTCGCGACCGCCGTCACGCCGGTGGCGACGGCCTGGTCGAGCCGGTCGGCCCACACGGCGGGGTCGAGCCGGAAGTAGTGGACCTCACCGCTCACGACGACGTCGTGGCGCAGGTCGACCGGGGCAGCACGGCGCGGTGCGGTGTCGGGACGGGCAGCAGGCACGGGTCCTCCGAGGGAGCGCGGGGGCGGCAGAGGTGGGGCGGGTCAGGGGGCGGGGGTGAAGCCGAGCGCGTCGGCGCCGCGGGCGATCCAGGGGTGGCCGGCAACGGCGTCCCACACCAGCGTCGACCCCAGCGCGGCGGCACCGAGCAGGGCGGTCACGCCCTTGTTCAGGCCGAACCGCGGACCGGCGTACCAGGGTCCGGGGCCCTCGAGGTTGACCCCGTCGGTCGCACCCCACCGGTTCCACGCCCCGGGATGCTCGTCGCGCAGCACCCGCAGCGCGGGCGCGACGGCCTCCGGGGCGAGTGGCAGCGCGCCGAACAGCGAGGCGGGCGGGACCGTGCCGTCCGCGTGGGGCTCGCGGGTGGACGGGCGAGCGCCGTTCACGACGTACCCGCTCGGCCCCAGCCCGGCCGCCGGGCCCCAGAGGCCCGCGGCGAAGGTGCGCCACCGTCCCGCCTGGTCGGCGCACCAGGCACGCGAGGCGAGCGACGCCTCGCGCGCGTTGGCCCACCAGTCGCGCCCGTCCAGGTCGCGCACGCGCTGGAAGGGGTAGAACGCGACCGGGAAGTGGTAGACGAACAGCGTCCCGGCCGGCTCGTGCACGCAGGTGTGCCCGCCGTAGGTCCCGACCGGCTTGGCGAACCCGCGCCACAGGTCCCGCGCCAGGTGCTCGGGGACGTCCGGGTGGCCCGCGGCGAGCAGGTACATCGGGAGCTGCTCGGCCGTCATGTCCCAGGCGCTGACGAATCCCTCGTCGTCCGCGCCCTCGGCGTAGGCGTCGTCCGAGGACGCCACCCACGCCATGCGCAGCACGGTCCGCCCGTCGCGCTCCGCCACGAGCCAGGGCCACTCGACGCGCGCCAGCAGGTCCTCCGTGGCGCGGTCGACCGCCGGGTCGTCGGCGAAGCAGCGCGAGGCGACCACCGCGCCGCACAGCGCGAGCGCGGTGTCGATCGTGGAGTACTCCGACCGTCCGTGGCGCGCGCCGGTGCGGGGGTCGACGAAGTGCGCGAGGAACCCGTGGCGGTGGGGCACCGAGTCCGTGAGCGTCCGCAGGGTGGCCAGGACCCGCTCGTGCACGGCGTCCCGGGCGAGCACGCCGCGCTCGACCCCGACGCACCAGGCCGCGAGCGCGAACCCCGTCGCGGCGACCGAGGCGACGTCGGGCCGGTCGTCCCGGTCCAGCACGAGGCCGCAGCCTGGGCTGCCCGGGTCCGCGGTGGCGTGCTCCCACAGCCAGCGGATCGAGGCGTCGACCTCGCGCTCGGTGAGCGCACGGATGTCGTCGGGCAGCGCGGGCGCCTCGGGACGCCCAGGTCGAGGGGTACCGGTCGTGGTGGGGATCATGCGGAGGTCCTCCGGGCGAACGGGTGCGGGATGGCGTCGAGCAGCTCGCGGGTGTAGTCGGCCTGGGGGTCGCCGATGACCTCGGCCGCGGGACCGGACTCCACGAGGGCGCCCTCGCGGAGCACGAGCACGTCGTCGGCGAGCGTGGCCGCCGACAGCAGGTCGTGGGTGATGTAGAGCATCCCGACGCCGTGGTCCGCGACGAGCGACTGCAGCACCTCCAGGATCTCCGCCCGGATGGACACGTCGAGGCTGGCGATCGGCTCGTCGGCGACCACGAGCCGCGGCTCGGCCGCGAGCGCGCGGGCGATCACGACGCGCTGGCGCTGCCCGCCCGAGAGCTGGTGCGGCAGCCGGCCCAGGTACCGGCCGGCGGGGGTGAGCCCGACCTGCTCCAGCAGGTCGGCCGCGCGCTCCAGCGCCGCCCGCCGCCCGAGGTGGTGGTAGTTCGCGAGCGGCCGCGACAGCGCGTAGCCGACCGTGAGGGTCGGGTTCAGCGCCGAGTACGGGTCCTGGAAGACGTACTGCACGTTCCTGCGGTACTCGGCCGCGACCGCGCCGCGCAGCGCGGCGACGTCGTGCGGCCGGTGCTGCTCCTGGTCGAGGTACCGGACGGTCCCCGAGGTCGGCACGTCGATGCGGGTGAGCACCCGGGCGATCGTGGACTTCCCGGAGCCGGACTGCCCGACCAGCGCGGTGACCGCGCCCTCCCGGAGCGTGAAGGACACGCCCTGGACCGCGTCGACGTGCTCGGTGCGCCAGCCGCGCCGCCGGGTGAACCGGCGACGCAGGTCCTCGACCTGCACGACGGGATCGTGCGCCACCGGCCGGGGCACCTCGGCGGGCTCGGCGATCTCCGGGCCGGTGTAGCCCGGGACCCGCTCGCCGAGGAGCTCCGCGTAGGACCCGACCAGGTGGATCGAGTACGGGTGCCGCGGGCCGGTCGTCACGGCCTGCGCCGTGTTGAGGTCCTCGACGACCTCGCCCTCGTACATCACCGCGACCCGGTCGGCGTTGTCCAGCAGCGTCCCCATGTCGTGCGTGATCAGCACGGCGCCGAACCGCTCCCGCGCCTGCAGCTCGCGGATCTTGTCCAGCACCGACTTCTGCACCACGACGTCCAGCCCGGTCGTCGGCTCGTCGAACAGCACGAGGCGGGGCCGCAGGGCGAGGGCGAGCGCGAGGTTGACGCGCTGCCGCATCCCCCCGGACAGCTCGTGCGGGTACCGGTCGAGGAACCGCGGGTCCACGCTGACCAGGTCGAACAGCTCCGCCGCACGCTCCCGCGCGTCGGTGGGGCGGTCCGGGTCGTCGTGCGCGGCGATGACGTCCTCGAACACGCGCCGCACCCGGACCACCGGGTTGAGCGCGTTCATGCTCGACTGGAAGACGGTGGCGACGGCGGACCAGCGCAGCGGGCGCAGCGCGTCGTCGTCGAGGTCGGTGACGTCCGTGTCACCCCAGCGGATCGTCCCGCCGGTCACGTGACCCGGTCGGCGCAGCAGCCGGAGCACGGCCTGGGCGAACGTCGTCTTGCCCGACCCCGACTCCCCCGCGAGGCCGACGAGCTCGCCGGGGTCGACCCGCAGGGACGCGTGCCGCACGGCGTCGACGACGGGGCCGAGCGCGGGCCGGTACTGCACCGACAGGTCCTCGACGGTCAGGACCGGACCGGGTGTCGTGGGCATCAGTCGTCCTCCTCGCGCAGGTGGGGGTTGCTCAGCAGGTCCACGCCGAAGTTCACGAACGTCAGCGACGTCATGAGCAGCGCGAGCATCAGACCCGGGGCGACGAGCCACACCCACAGCCCCTGCACGAGGGCGCCGTTGGCGTTGGCCTGGGCGAGCATCTGCCCCCAGCTGACCGTGTTGGGGTCGCCGAACCCCATGAACGACAGGCCCGCCTCCGCGGCGATCGCGCCCGTCGCCGCCCCGATGAACCCCGAGACGACCAGGGAGGCCATGTTCGGCATGATCTCCCGCAGCACGATGCGGGGCATGCTGTCGCCGCCGAACCGGGCGGCGGTGACGAAGTCGCGGTTGCGCATCGAGATGATCAGCGCGCGCATCTCCCGCGAGGCGCCCGCCCAGCTGGTGATCGCGATGACGAACACCAGGAGCGCCAGCCCGCGGGTCTCGCTGTACGCGACGATCACCATCATCAGCGGCAGCACCGGCACGACGAGCGCGAGATTGGTGACGAAGGACAGCACGTCGTCGACCGCGCTCCCCTCCCGGTACCCGGCGGTCAGCCCGATGGCGATCGCGATGACGATCGTGGCGACGCCGCCGAGCACCCCGATGGCGAACGACAGCCGCGCCCCGTGCACCAGCTGGGTCCAGATGTCGTAGCCGAGGGTGTTCGTGCCCATCCAGTGCGCGCCGCTCGGGTCCTGCGCCGGCACGAAGGTCGCGTCGTCCGGCCGGTAGGGCGACAGCAGGTCGGCGAAGACCGCCACGAGCAGGAAGACGCTCAGCATGACGACGCCGATGCGGGCCTTGCGGCTCGACCAGATCACGGCGTACCAGCGGGGTGGTCGCAGGGCGGTACGGGCCTCGCCCGCGGCGTCGTGGGCGGCGCGGACCCGACGCGGCGACGGCAGCGGACGGGGGACGGCGGAGCTCTCGGACATCGGTGGTCACCTGTCCTTCACGCGGCGGCCCGGCGGGCACGCGGGTCGATGAGCGGGTAGATCAGGTCGACCACGAAGTTCGCCGTGAGGACGATCACGATGGTCGCGAGCAGGATCGCCTGCATGAGGGGGAAGTCGCGGTTCGCGGTGGCCTCGCCCATGAGCCGCCCCATGCCGGGGTAGTCGAAGACGCTCTCGATGAGGATCGAGCCGCCCATCAGCACGCCGAGCGACAGCGCGAACCCGGTGACGACGGGCAGCAGGGCGTTGCGTGCCGCGTACCCGAGCGCGACCGTGCGCTCCCGCAGTCCCGCCGCGCCGGCCAGGCGGATGTAGTCCTCGCCGAGCACCTGCACCATCGTGTTGCGCATCGACAGGATGAACCCGATCGGGGCCGTGACCATGAGGGTCAGCGCGGGGAGGAACCCGTGCGCCACGACGTCGGCGACGTGCGACGCGGTCCACCCGGGGTCGGTGTAGCCGTACCCGCCGGACGCGGGGAACCAGCCCAGCGTGTAGGCGAACACGAACAGCACGATCAGGCCGATCCACACCGACTGCAGGTTGCCGACGAACGTCGAGCCGACCGAGATCGTCGCGTCGAACCGGCTGTTGCGCCGCCACGCCGCGAGGGCGCCGAGCAGCGTGCCGAGCAGGAACGACACCACCTGGGTGAGCCCGACCAGGACCAGCGTCCAGGGGAGCGCTTTCCCGATGACGTCGACGACGGGGAACGGGAAGTAGGTGAACGAGATCCCCAGGTCCCCCGATGCGAGCTGCCGCAGGTACTGCCCGTAGGCCACCAGCACGTTCTCGTCGCCGTAACCGAGCATCGCCCGGACCGCCGCGACCTGGGCCGGGTCGATCTCACCCTGCCCGCTGAGCTGGCGGACCATGATCTCCGCGGGATCGCCCGGCTGCAGCCGCGGGATGACGAAGTTGAGCGTCACCGCCGCCCACAGCGTCAGCACGAAGTACCCGGTCTTGCGCAGGTAGTACGCCACCGCTCAGCCCTCCCGTCCGCCGTCGGGGGCCCGCAGCTCCGTGGCGAGCCGGAGCAGCTGGTCCACGGCGTAGGGGTTGTCCTCGCTCGGCCAGCCCTCGGCGTTCTCCGTGCGGTAGATCAGCCGCGTCGGGGCGTACTGCAGGGCGATGTACGGGAACTCGGTCATGAACACGTCGATCACCCGCGCCTGCAGCTCGGCGGCGCGCTCGGGGTCGGTGGTGTTCGCCCACTCCTCGACCACCGCGTCGATCTCCGGGTCCGAGTACCGGGCGCGGTTGATCAGCAGCTCCTGCTCGCTCGGGATTTGCGAGGTCTGCAACCGGCCGCCCAGGTCCCGGGCCCGCTGGCAGCCGCCGCCGACGAAGTCGACGACCATGTCGAACTCCCCGGACTTCTGCATCGCCTCGATCGCGTTCGGGTCCGTCGTGACCATCCGGACGCCCACGCCGACCTCGCGGGCGTTGCGGGAGACGACGTCGGCCATCGCGATGACGTCCATCCAGCCGGCCTGGACGCTGAACACGAACGACAGCGGCTGCCCGTCGGCGTCCACCCGGCGCCCGTCCGCGCCGCGCTCGTACCCGGCCTCGTCGAGCAGCCGGTTCGCGTGGTCCGGGTCGTACGGGATCTGCTCGGCGCCCTGCCAGCGCTCCGGTACCTCCGCCTCCTGGTAGGGCAGCAGGAGCATGGTCTGGCTGGCCGGCTCCATGATCCCGAAGCTGGCCCGCTCGGTCAGCGCCTGCCGGTCCAGCGCGTACGCGAACGCCTCCCGGAACCGGGGGTCGTCCAGCACCGGCCGCCCCGTGTTGAGCACCAGGACCGTCGTGGCGTCCGGCGGGTAGAAGAACCCGGCGTGCTCCGGGTCCGGCGCGACCACCGACCGCCGCGGGTTGGGGATGTCCCCGCGGTACAGGTCGAGGTCGCCGTTGCGGATCTTCAGCGCACCCGAGTTCGCGTCGTACCGGCCCTCCAGGGAGATCTGCTGGATCCGGACCTCGTCGGCGTTCCAGTAGTCCGGGTTCCGCTCGAGCACCAGGCGTCGGCCGTTGTACGACGACGGCTGGAACGGTCCCGTGGCCACGCCCTCGGCGTCGATGTACGCCGTCGGGTCGCCCTGGTCGGCGTAGACGTGCGCGGGCAGGATCTTCGAGCCCAGCACCGCGTCGGTCTTCGGCACCGCGGGGCCGTCGAACAGGATCTCGACGGTGTGGTCGTCCAACGCCGTGACGCTCCGCGCCGGGGCACCGAAGTAGTCGCCCCACAGACCGGACCGGTCAGCGGCGGGGAACTCCTGGGCCGCCGTGAAGGTGTAGACGACGTCCGCGGCGGTGAACGGGGCCCCGTCGTTCCACCGCACCCCCTCGCGCAGGTGCAGGACCAGGCGGTCGGAGCCGTCCCACGCGTAGCCGGTGGCCAGGTAGGGCACGGCCTCGCAGGTCAGCCGGTCCCGGATCATCAGCGGCTCGAACAGCCAGGACTGCACCGCCGCGTTGGGTGACAGCCAGTTGTAGTTGAGCAGCCCCTGCACGGTGCCGCCCGCCTCGGACGGCATCCGGATCTCCGCGATGAAGCCCTCCGGCGCCGCGGGGACCGGCTCCAAGCCGATGCTCGCGCACGCGGCGGTCGCCAGCGTCGTCGTCAGCGCGACGGCGACCGCCGCCGGTCTTCTCGACCTGCTCATCGGAACCTCCTCGTTCCAGGTCGCGCCGCCGGACCTCGTCGTCCGCCGGCGGGGTGTGTCAGCGCGGGGCACCCTCCTGCGTGCACCCGCAGGACTCCCGGACCACCAGCCGCGTCGGCAGGGTGGTGCGGGCCGGCAGGTCGCCGCCGAGCGCGCCGGCGGCGGCGAGCGCCCCCAGGTCGGCCACCGGCTGGTGGACCGTGGTCAGCCGGGGCGACGCGATCTCCGCGAGCGCCTGGTCGTCGAACCCGGTGACGGCGACGTCCGTCGGGATGCGGTGCCCCAGGCCCGGCAGCGTCGCCAGCATCCCGGTGGCGAGCTCGTCGTTGCCGCAGACCAGCGCGTCGGGGAGCACGCCCTCGTCGTGCAGCAGGCGCGCGGCGACCGCACCGCTGCGGACGTCGAGGCCGAGCCGCAGGGGCTCGCCCGCCTCGGTCAGCCCGCGCTCGGCGAGGACGTCCCGGAACCCCGCGTACCGCCAGGCCGTGTCGGGTGACCCGTCGGGCTCCCCGACGAACCGGAGCCGCCGGTGGCCGTGCGCCTCGACGAGGTGCCGGACCAGCTCGGCCGCCGCCGCCCGGCCGTCCGTCACGACGCACGGCACGCCCGGCTGGTCCCCCGCGACGACAACCACGCGGCCCGACGCGGCGAGGTCGGCGACGTCGTCCTCGGACAGCGTCCCGCCCGCCACGATGAGGCCGTCGGTGCGCTCCGCGAGCTGCCGCACCGCGTCCGCCGCGTCCGGACGCAGGTGCGTCCCGACGACGTTGATGACCACGCCCCGCTCCACCGCCACCGACTCGGCACCCTCGATGAGCTGCGCGAAGTACGGCCCGCCCAGACCGGGCAGGGCGATGCCCAGCGTGAGCGTGCGCTGGTACGACAGCGCCCGGCCCAGCGCCGAGGGGCGGTAGCCGAGCCGGTCGATGACCTCCTGGACGCGGCGCTTGGTCTCCGGCACCACCCGCGGGTCGTCGTGGGTGACGCGCGAGACGGTCGCGACCGAGACTCCGGCCTCCCGCGCGATGTCGCGGATGGTCGGGCGGGCCGGGGGCGTCGCTGCCGCCACGGTGCACCTCCGATGTGTCGGATGTAACCGGATACATCGCGACGTTAGCGAGGTGGCGAGCGGCCGACAAGACCCATTTCCGGACGGTGCCTCAGCGCCCGATCTCCAGGACCACGCTCGTGTCGTCGGACACCACCCGCAGCTCCGCCATGACCCGGGGGACATCGTCCGAGGTCCCGTCAGCCGGGCTGAACGTGTGGACCACCTCGACCCGGACGAGGCACGTCGTCGCCAGCGGGACCTCGTGGCAGAACCGGTCGGGCGGAGCGGGCTCCCAGCCCTCGCCGAGTGCGAGGTCGACGGCAGCTGCGTGCACCGACTCCCAGTCCGCCCCCTCGTCGAGGGCGAGCTCGCGCCGGGCGGAGGCGGTCGTGAACCGCTTCCATCCGTTGCCGCCCCTGTCCACCGACGTCGCACCCTCGGTCGTCCCGGGGACCGGCAGGGACATCATCGGCTCGTCCCGCAGGACCTCGAGGCCGCGGTGGTCGATGTCGACGTACCGGTCCCGGACTGCGACGACGGCGGCGATCAGCGCTCCGGCGACCACCACCGAGCAGAGGAACGCCAGCACGGAGCCGATGACCCGGCGCACGATCCGCCGCACGCCGGTCAGTCGTCGCCGTCGCACCCGGAACCACCACACCGTCGCAGCCACCACCAGCAGGGTCGGGGTGAAGAACTGCACCAGCTCGACGATCACGTCAGTCCTCCCGAGCACCCGTTCACAGCACGGCGACGAACCACGTGGCCACCGCCACCACCAGTGCCACCACCGTCGCCGTCACCCCGGTCACGACCTTGGCGACGACGCGAGCCCGACCACGGGGAGGCGACTCGGTGTCGCGCCACCAGGCGATCATCGAGATCAGGGTCACCGAGCAGGCGGCGAACCCCGCGACGACCCAGAGCACGGGATCACACGCCCGCATGAAGCGTGGGGTCGCCGGCACTGCCGACGGGTCGATTCGCGACGCGTGGCCTGCTCTGTGATCGGGTCTGCACGAGGGCCGTTCGTGGTCCGTCGTCGGCGGATGAGCGCAGTGGCTCCACGGTCCGACGTGCCGGCGGAGGACTCGGCGGAGGTCGGTGCGGTTGTCGCGCGATCGAGGCGCTCAGGTCCAGGGTGTCGCGGTCGCGACTCTCCAGAGAATGACGAGCAGCACCCCTATGGTCACGACCAGGCCCAGGGCTAACGCGAGCCCCTTTTGCATCCGAGTCATTCGCGGGGTCCTGCCGGCACTGCCGGAGTGCTTCCGCCAGGCGAGGACGCAGACGAGGCCCAGAACGGAGCTCCAGAACAGGATGACACCAGGGAGAAGCAATGGTTTCACGATGACACCGCCCAGTGCTGATTGTGATAGCCCATTGACTCCGACGAGCCCGGCTGGACGAAGCCTGCGCCGACGTCCGCAGGATGAAGCTGCCGATGATCACCGTCGCCTCCTCCGTCACCACGAGGCGCGCCGTCGGCGGATGAGCAGGGTCGTCCCGGAGGCGAGGGCGAGGAACGTGAGTGCAGCGATGGCGGCGATCGCCGGCCCGGTGAGCGCGAGGCCCGAACCGAGGTCGTCGGCGGTGATCGCGGTGGCGCCCGTCGGTGCCGTCGATGTCGGTGCGGCACCCACCGGCTGCTGCATGGGTGCGTGGGCTGCGAGGTAGCCAGTGGCGGTGGCGCCGATCTGGGGAAGCACGATCCCGGTGATCCGGTCGCCGGACACGATGCCGGGGTGCGAGCCCTCTGCGGGTTCGGACAGGTCGCCGGGGGTGAGAGTCGCTCCGGGGACGTGCAGGTCGTAGGTGCCGGGCAGCAGTCCTGCCAGCTCCCAGGACCCATCCGGAGCGCTGGACGCCGTGAGGTCGACCGCATCACCGAACGCGTCGGTTCCCGTCAGGTGGACCTCCGCACCGGTGACGGCGGGTTCGTCGGCGCCCCATGTGCCGTCGCCGTTGGCGTCGGTGAACACGTGGCCGTCGATCGAGGCGGTGGCGTACTGCTCCTGCTGGTCGGGGCCGAACACGATCGGGCCGCCTTCCGGGGGTGCGGGGTACGGGTCGGGGTCGCAGGCGTCTCCGATGCCGTCGTTGTCGGCGTCCTCCTGGCCGGGGTTCGCGAGATCGGGGCAGTTGTCCACGTCGTCGGGGATGGTGTCGCCGTCGCGAGTGATCGTCACGAGGGTCGATCCCATGCTGGAGCGCGCTGCCTGGTCGGTGACCCTGACGGTGGCGTACCCGTCGAACAGCGTCTCGTAGGTGTGCTCGATCATCGGATCGGTGGTCACGTAGTCGACGGTCCCGTCGCCGTCGACGTCCCACTCGTAGCTCACCAGCTGTCCACCCGGTGCGTAGGAGCCGCGCGCGTCCAGGCGCAGCGTGGCACCGACCTGCGCGACCCAGGGCCCCTGGACCCAGGCGAACGGCTTGTCCATGGCATCGGTGATCGTACGGGTCAGGGTGCCGGCGAGGTCGCCGCCGGCCACCGAGGCCAGGCCACCGGTCTGCGCGGCGACGTCGGCCAAGAACACCGACAGGGACGAGCCTCCGACCGCGACCGGGTAGATCTCTGCGGGGTCGACGGCCAGCGCGTGGTCGATGATCGCCTGCCGGGTCAGACCCGAGGTCTGCTCGGGATCGCGGCCGGAGTTGTCGCTGATCGGGATCACGACCTTCTTGACGCCGTCCCGCCAGGGCAACGAGATAGCCTCCTCCAAGCCGGACAGCACGCTCTCGGGCCCGTCGTGTCCGCCGCTGATCGGCACGAGCGCCTCGAGCGCGGTCCGCAGCGCCTCGGTGTCCGTGGTGAAGGGCACGTCCACCCGGGAGGCGTAGCTGCCCGCCACCCCCGTCCAGGCCGGGTCGTCGGCGAAGGACACCAAGGCGAACCGGTGCGAGCTCGACACCTCCCCGAGCTGGGCGGCCATGCCCAGCACGAACTCGCGCACCTGCGCGACGTAGGGGTCCATCGACACCGTCGTGTCGACGACGAACACCAGGTCCAGCCCCGCTGCCCCGGCGCGCACGTCACGCCCCGGCACGGCCGCCACGTCGCGCAGCAGCCGCGCTTCCTCGGTGTGCCCACGGAGATTCGGGTGGTAGTTCTCAGCGAGGATCAGGCTCTCCACTTCCATCACCCACCGGTCGGGGTTCCTGGAATAGGGCGACGGGTTTGGCTCATGACCGACGAAGTGCTCTTTGACCGTGTCCACGAAGGTCACGAACTCGGTCCCCGCAGCCGCGTTGGCCGCCTCGACCGCACGCCGCTGAGCCGCGTCTCCCGCGTCCCCCAGCGCACGCACGGCTGTAGCCGTGTCGTAGGAGTCGTTCGAGAACCACGGCCGCCCCCAGAGCGACTTCAGGATGTAGGGCTCGGCGGTCGACAGGTACGGGTAGGACAGCAGCACCACCCGGGCATCCGGGCGCATGCGCTGCCGCAACTCATCGAGCATGTCCGTGATGTCGCTGCTGAGATCGCCCAAACCGGCGTCGGCCTCATCGACGTGCTTGCGGCAACTTCCCGGATCGCGTGTACCCATGACGAAGCACTGCATGACGATCTCGTTGAAGTTCAGGTCGTTGCCGCCGATGGTCAGCAGCACCAGGTCCGTCGTGGCGTCCACCGCCTCGATCTGCGGGCGCATCGACACGGTGCACGTCAGCACCCACGACGACCCGGTAGAGCCGGTCACCGTGACGTCGAGCCGCTGGTCGCTGCCGACGCGTCCGGAGCACACCGGGTCCTGCTTCGCCAGACGTTCCGCTGCGGCCTCGTCCGCGGCGTCCGGTCGGGCGACCATCACCTGCCGGACGTCACCGGCGTCCAGCGGTTGCGTGAGGTCGGCGAGCACCCCGCCGCTGCACGCCCGGTTCACGAACGTCGCGTGGTGGCCCCTCCCGTTGAGCCAGTCCACGTACTGCTGGCCCCAGCTCCGCGACGACCGGTAGCAGCCCGACGGGCCGTAGTACTCCCCCGCACCGTTCCCGGCCGAGTAGGAGTCGCCCAGCTGCACGACCGAGACCGCCGTCGCGACCTCCACCGCCCGGGGCGCGGGGGTCTGTGGTCCGACCGCCCCGACGAGCGCGAGCGCCATCGCCGTCACCGCCGACCCGACCCCGATGACCCTGCTGAACCGCCGTACCGCCATCCGTCTGCCCTCGGCACCACCAGGACCGTGAGCAGGCGGGCCGGGCTGGTCCTGGTCGACGGTTGTGCGAGCCCGGTGCGTCGCCGCAGCACCACCTGTGGGTGAGCGGCACGGGCGACGCTAGGGACGGGCTCAGCCACCTAGGTGGCGGGCTCCACCCAGTTCCGCGACCGTGATGCGCGAGGTAGGTGGCGTCAGCCCTGCTCCTCCCGGGTCGTCAGCACCGGCCACCCCTCGCCGTCCCAGGCGATCTCCCTGAGCGCCAGCGTCGGGGTCCCTCCCGTGGCGGCGTCGTAGAAGTGGAAGCCCAGCACCCCGCCCGAGGCGGACTGCCCGCCCGGCCCGACCATCTCCCCGGTGGTCTCCAGCAGCACGTCGCCGCCGTCGACGACCATGTCCGTGCCGTCCCGGGTGAGGTAGGGCCCGGTGACGTCCCGCGAGCGCCCGACGGCGATCCGGTAGGTCGAGTCCGCGCCCTGGCAGCACGCGTCCTGGGAGACGAAGAGGTAGTACCAGCCGTCGTGCGGTACGACGTACGGGGCCTCGATGGCGTGCGGGGACGCGAGCCGGCTGGCGAGCGCGACCGGCTCCGCCCCGTCCGCCGGCATCCCGGACGGCCAGGTCAGCTCGACCACCTGGATGCCGGACCAGTAGGAGCCGAACACCATCCAGGGGGTGCCGTCGGCGTCCTCGACGATGCCGGCGTCGATGGCGTTGTAGTCGTCGGTCGGCTCGGAGCGCCACACCTCGCCGCGGTCGGTCCACGCGTAGTCGGGGTCCTCGGGGTCGAGGGTGGGGCTGGTGCGCAGGCCGATGACGGAGCGGTTGGAGCCGAAGGTCGAGGCGGCGTAGTAGAGGTACCAGGTGCCGTCGTGCTCGTAGAGCTCGGGCGCCCAGTAGTTCACGACGCCGGGCACGGCCTCCTGCGCCCAGCGCGGGGAGTCCGACGGCCCCCACGCGGTGCCGAGGTACTCCCACGTCGCGCCGCGGTCGGTGGACCGGCGGACCTGGACGGCGCCGGCGTTCTCGCGCTCGTCGCCGGTGGAGTAGACGTACCAGGGGTCGTCGCCCTCGCCGACGACGAGGGCCGGGTCGTGCACGGCGACGTCCCCGGCCACCGGCAGCGCGGTGGCGGCGACGTCGCCGGCACGACCCAGGGCCGCGATCGTGATGCCCCCTGCCGCCACGAGCGCGACCACCGCCGCACCCGCCAGGACGGCGAGGCGGCGGCGGGTCCGCGGGTGCTCAGGCACCGAGCCGGACCACGTTCCAGGACACCGGCGGCACCTGGACGGTGAGCCGGCCGCCGTCGAGCGCCGCGGTGTCGTTGGCGCGCGGCAGCACGGAGGTGTCGTCGTCGGCGGTGGCGGACCAGGTGTGGTCGGGGTTCGACAGGCTGGTCGCGCCGAGCACGCGCAGCCCGGGCATGGAGCGGGTGTCGACCTCGAGGGTCACGGTCTCGGTGAGCGAGCGGTTGACGGCGAACAGCGCGACCGCGCCGGTCTCGGGGTCGCGGGTGGCGACGGCGTCGACCAGCGGGGCGTCCCCGTGCTTCGCCGTCTCGTAGGTCGGCGCCTCGATGGCGACCTGGAGGACGTCGCCCACGGCGTGCTGCGACGCCTGCGCGAAGGGGTGGAACGTCGTCTGCCGCCAGATGCGGCCGCCGGGCTCGGTCATGATCGGCGCGATGACGTTGACGAGCTGCGCGAGCGAGGCGGAGTGCACCCGGTCGGTGTGCCGCAGCAGCGAGATCAGCAGGTTCCCGACCACGACGGCGTCGGCGACGTTGTACCGGTCCTCCAGCAGCACGGGCGCGACGGGCCAGTCGTCGCCCGACGGCGGGACGGACTCGGCGCGCTTCTGGTACCAGACGTTCCACTCGTCGAACGAGATGTGGATGCGCTTGGCGACCTTCTTGTGCGCCCGCACCCCGTCGGCGACGGCGGTCACGGAGTCGATGAAGTGGTCCATGTCGACGGCCGACGCGAGGAACGACCCGAGGTCGCCGTCCTCCTCGGCGTAGTACGCGTGCGCCGAGATGAGGTCGACGTGCTCGTACGTCTCGGACAGGACGGTCTGCTCCCACTGCCCGAACGTCGGGATCGGCACGCCCGAGGACCCGCAGGCCACGAGGGTGAGGTCGGGGTCGATCATCCGCATCGCCCGGGCGGTCTCGGCGGCGAGCCGGCCGTACTCGTGCGCGGTCTTGTGGCCGATCTGCCAGGGCCCGTCCATCTCGTTGCCGAGGCACCACATGCGGATGTCGTACGGGTCGGGCGCGCCGTTGGCGCGGCGCAGGTCGGACAGGGCGGTACCGCCGCGGACGTTGCAGTACTCCAGCAGGTCCAGGGCCTCCTGCACGCCGCGGGTGCCGAGGTTGACGGCCATCATCGGCTCGGTGCCCGACGCCTGCGACCAGCGCAGGAACTCGTCGACACCCACCAGGTTCGGGTCGGTGGAGTGCCACGCGAGGTCGAGGCGGCGGGGCCGCTGGTCGCGCGGGCCGATGCCGTCCTCCCACCGGTAGCCGGACACGAAGTTGCCGCCCGGGTAGCGGACGGTGGACACGCCGAGCTCCTTGGTCAGGGCGATCACGTCGCCGCGGAACCCGTCGGCGTCGGCGCTCGGGTGCTCCGGGTCGTGGATGCCGGTGTAGACGCACCGGCCCAGGTGCTCCACGAACGCCCCGAAGGTGCGGCGCCGGACGGGTCCGACCCGGAAGGCCGGGTCGATGGTCAGGGTGACGGTGGTCATGGGACTCCTCATCGAGTGCGGGGTGGGTCAGGTGGTGGGCAGGGCGAGCCAGCGCACGCCGTGGGCGGGGACGTCGAGCACCAGGTCGGCGCCGTCGCGGGGCACGGGCGCGTCGTGGTCCCACAGGTCCCGGACGTCCCGCGCCACGACGGCGTCGGGGACGAGCGACGACACGGGCACGCGCACCTGCCGGGGCGCGTCGGCGGTGCTGAACACGGCGGCGTACCGGGCGTCGGGCGCCTCGCCGGTCCAGACGACGACGTCACCGTGCTGGTCGTGCCCGCCCGGTCCGTCGGGCAGGGGCTCGCGCAGGGCCTCGCCGCTGGCGGTCAGGGTGCGCAGCACGTGCCCGACCGCGGGCGTGGCGAGCAGGTCGATCGTCTCGGGGGTGCTGGTGGGCAGGTCGCCGCCGACCATGAGGGGCGAGCGGGCCATCACCCACAGGGTCAGCAGGGTCCGCTGCTCGTCCGGCGTGAGGCGGCTGTGCCGGGGTTCGCCGCGCTCCGCGCGGATGCCGATGCGACCCAGCGGCAGCATGTCGGCGTCCGCCCAGCCACCGGGTCGCTGGTGCGGTGCCCACCGGGCCATCCGGGCGAACTGCGCGTGCACGTCCTCCCAGCGGTCCCAGAGGTCGTCGCTGACCCGCCACATCTGGGCGTGCTCGCGCAGGTGTGGCAGGTGCGTGGTCGCGAGGGCGGTGCCGGGCGACAGGGACAGCGTGATGTCGCGGCCGCTGCGCTCGATGGCGAGGGCCCAGCCCTCGACCGCGCGGTGGTGGTACGGGGCGATCATGTCGTCGACCTTGACCAGGTCGACGCCCCAGCCGGCGAGCTGCGCGACCTGGGCGTCCAGGTAGGCCTGGGCGGCGGGGTGGTCGTGGTCGAGCCCGTAGTTGTCGGGGTTCCACGCGCAGGTGGACGCCGTGTCGGCGGCGTCGCGGGCGGTCCAGGTGGTGCCGTGGACGGGCAGGTCGGCGTGCACGGCGGCGCGCGGGATCCCGCGCATGACGTGCACCCCGAACCGCAGCCCGAGCGCGTGCACGGCGTCGGCGAGCGGCCGGAACCCGGCGCCGTCGGCCGCGGACGGGAACCGGTTGGGGGCGGGCAGCTGGCGCCCGTACCCGTCGAGGACGACCGGGGCGTCGGCGTTGTAGCCGTGCGACCGGGCCGTCGGGTCGTACCAGGCGATGTCCACGACGACGTGGTCCCAGCCGTGCGGCAGCAGGTGGTCGTGCAGGACGCGGGCGTTGGCGAGGACCTCGTCCTCGGTGACCGTGGTGCCGAACGAGTCCCAGCTGTTCCAGCCCATCGGTGGTGTCGCGGCGCGGCGCGGCATCGCTCAGCTCCTTCGCTGATCGCGGGTCTACATCGTTGTAGACGCCACCCTGCCCGGCGCGCCCCGGACGCGTCAACCCCCTCCCCCGACCCGCCGCCCGGACCGTAACCACACCGTTACTTGACCGCACGACGTGACCCGTGCCACTCTCTCTCCAACGTTGTAGATCAACGATGTAGAACCACGAGGTCAGAGTCGACCGCACCTCCCGGACCGCCAGCGACGGCGGCCCCGCGCGCGCCTCCCGACCTCCGGTCCCCGATGTGGAGGCAATGGCGCAATGACCACGAGACTTCCCCGGCTGGCAGCCCTCGCGCTCGCCGGCGCGCTCGCCCTGACGGCGTGCGGCTCCGGCGGCGGCGAGAGCGGCGGCGACAGCGACACCCTGACGTTCATGTTCCGCGGCGGCGCGGACGAGAAGGCCGCGTACCAGGCCGCGATCGACAAGTTCACCGAGGACACCGGCGTGAAGGTCGAGATGACCGTCACCGACGCCGACCAGTACGCCACCAAGCTCCAGGCGGCCGTGTCGGGCAACAAGGTCCCCGACGTGTTCTACATCGAGCAGGCCAACCTGCAGTCCTACGTGGCCTCCGGCGTGCTGCTCGACATCACCGACCAGGTCGAGGAGGCGGGCGTCGACCTCGACAACATCTGGGAGTACGGCGTCGACTCCTACCGGTTCGACGGCACCCTCCAGGGCACCTCCGAGGGCCGCCTCTACGGCCTGCCCAAGGACGTCGGCCCATTCGCGTTCGGCTACAACAAGACGATGCTCGAGGCCAACGGCATCGCGCTGCCCGACCCCGACGTGCCGCTGAGCTTCGACGAGTTCCGCGACATCACCAAGCAGCTCACCCAGGACACCGACGGCGACGGCGCCCTCGACCAGTGGGGCACCGGCCTCAACGTGCAGTGGAACCTGCAGTCGATGGTCTGGAGCAACGGCGGCGACTTCGTCAACGAGGACCGCACCGAGGTCACCGTCGACACCCCCGAGTTCGCCGAGGCGCTGCAGTACTTCGCCGACCTCACCAACGTCGACGGCGTCACCCCGAACGCCTCCGAGGCCGCGACCCTCGACACCTACCAGCGGTGGATGGCCGGCGAGATCGGCTTCTTCCCCGTCGGCCCGTGGGACGTCAGCGTCTACAACGACCTGGACTTCGAGTACGACCTCATCCCCTGGCCCGCCGGCTCCACCGGCGAGTCCGCGACCTGGGTCGGCTCGCTCGGCATCGGCGTCTCCGCCACCTCCGGCAACCCCGACGCCGCCGTGCAGCTCGCGACGTACCTGAGCGCCGACCCCGAGGCCCAGCAGACGCTCGTCGACGCGAACATCCAGATCCCCAACCTCAAGGACGTCGCCACCGAGTGGGCCACCGCCGCCGACGCGAAGCCCGCGAACCGGCAGGAGTTCCTGGACATCGTCGAGGACTACGGCCGCGCGATGCCCGCCTCCTTCACCTACGGCGCCCAGTGGTACGACGAGCTCTGGGTGAACATCCAGCCGGTGCTCGACGGCAAGCAGACCGCCGCCGACTACCTCGCCGAGGTGCAGCCCAAGATGCAGGCGCTCCTGGACGAGTCCAACACCAACGCCGAGATGGCGGGCGGCGGGGCCTGACCCCACCTCCCCCACCCCGCCGCGCCGGGTCGCCGCTCCTCCGGCGGCCCGGCGCGAGGCGGGGAGCACCCGCGAAGGAGCACCGGCATGTCCCACACCGCCTCGACCACCGCACCGACCGCCGTCCCGGCGGCCGCCGCCGACGTCCCGCCCCCCGGCGGCGCCGGCCCCACCGACGCGCACCGCGCCAAGCAGGCCATGCGGCGCCTGCACCGCACCGAGCACCGCTGGGCCGCCGCGTTCATCGCCGCGCCCGTGCTCGGGTTCCTGGTCTTCACGCTCTACCCGCTCGGCTACGCGCTCTACGCGTCGCTGACCCGGTGGAACGGCCTCACCGCGCCGCAGTTCATCGGCCTCGAGAACTACACCCGGCTGCTCGGCGACCCGTACTTCCGCCAGACGCTGTGGAACACCGCGTTCTACATGATCGGCATCCCCATCGGCCTGGTGCTCGCGCTGCTGCTCGCCATCGCGCTCAACCGGAAGATCCCCGGCCAGACCGCGTTCCGCACCATCTACTACGTGCCGGTGATCTCCTCGCTCGCCGCCATCGCGATCGTCTGGCAGTTCGCGTACAACGGCGACTTCGGCCTCGTGAACCAGGTGCTCGACTGGTTCGGCGTCGACGGCCCCAACTGGCTGCAGAACACCGCCACCGTGAAGCCCGCGATCATCATCATGGCCGTCTGGAAGGGCCTCGGGTACTCGATGCTGCTGTACCTGGCGGCCATCCAGTCCGTGCCCCGGTCGCTGTACGAGGCCGCGTCGCTCGACGGCGCCAACGCGTACCACCGGTTCCGGTCCATCACGCTGCCGATGGTGCGGCCCGTGACGTTCTTCCTCGTCGTCACGAACGTCATCGCGGGGTCCCAGATCTTCACCGAGATCAACATCATGACGCCGACCGGCGGACCCGAGTTCAGCTCCGCGTCGATCGTCTACTACATCGTCCGGCAGGCGTTCCGGTACCAGCAGATGGGCTACGCCACCGCGATGTCCGTGGTGCTCGGCCTGATCGTCTTCGTCGTCACCCTCATCCAGTTCCGCCTCAACCGGCGCAACTCGTTCAGCATCGACTGAGGGGGCAGGAGAACCATGAGCCGCAAGACGCCGATGAGCGCCACCTCCCAGAACCGGGTGGTCAACACCGTCCTGTTCGTCGTCCTCGCCCTCGGCGCGATCGTCATGATCGCCCCGCTGCTGTGGATGATCACCACCGCCCTGAAGACCAAGGCCGACGTGTTCGCGCTGCCGCCGGTCTGGATCCCGGACCCGCCGCAGTGGGAGACGTTCTCCCGCATGTGGACCGAGGCCCCGATCCTGTCGGGCTTCAAGAACTCGATCATCGTCGCGGGCACCGTGACCATCGTCGGGTCGGTCACGTCCTCGCTCGCCGCGTTCGCCCTGGCGAAGATGCGCCTGCCGATGAAGAACGCCATCTTCATCGCGCTGCTGTCGGGCCTGATGATCCCCTACCCGACGCTGATGATCCCGCAGTTCGTGATGTTCTCGAAGATCGGCTGGGTCGACACCCTGCTGCCGCTGATCATCCCGCTGCTGTTCGGCAACATCATCATGATCTTCTTCCTGCGGCAGTACCTGTCGTCCGTGCCGGACTCGATGATCGAGGCCGCGAAGATCGACGGCGCGTCCTACCTGCAGATCTTCGGGCGGATGGTGTTCCCGCTGATCCGGCCCGCCATCGCCGCGCAGTTCATCCTCTGGTTCATGACGATCTGGAACGACTACCTCGCGCCGATCCTGTACCTGAACACCGAGTCGAAGCAGACCCTCCAGGTCGTCATCGCGAACCTCAACGTCGAGTACGCCACGCAGCGGGACTACCCGCTGATCATGGCCGCGTCGTTCGTCGCGCTGCTGCCGATCCTCGTCGTGTTCCTCATCTTCCAGCGGCAGATCATCGAGTCCGTCGCGCTGACGGGGGCCAAGGGATGACCACCACCGAACCCGCCGCCTCCCGCCTGCCCGTCGACACCGGGGCCTGGGGTGCGCGGCACGCGCACGACCCCACCGCCGTCCGCGACGACGAGGGCACGTACTGGCTGTTCTCCACCGACGCCTACGGCGACGGCCCGCTCCCCCGCGCCGGGGTGCAGGTGCGCCGCTCCGCCGACCTCGTGACGTGGGAGTTCCACGGCTGGGCGCTCGACGGCGTCCCCGCCGACGCCGCCGCATGGGCGGGCGCCGAGGGCCTGTGGGCCCCCGACGTCGTGCGCGTCCCGGACGACGTCGACGTCCCGGCGGACGAGCGGTGGCGGATGTACTACTCCGCGTCGAGCTTCGGGTCCCGGACCTCGGCGATCGGCCTCGCCACCGCCCCGCACCCCGCCGGGCCGTGGCAGGACCGCGGCCTGGTCGTCACCAGCCGGCACGAGGCCGACGGCCCCAACGCCATCGACGCGAACGCCGTGGTGGACGACGCCGGGCGGCACTGGCTGGTCTACGGGTCGTTCTTCGGTGGCATCCACGCCCTCGAGCTCGACCCCGGCACCGGGTTCGTCATCGGCTCCGGCGGCCGCCCGCGCCCCGGGCCCGGGCTGCTGCTGGCCCGGCGCCCGCACGAGGTCGAGGCGGCCGTCGAGGGCGCGTTCGTCCTGCGCCGACCCGGCGGCGGGTGGGTGCTGCTCAGCTCGTTCGACTCGCTGTTCGACACCTACCACCTGCGCGTCGTCGCGGGCCCGCAGCCCGTCGGGCCCTACCGGGACCTGCTCGGCCGCTCCGCCACCGACGTCGCCGCCGACCCCGTCGGGTCCGCGGTGCTCGCCGGGCACCGGTTCGCCGGCGGACCCGGGCGGCTCGCCCCCGGCCACGCGTCGGTGCTCACCGAACCCCTGCGCGACGGCCGCGAGCGCCACCTCCTTGTGCACCACGTCCGGGATGCCGCCGACCCGCACCAGCACGAGGTGCAGGTCCGGCGGATCGTGTGGACCGCCGACGGCTGGCCGCTGGTCTCGCCGCAGCCGTGGGCCGGGGCGGTCGAGCAGGACGACGACGCCACCTGGCCCGCGTCGCCCGCCGGGCTCGCCGGGACCTGGGAGGTCGTCACCTTCGCGCGCGGCGACGTGCTCACCGACGCGGTCCCGCGCGCGGTCGTCGCCGCCGACCTCGCCGGGCTGGTCGCGCACGGGGCCGGACGGTTCACGTGGAACCGGCCCGGGGGCGGGGCGCCGGTCGAGGTCGTCGTGTTCCCGTCCTGGGACGCGGTGCGGCACCGCGCCGCGCTGTCGTTCGCGGCGCTCGACACCGGGACCGGGATGGTCAGCGTCGGGACGCAGGTCGCACCGACCGGCGTCCCCGCCCCGGTGGGAGGTGCGCGATGACGACGACGGCACCGTCCGTGCGCCCGACCCGGGTGCCGGTGCACGAGGGCGGCGAGGACGTCGGCGGCTGGGCCGGGGCGGTGATGCGCTGGCTGCGCGCCGCCGTCCGCCTGGTCGAGGTGAACCTCCTCGTCCTGCTCGGCACCCTGCGCGGCGCCGTGCTGCTCGGCGCCCTGCCCGCGCTCGTCGCCGGGGGCACCGTGCTCGCGGCCGTCGCCGCAGGCGACCCGCCCGAGTCGGTGCGGCGCGCGTTCTGGGCGACCTACCGGGCCGAGCGCCGCCGGGCCAACCGGATCGGCTGGCCGCTGCTGGTCGCCGCGGTGCTGCTCGCCGCGGACGCCCTCGCCCTGCCCGTGCTCGCGGCGGGCACGGGGTCGACCGACCTCGCCGCCGTCGCGGCCGCCGGGCTGCTCGTCCTCGGCGGCGGGGTGCTCGTCCTCGGCGCGTGGTTCGTGCCGGTGCTGCGCCGGTACGACGAGCCGTTCGGGCGCACGTGGCGGTTCCTCGTGCTCGCCCCGCTCACCTCGCCCGGCACCGCGCTGGCCGTGCTCGTCACGCTCGCGGCACTGGCGTTCGTGGGGTGGCACCTGACGGTGCTGCTGCCGCTCGTCGCCGTCGCGGCGGGGCTGCTGCTCACCGGCGTGGTCGTGGACCGGCGGCTGGACCGCATCGACGCCGGGCGCTGAGCACCGGGCGCTCACCACGCCGCCGGGTGCCCGCCTGACGACCAGGCACCCGGACGGTCACGAGGCGAGGACCTGCCTCGCCGCCAGCGACCGGTCGTGCTCGGACGAGGCCAGCAGCTCGTCGTGCCTGCCGGTCGCGACGACCCGCCCCTCGTCCAGCACGACGATCTGGTTCGCGTCCACGACCGTGGACAACCGGTGGGCGATGACGATCGTCGTGCATGTGCCGGCGAGCCTGTTCACCACGAGCGGCTGCGCCAGTGCGGCGCCGCCACCCGCTGCCGCGAGCGCCGCGGCGACGGCGAGCCGGCCCCGGCGGCCTGCCGAGTCCCCCACAGCTCACGGACGTGCGCCGCGGCGAGGGGGCGGTCACGCACCTCCTCCTCGGGCGCGACGTCGGGCCACGCCGAGGGCGACAGCCCCGGCGACGAGGACGGAGGCACCCATACCCGCCCCGACCGCGGCCAGCTGGTCGACCGGGACGGCCACCTGCGGTCGTCCGCCCATCTCCCGCAAGAGGCCCGTGTTGCCCACCGCCGCACTCGTCATGCCGACGACGGCACCGAGGACCAGGAGCGGGACGACCTCGATGAGCTGCGCCGCCGCTGCCGTGAGGGCGTGCTGCCGAGGACGAGCGCCGAGGCGCAGCAGCGTCCGGGCGGTGCCCCGGCGTTCCAGCTCCCGGGTGGCCGCAGCAGCCCCTGCGGCGGTGACCGCCATGACGACGGGGGCGAGCAGGAACAGCACCATCTCGTCGGCCCCGCTGCCGCCGCTGACGGAGAAGGCCTTCCCGGACGGCAGTGAGTCGACCCACCGGCCGCCGTCGGTCAGGCGCGCCTGCGGGACCGCGGCCGCGAGCTCGGAGGCGACCGGATCCCGCGCGACAGCCAGGGCGGTCGCGTCGCCGGAGAGCCCGGCTGGCGGACCGGGCAGACCCACGACGAACGACTCGCCCAACCCACCGGGCGCGGCGACGACCGCGACGACCGGGGCCGTCCTCCACCCGTCGCCCTCTGCGACGCAGACGCTGTCCCCCGGCGCCAGGCCGTCGCCGGTCGCCATCGTCGCGGTCACGACGACGCCCGTCTCGGCGCCCCGGGGCAGTCGGCCCGCGACGACGCGCCCGGCGAACACGGACGCCACGTCCCCGGCCACCACCCGGCGACCTGCACCCGAGACGGAGCCCGCCGCGCAGGAACCGGACTGCGGGAGCGCGATGTCGTGGTCGGTCACCACCAGCGCCGCACCTGCGCCGTCGGGGGTGCGGGCCGCGGCGAGCCGGGCGGCTCCGTCCGGCCCGTCGACCTCGAGCACCGCGGCAGAACCGAGCATGTCGCGCAGAGCCGCCGTCGCCGCCTCGTCGCGTCCGACCGCACCCCCGTACAGGAAGACCGTCGCGGTCGTCGCGACGAGCGCCGCCGTCGCGCCCGTGCGCCGACGCTCGTGCCTCGTGCGGCGGTCCGCCCACCACCACACCCACCCGGGACGACGGCCCGCGGCACCCACGCGCTGCCGACCGGTGCCGGACCACCACCAGCCCATCGCGGCCAGGGCCGCCCGCGCGCCCACGACGACCGCGATCACGGCGACGAGCACGCCGAACACGCTGGGGCTGACCGCGGCCGCCCCGCACAGCAGCACCCACGCCACGCCCAGCCCCACGCTGCGCCGAGGCGTCCGCCGGCTCGGCGGCCGGGCGCCGGGGTCGCGGCGGCG
>NZ_RFFI01000210.1 GCF_003696205.1 Cellulomonas triticagri
GCCGCACCCGAGCCCACGGCCCCCGCGGCGGCGTCCGCGCCCGCGCCGGGTGGCGAGCAGTCGAGCGTCGACCGCCCCGCGGCCGGTGCCCCCGAGCGGACCGCCGAGCAGGAGCGGGCCGAGCACCGCGCCGAGGACACCGCCGAGCCCGCCGAGGGCGACGCCGAGTCCGGCCCGGGCACGACCGGCACCGAGACGAAGGAGTCGTGATGGCCGAGCAGACGACACCGGCGACCCCCACGGCGCTGACCCCCGTCCTCAGCGAGCGCTGGGACGCGGACCGGCCGTGGACCCTGGCGACCTACGAGGCGCACGGCGGCTGGGCCGGCCTGCGCAAGGCCCTGACGATGGATCCGGGCGACGTGGTCACCGCCGTCAAGGACTCCGGGCTGCGGGGTCGTGGCGGCGCCGGGTTCCCCACCGGCATGAAGTGGGGCTTCCTGCCCGCGCCGGACGGCGGCCCGCGCTACCTCGTGGTCAACGCGGACGAGTCCGAGCCGGGCACCTGCAAGGACATCCCGCTGATGATGGCGGACCCGCAGGTGCTGATCGAGGGCGTGGCGATCACGTCGTACGCGATCGGCTGCCACCACGCGTTCATCTACCTGCGCGGCGAGGTCGTGCACGTCTACCGCCGCCTGCTGCGCGCGGTCGAGGAGGCGTACGCCGCCGGGCACCTGGGCAAGGACATCCACGGCAGCGGGTTCGACCTGGAGGTCACCGTGCACGCCGGGGCGGGCGCGTACATCTGCGGCGAGGAGACCGCGCTGCTCGACTCGCTCGAGGGGCGCCGCGGCCAGCCGCGCCTGAAGCCGCCGTTCCCGGCGGTCGCGGGCCTGTACGCCCGCCCGACCGTGGTCAACAACGTCGAGTCCGTGGCGTCCGTGCCGCGGATCCTCACCGACGGCGTCGACTGGTTCCGCACCATGGGCACCGACCGCTCGCCGGGCCACGGCCTGTTCAGCCTCTCCGGGCACGTCGCCCGGCCCGGGCAGTACGAGGCCCCGCTCGGCATCACCATGCGCGAGCTGCTGGAGATGGCGGGCGGCGTCCGCGAGGGCCACGAGCTGAAGTTCTGGACCCCGGGCGGTTCGTCCACGCCGATCTTCACCGCGCAGCACCTCGACGTCCCCCTCACGTACGAGGAGGTCGGCGCCGCGGGCTCGATGCTCGGCACGCGCGCGCTGCAGGTCTTCGACGACACCGTGTCGGTGGTCAAGGCCGTGTCCCGGTGGACGCAGTTCTACAAGCACGAGTCCTGCGGCAAGTGCACGCCCTGCCGCGAGGGCACGTTCTGGCTGGCGCAGGTGCTCGGGCGCCTGGAGGCCGGGCAGGGCACGTCGGGCGACATCGACCTGCTGCTCGACCTGTGCGACAACATCCTCGGCAAGGCGTTCTGCGCCCTCGGCGACGGCGCCACCAGCCCGATCACCTCGGCCATCCAGTACTTCCGGGAGGAGTTCGAGGCGGGCACGCACACCGCCGCGGACGTGCTGTTCCCGCCGGAGAAGTCGGCCCTCTTCCCCTACACGCCCCGCCGCTCCGGCGCGGGCCAGCTCGCGGGAGCCCACGCATGACCGTCACCGCACCGAAGCCCGCCTCGTCGGGCGCGACGCCGCCCCCGGAGCCGAAGCCGGACGGCGTCACGTTCACCATCGACGGCATCGAGACCACCGTGCCGAAGGGCACCCTGGTGATCCGTGCCGCCGAGCAGCTCGGCATCCAGATCCCGCGGTTCTGCGACCACCCGCTGCTCGCCCCCGCGGGCGCCTGCCGCCAGTGCATGGTCGAGGTCTGGGCCCCGGGCCGCGACGGCAAGGTCGCGAAGATGCCCAAGCCGCAGGCCTCCTGCACGCTGACGGCGACGCCTGGCATGGACGTCCGCACGCAGCGCACCTCCGCCGAGGCGGACAAGGCGCAGCACGGCGTGATGGAGCTGCTGCTCATCAACCACCCGCTCGACTGCCCGGTGTGCGACAAGGGCGGCGAGTGCCCCCTGCAGAACCAGGCGATGTCCAACGGCCGGGGCGCGACCCGGTTCGTGGACGTGAAGCGGACCTTCCCGAAGCCGCTGGCGGTGTCGACGGAGATCCTGCTCGACCGGGAGCGCTGCATCCTGTGCCAGCGCTGCACCCGGTTCTCGCGGGAGATCGCGGGCGACCCGTTCATCGACCTGCAGAAGCGCGGGGCGATGCAGCAGATCGGGCGGTTCGACGCGGACGTGCTGGGCTTCGACGGGGCGGATCTCGACGGCGGGGACGCCGCGTCGGGGACGATCCCCGCGGACGGCTCCGTCTTCCTCGGCGCCGACATCCCCGTCGGCCACGCCGAGGACGACGAGTCCGGCAGCCCCTTCGCCTCGTACTTCTCCGGCAACACCGTGCAGATCTGCCCGGTCGGCGCGCTGACCGGCGCGGCCTACCGGTTCCGCGCCCGCCCGTTCGACCTGGTGTCGACCCCGGGCGTCGCGGAGCACGACTCGTCGGGTGCCGCGATCCGCGTCGACCACCGCCGCGGCGTCGTGCTGCGCCGCCTGGCCGGCGAGGACGCCGAGGTCAACGAGGAGTGGATCACCGACAAGGACCGGTTCGCCTTCACCTGGCAGGCCGCGTCCGACCGGATCACCACCCCGCTGGTCCGCGACGTCGCCGAGGACGGCACCCGCGGCGAGCTGCACCCCGCCTCCTGGGTCGAGGCCCTGGAGGTCGCGGCGCACGGCCTGGCGCAGGCGCGCGACGCCGGCGGCGTGGGCGTGCTGCCCGGCGGCCGCCTGACCGTCGAGGACGCCTACGCGTACGGCAAGTTCGCCCGCGTGGTGCTCGGCACCAACGACGTCGACCTGCGCGCCCGGCCGCACTCGGACGAGGAGCTCGCGTTCCTCGGCCACGCGGTCGCGGGCACCGGGCTCGGCGTGACGTTCTCCGACCTCGAGGCCGCCCCGGCGGTCCTGCTCGTCGGCCTGGAGGCCGAGGAGGAGGCCGGGGTCGTGTTCCTGCGGCTCCGCAAGGGCGTCGTCGCGGGCCGCACCCGGGTGCTGTCCGTGGCGCCGTACGCGAGCCGCGGAGTCGAGCGCCTGGACGGCACGCTGCTGCGGGCCGCACCGGGCACCGAGCCCGAGGTCCTGGACGCCATCGGCGCCCGGTCCGCCGACGCGGCCCTGACCGACGCCGGGACGGCGCTCGCGGCCGAGGGCGCGCTCGTGCTGGTCGGCGAGCGGCTGGCCACCGTGCCCGGCGCCCTGTCCGCTGCGCTGCGGCTGGCGGAGCGCACCGGCGCCCGGCTCGCCTGGATCCCGCGGCGCGC
>NZ_RFFI01000211.1 GCF_003696205.1 Cellulomonas triticagri
CGGCGGCTCGCTCGGCCCGGGTGGGGGCCGGGGGCTGGTCGCGGCGCGCGGGCATGCGCCGAGCCTGGCACGGCCGGCCCCTCGTTGCACGAGGTCCGCGGGGTGGGGCCGGACCGACCGCGTCAGTCCTCCCGCACCCCGTCCGCCGCCTCCGCCGCGAGCGGCGCGGCCGCCTCGTCCGCGTGCGCGACGTGGCGGAGCTGGCGCCAGATCGCGACGACGAAGACCGCCGAGCCGACCGCGGCGAACCAGAACGGGGCGGTGACGCCCCAGCGCTCGGCGAGGACCCCGCCGAGGCCGGAGCCGAGGACGAGCCCGCCGAACACCCCGACGGTGTTGACGGCCCCGACGCGGCCCTGCAGCGCTCCGGGGACGGCGCGCTGCCGGATGGTCACGGAGGTGGTGCCCCAGACGAACGCGTGCGCGCCGAAGACGAAGAAGATCACCAGCGCGACCCAGGGCTGCCGGGTGAGGGCGAGCCCGAGGTGGGTGAGGGTCTCGAGGATCAGCCCGATGCGCATGAGGTTGCCGAGCGAGACGTGCCGCGTCAGCCGGCCGTAGGTCGCCGCACCGACGAGGCCGCCGAGGGCGGAGACGGTGGTGAGCAGCCCGTAGCCGATCTCGCCCATGCCGAGGCGCTGCGTCGCGTAGAGCACGAGGACGGACCACGCGGCGCCGAACGTGATGTTGAAGCTGAAGATCGTGAGCACGAGGGTGCGGACGGCGGCGTGCCGCCAGGCCCACCGGAACCCCTCGGCGATGTCCCGGCCGAGGTGGCTGCGGGTGGCGGGGTCGCGGGGGTGCGCGGGCAGCACGATCCGGGAGACCAGCACGGCCGCCGCGGCGACGACGACGGCCTGCGTGGCGAACGGCCACAGCGTGCCCGCGGCGAACAGCGCGGCGCCGAGCGGCGGCCCGGCGAGCTGGTTGACCGTGATGAACCCCGTCTGGAGCCGGGAGTTCGCGACGGCGAGGTCGTCACGGGCGACGAGCATCGGCAGGAAGGTCTGCGCGGCGTTGTCCGCGAAGATCTCGGCGGTGCCGAGGGCGAACAGCAGCGCGAGGACGAGGCCGATGCTGGCGTGCCCGGTGGCGATGGTGGTGGTGAGGGCGGCGAGCACCACGACCCGGACGGCGTTGACGACGAGCACGATCCGGCGGCGGTCCCACCGGTCGGCGAGTGCCCCGGCGAGCAGCCCGAACAGCAGCGGCGGCAGCCACTGCACGGTGGCGGCGAGCGCGACCAGGCGGGCGTCGTCGGTGAGCGAGGCGACGAGCAGGGGACCGGCGGCGAGCGCGATCCCGTCGCCGAGGTTGCTGGTCCACGAGGAGGCGAGCAGCCACCGGAAGGGGATGCCGAGCCGCCGGGGGACGAGGGTCTCGACGATGCGGCTCACAAGGGCGAGATGCTAGCCGTCTCCGCCGTCCGGTGCGGGCGCCGTTCCCCGCACGCGGTGGACGACGAGCTCGGGCACGGCCGGGCTGGCGGCGGTGTGCGGGAGGTCGGGGAAGTCGAACACGCCGAGGATGAGCTGCACGGGGTAGTCGGGCGCGCGGGGGACGTGCCGGGTGACCGCGCCGTCGACCGTGAACGTGACGCCGTCGGGTCCCCAGTCGGCGGCGTAGGTGTGCGGGCGCGCGAGGTCGAGGGCGGTGTGCGGCGCGGCGAAGTCCTCGCGCAGCGCCGGGTCGCGGAACGGGTGCACGCCCTGCCCGAGCGCGACGGTCGGACCGATGTGCTCGCTGTGCCCGCTGTGCCCGCTGTGCCCGCCGGTCCCGGGGCGGGTCGTGTCGCCGAACACCTCGACCAGGCAGATCTCGCCGCTGCGCTCGGGGACGTCCTCGACGCCGACGAGCCACGCGGAGAACATCGACCCCGGCCCCACGGTCGCCCGGCAGGTGACCTCCAGGTGGCCGAACAGGGGCGTCCACGCCCAGGTCGGCGGCTGCTCCTCCTGGACGCGCAGCCCGGGCCGGAACGGCTGCTGCCCCTGCGTGCTGCCGACCGGTCCGGACCAGGACCCGCTCTGCACGGCGGAGACCCGCAGCGGCGGCTCGTGCAGGTCGGGGCACCACACGGGGTGCTCCGGCGGGACCGTGAGGTGCAGGCCGTCGGGGCCGGTGCGGTAGGTCGCCGCGGCGGCGGCGCGCGAGCTCCACGCGGGCAGGTAGGCGGCGGTCCAGCCGCTCCCGGCGAGGGGGCGGTCGAACCGCTCGTCCACGTCGGTGGGCCCCGGCGGCGCGAGCGGGCTGGTCGGGCCGGAGGGGCCCTGCGGTGCGGACATGGCGCCTCCCGGCGGCGGCGAGTCGGTGCGGTGCAGGACGACGCTGCCGCGAGCGTAGGCGCCCCCACCGACACCGGCAGATGATCACCGGTAGCACCCGCCGGGTATCGTCGGTCCATGACCGAGCAGCAGGACGTCGCCGCCCGCATCGTCGCGGCGGCGGCCGACCTCCTGGCCCGCGAGGGCCGCGAGGCGGTGACGACGCGCTCGGTGAGCGCGGCGGCGGGCGTGCAGCCCCCGGCGATCTACCGCCGGTTCGGGGACATGGCGGGGCTGCTCGCGGCGGTCGCGGACGACGGGTTCGCGCGCTACCTGGCGCGCAAGCAGGCGCAGGAGCCGAGCGGGGACCCGGTGGACGACCTGCGCGCGGGCTGGGACCTGCACCAGGAGTTCGCCCGCGAGAACCCGGCGGCGTACGTGCTGATGTACGGCCCGGACAGGTCCGGCGGCACGGCGGGTGCGGTGGCGCGGTCGCTGGCGATCCTGCACGGGCTCGTGCAGCGGGTGGCGGCGGCGGGTCGGCTGCGCACGACCGTCGCCGAGGCGGCCGACGCGGTGCACGCGGCGGGGCTCGGGGTGGCGCTGGAGCGGATGCGGCAGCCGGACGGCGACGTCGGCCTGTCGGAGCGGGTGCGGGAGGCGGTGCTCGCCGCGGTCACCACCCCGGACCCGGACGGCGCGACGACGGCCACCCGCGACATGAGGGACCTGTCCGCCCGGGCCGTCGGCCTGCGCGCCGCGCTGGCCGAGGCCGACGCGCCCGTCACCCCGGGCGAGGCGGCGCTGCTCGACGAGCTGCTCGCCCGGCTGTCCGCGGCCTGACGTCGTGACCGCCGACCCGCTCCTCGCCGTGGCCGCCGAGCTGTACGGGGGCCCGGCGGAGCAGTTCGTCGCGGCGCGCGCGGCGTCGGCCCGGGAGGCGCGGGCGGCGGGGGACCGGGAGCTCGCGCGGGCGGTGGCGGCCCTGCGACGGC
>NZ_RFFI01000212.1 GCF_003696205.1 Cellulomonas triticagri
CGGCGCGCCCGGGGGCACGTTCCCGGGCGGCGCCGCTCGCCCGGGGCGGGGCACGCGGGGCTCCGGCACCGGCGCCGCACGGCCCCCGTCCGGTGCCGACCGGGCGCGGGACCTGCCCCGCGGGCGGCGGTGAGGGGCCTAGGATCGGGGACGTGCGTGGCGAGTACAAGGTCCCCGGTGGCAAGCTCGTGGCAGCCGACGTAGAGGTGGCAGGCGGTGCGCTCACCCGGGTGAGCGTGAGCGGCGACTTCTTCCTCGAGCCCGACGAGGCGCTGGGGGTGATCGACGCGGCGCTGCGCGGCCAGCCCGAGGGCGCGCGCGTCCCCGACCTCACGGCGGCGGTCGAGTCCGCGCTCGCCCGGGCGGAGGCGGACGGCACCCTGGACACCCCGGTGCACATGGTGGGCTTCTCCGCGGAGTCGGTGGCCATCGCCGTCCGGCGCGCCCTCGGGCACGCGACCAGCTGGCAGGACCACACCTTCGAGGTGATCCACCCCGGTCCGCTGCCGCCCGCCGTGCTCGGCGCGCTGGACCAGGTGCTCACCGAGGAGCTCGCGGCCGGGCGCCGCGGGCCGACCCTGCGGTTCTGGGAGTGGACCGAGCGGGCCGTGTTCATCGGCTCGTTCCAGTCGCTGCGCAACGAGGTCGACCCCGAGGGCGTCGCGAAGCACGACGTGACCGTGGTGCGCCGGATCTCCGGCGGCGGCGCCATGTTCATGGAGGCCGGGAACTGCATCACGTTCTCGCTGGTCGTCCCCGCGTCCCTGGTGGACGGGCTGTCGTTCGAGCAGTCGTACCGGTTCCTCGACGACTGGGTGATCGGTGCGCTCGCGGACGTCGGCGTGACGGCCTCGTTCTCCGGGCTGAACGACGTCGCGTCCCCGGCGGGCAAGATCGCGGGCTCCGCGCAGAAGCGCCTCGCGGGCGGAGCCGTCCTGCACCACATGACGATGGCGTACGACATCGACGCCGACAAGATGCTCGAGGTGCTGCGCATCGGCCGCGAGAAGCTCTCCGACAAGGGCACCGCCTCGGCGAACAAGCGGGTCGACCCCGTGCGCTCGCAGACCGGGATGGCCCGCGAGGACGTGATCGACGCGTTCATCGCGCACTTCCGGTCCCGGTACCGCACCGTCGACGGCGAGCTGCGGCCCGAGGAGCTCGCGCGCGCCGAGCAGCTGGTGGCGGAGAAGTTCGGCAACCCGGAGTGGACCGCGCGCGTGCCGTGAACCAGGGTCGGCTCGGGGTGGTCCCCGATGCACGCCCGCTCACCGGGCTGGGAGGCTGGTGCTCGTGAAGGCTCTGCTCAACCTCATCTGGCTGCTCTTCGGCGGGCTGTGGCTCGCGCTCGGCTACGTGCTGGCCGGGATCATCTGCTGCGTGCTGATCGTGACGATCCCGTTCGGCATCGCCTCGTTCCGCATGGCGTCGTACGCGCTGTGGCCGTTCGGCCGGACGATCGTCGACCACCCCGGTGCGGGTGCCTGGTCGACCATCGGCAACGTCATCTGGGTGCTCGTCGCCGGGTGGTGGCTGGTGCTCGGGCACCTCACGACGGCGTTGGCGCAGGCGATCACGATCATCGGCATCCCGCTGGCCATCGCGAACCTCAAGATGATCCCGGTGTCGCTGCTGCCGCTCGGCAAGGAGATCGTGCCGACGGACCGGCCGTTCGTCGCCTACGGCCGCTGAGCGCGCGCGTCAGACCGGCGGGTGCAGCAGCACCGCCAGCAGCGCCGCGACCCCGAGCAGCGCGACCGCGACGGCGGTGACCGCGAGCGGGGCACCGCCCGGCGTCGTCGGGGTCCCGGACCCCGGACCGACCTCCGGGCGGGCGTCGTCCACGACCTCGGCCCAGCGCCGGGCCCGCCGGGCGCCGGTCACCCCGAGGCCCACGGCGGCGCCCAGACCCGCCAGCGCCAGCAGCCACACCGCGGGTCCGGCCCACGGCTCCAGCACCCGCGCGGCCAGCAGCGCCCCGACCGCCACGGACAGGGCCGTGCGGCGCCAGGCCAGCGCGGTGCGCTCCGGCTGCGCGCCCGGCGGGGGCACGGGGTGCGGCGCCGACGGGGTCGCGGTCACCGGACCAGCAGCCCCACCAGCACGAGCAGCCCGGCGACGGCCACCCCGATCGCGAGCGGACCGCTGAGCACCGGGCCCGGCAGCGGGCGGCGCTCGCGCAGCGCGCGCTCCGTGCGCGCCCAGCCGAACCACGCCTGCGCCGGTGCGGCGACGCCCAGCACCACCAGCAGCACTGCGGCGGCGAGCCGCAGGTGCGGTTCCACCGGCAGGTCCAGGGCCTCCAGGGCGACGCCCCCGGCCAGCAGCGCGAGCGCGGTGCGGACCCAGGCGAGGAACGTGCGCTCGTTGGCGAGCGAGAACCGCCCGTCGGGCTCTGACCCGGTCGCGTAGACGCCGCGCGGGAACCGGCGGTCCCGCGGCGACGGGTCCTCGGCGCTCACGCGCGCGACCCCCGCGCCGCAGCCGCGACCACCGGTGCCGGGTGCTCGGCAGCGCCGCCGGGTGCGGGGCGACCGCCGAACACCGCGGTGCCGACCCGCACGACCGTCGCCCCCTCGGCCACCGCGACCTCCAGGTCCCGGCTCATCCCCATGGAGAGCGTGACCGCGTCCGCCGTCCCCGGCTCGCCGCTCCCGACGACCCGGTCCCGCAGGTCGCGCAGCAGCGCGTACCCCGCGCGCACCACCTCCGGGTCGGGGGAGTTCGCGCCGACGGTCATGAACCCGCGCAGCCGCAGGCGGTCGGACCCGGCGACGGCGCGCACCACGTCCAGCGCGGCCTCCGGGGTCGCACCGTGCTTGGTGGGCTCGCCGGACACGTTGACCTGCACCAGCACGTCCAGCGTCCGGTCGGTGTCCGCGCACCGGCGCGCCAGCCGCTCCGCCAGCGCGGGGGAGTCGACGCTCTGCACGCAGTGCGCCCAGCGCAGCGCCGCGTTCACCTTGTTCGACTGCAGGGGCCCGATGACGTGCAGCTCGGGCGCGAGGTCGGCGAGGTCCGGCGCCTTCGCGACGAGCTCCTGCACGCGGTTCTCCCCGACGAGCACCCGGTGGGCGCTCCCGGCGGTGGTCGCCGCGGCGGCCGCGTCCGCGAGCAGCGCGGCGCGCACGGCGCCGGCGTCGAGGGTCTTCGTGGCGAGCAGCAGCCGCACCGACCCGGGCGCGCGGCCCGCGGCGGCCTCGGC
>NZ_RFFI01000213.1 GCF_003696205.1 Cellulomonas triticagri
CGGCGCGGCGGCGGCGGGAGCCGACGGCGCAGCCGGGGTCGGGGCGGCCGGCTTGGCCGCGGCCGGCTTCGGGGCGGGCTTGGCGCCGCCACCGGCCGGGTAGGTGTCCCGCAGCTTGCGGACCACCGGGGGCTCGATCGTCGAGGACGCCGAGCGGACGAACTCACCGAGCTCGTTGAGCTTGGTCATGAGCGACTTGCTGTCGACTCCGAGCTCCTTGGCGAGCTCGTAGACGCGGACCTTGGCCACATCTCTCCCTGTCTCGGTCCGCCCGGACAGGGTCGGACCGTCGTTAGTGCTGGGTACTCATCGCTGGGTACTCACTGGTGCGTGCTCATCGGGCAGCCATCGGCTCTTCGACCCGCTTTCCCTGTTCGACGGTGCACATGTGTCCACCGGGCGGCGCCCGGCGGGATCGGTCTCCCCTAGTCGTCCCCGAGGTGCTCCCGCACCGCGGACGTGTCCAGCGGACCTGCGAGACGCAGGGCACGCGGGAACGCACGACGGCGCTCGGCGAGCTCGAGGCAACGAGGATCGGGGTGCAGCCACGCCCCCCGGCCCGGCAGCGCGCGACGCACGTCGACCACGACCGCGGGATCACCCGCGTCCGTCGTCGCCGCGACCACGCGCAGCAGGACCGACCTCGGGCCGGCGTTCCGGCACCCCACGCACGTGCGCACCGGGCCCACGACGACCTCCGCCGCGGTGTCCGCTGCGGGGGGTCGGGGGTGGCGCCTGCTCGGCGAGGAGAGCCGGGCGTCCGGCCCAGCCGCATGCAGTCTAGCGCGCGCGCTCACTCGTCTCGACCGGCGACGGCCTCGTCCTCGCCGTCACCGCTGGTCCGGGCACCCTCGACGGCGATCTCGGGCGTGTCCTGGGCGTCCGAGCGGATGTCGATGCGCCACCCCGTCAGCTTCGCGGCGAGCCGGGCGTTCTGGCCCTCCTTGCCGATCGCGAGCGACAGCTGGTAGTCCGGCACGACGACCCGCGCGGCGCGCGCCGCCGGGTCCACGACCGTGACGGACAGCACACGCGCCGGCGACAGGGCGTGCGCCACCATCTCCGCCGGGTCGTCCGAGTGGTCGACGATGTCGATCTTCTCGCCGTGCAGCTCCGCCATCACCGCGCGCACGCGGGCGCCGAGCGGACCGATGCAGGCGCCCTTCGCCCCGAGGCCCTGCACGCGCGAGCGCACGGCCATCTTGGTGCGGTGCCCGGCCTCGCGGGCGAGCGCCGTGATCTCGACGTGGCCGTCGGCGATCTCCGGGACCTCGAGCTCGAAGAGCTTGCGCACGAGGTTCGGGTGCGTGCGCGACAGCGTGATCTGCGGGCCCTTGGCGCCGCGGGACACGTCGAGCACCAGCGCGCGGATCCGCTCGCCGTGCACGTACTTCTCCGTGGGGACCTGCTCGTGCGCGGGCAGCACGGCCTCGGTGCCGCCGACCTCCACGAGCACGACCCGGGGGTCGCGGCCCTGCTGGATGACGCCGCCGAGGACCTCGCCCTCCTTGCCGCGGAACTGCCCGAGCACCTGGTCGTCCTCGGCGTCGCGCAGCCGCTGGACGATGACCTGGCGGGCCGTCGCGGTGGCGATGCGGCCGAAGCCGTCGGGGGTGTCGTCGAACTCCGGGCCGGTGACCGTCGTGGTCGGCGGGACCGCCGTCACCACGCCGTCCTCGCCGTCCGCCGCGTCCTCGTCCACCTGCGGTGCCGGGACCACGGTGCGCTCGCGCGCCCACACGGTCACGTGGCCCGAGCGGCGGTCCAGCTCGACCCGGGCGTCCGGGCGCGCATCCGGCGTGCGGTGGTAGGCGGACAGGAGCGCCTGCTCGATGGCCGAGACGAGCACGTCCAGGCTGATCTCCCGCTCCCGCTCGATGAGCCGCAGCGCCTGCATGTCGATGTCCACGTCAGTCCTCCTGGCCTCTCGGCCCGTTGCCACGGGTGACGCCGTCGGCACCCTCGTCCTTGCTGTCCTTCACGAGCTCGACCTCGACGCGACCCTCGCGGACCTCCGCGAGGAGCACGCGCACCGGGTCGCCCACCTTCGCCGGGCGGCCCTTGACCCCCGGCGTCACGGGCGTCACCACCACGGCGTCGCCGCCGTCGCTCGCGGTCTCGACGTCGACCAGGCGGCCGGCGAGCGCGGTGCCGTCGACCCGCTGCAGCGTCACGAGTCGGCCGATGGCGCGCACGTAGTGCCGGCGGGCGGTCAGGGGCGCCGTCGCGCCCCGGCTCGACACCTCGAGCGTGTACCGCTCCGGCAGGCCGTCGAGGTCGTCCAGCGCCGCGGACACCGTCCGCGACACCTCCGCGACCGCGTCGAGGTCCACCTGGTCCTCGGCGTCCTCGACCGCGTCGACCACGACGCGCACCACCTGGCGGCTGCCGTCGCGCGCGAGCTCGACGTCCTCCAGCCACAGCCCGGCGGCGGCCACCACCGGCTCGATGGTCTCCCTGATGCGCTGCGCGCTGACGGGCGCGGGCATGCTGACCTCCTGTGTCGGTCCTCGGTCGTCTGGGTGCGGTGCGGCCCTCGCCGCGCGCACGCCACCACCGGGACGTCGACGCTGTGTGGTTGTCGGGTCCTGCGCGTGCTGCGGCGCGCGGCGCTGCCGCGTGCTGCCACCAGCGTACTGACTCCGGCGGCGCGCACCCGACGTACGCCGCGTGACGTGCCCGACGTGGGAGGATCACCGGCGATGTCCACGGTCCCCGCCCCCCGCCCGCCGCGCGCGCACCGGCGCACCGCCGCCGTCGCGCTCGCCGCCGTCACCGCCCTGCTGCTCGCCGGGTGCGGGCTGCGCTGGGAGACCGACGCGACCGCCGAGCCCGCGCCGGACGCCGCCGAGACGCTGCGCCGCGACGCCGTCGACGACGCGCTGGACCTCGCGGCCGCCGCCCGGGGTGCCGGTAACGGGTCCGACGCCGCTGTCGCCCCCGTGCTCGACGCCGTCGCCACCACCGCGGACGTCCAGGTGGACGCCCTCGGCGGCGTCTACGAGTCCGGTCTGCCGGTGCCCGAGGGCTCCCCGACCCCGACGCCCGCGCCCACGTCCGTCACGGCGACGCCCGCGGAGGTGCTGACGTTGCTCGGCGAGGCCGCGTCGCAGGCGCGCGACGGGGCCCGCCGGGCCGAGGACGCCGGGCTCGCCCGCCTGCTCGCGTCCGTCGCCGCGTCCCGCGCGCAGCTC
>NZ_RFFI01000214.1 GCF_003696205.1 Cellulomonas triticagri
GCGCCGCACCGGCACCTGCGGCCCCGGGTCCGGCAGCCCGGCGGCGGCGCGCAGCTCGCGGGCGTACTCGGCGGGCGCGCCGAACCGGGCGGTCAGGCCGGGCGGCATGTCCGCCGGGCGCCCCGTCGGGTCCGCCAGGGCGTCCGCGAGGTCGGCCTCGAGCCCGTCGGTCAGGTCGTCGACCTGGTCCTGCGGCAGGTCCGCCAGGTGCGTCCGCACCTCGGCGGCGTAGTCCGCGACCGTCGCCGGCCCGGTGCCGCCGCCCGGTGCGACTCGTGCGGTGCCGTTCACGCTGCGCCCTCCTCGTCCAGCAGGCGGGTCAGCGTGCCCGCGAACTGGCGCCAGTCCGTGCGTTGGGCCGCGAGCATCGCCCGCCCCTGCGCGTTGATCCCGTAGTACTTGCGGTGCGGGCCCTCGTCGCTCGGCACCACGTAGGACGTGAGCGCGCCCTGCGAGTACAGCCGCCGCAGCGTCCCGTACACCGAGGCGTCGCCGACGTCCGCGAGCCCGGCCGCCCGCAGCCGGCGCACGACGTCGTAGCCGTACCCGTCCTCCTGCGCGACGACCGCGAGCACGGCGACGTCGAGCACGCCCTTGAGCAGCTGCGTCGTGTCCACCGGGGCCTCCTGCCCGTCCGGCCGCGGAACCCCGTCGGCCGCACCGGGCACCGCGGCCGGCCCCCTGGCAGCCGCGGCACCCCGTGCCTCGTCGCGGGGGTCGACCCTCCTCGGCTCCCGCAGGACACACGGTAGTACAGATTGCGCAGTACCGGGCGCGAACGAGTACCGCGGACCGTCGGCGTGTCGGCGAGGACGGGGTGCGTCACCCGTTCGGCGGCACCCGGCGCGTGCTGACGGCGCCGTGCGTCGGCGAGCCCGGCGCCGGCGTGGCTCCGCCGCAGCGGGTGCGACGCTCAGCGGGCGGCGATGCTCCAGGCGATGCCGTCGAGGATGTCGTGCTCGGAGGTGACGACCTGGGTCAGCGTGCCGCCCGCGGCCTCGACCTCCGCCTGCACGCGCTGCACGACCGCACGCCACACGAGCGCGCCCGCGCCGATGACGTCGACCCGCCCGGGGTGCATGAACCCGAGGGCGGCGCGGGCGTCGCGGTCGCGCGCCAGCAGGTCGTCGCACGCGGCGACGACGGCGTCGACGGGCAGGACGGCGCCGTCGATGGCGGCCGGGTCGTAGGCCGGCAGGCCGAGGGCGTGCGCCGTGATCGTGGTGACCGACCCGGCGAGGCCGACGAGGGTGACGGCCTGCCCGAGCGGGACGTGCTGCGCGGCGACGTCGAGGGCCGCGCGGACGTCGGCCTCCGCGGCGGCGATCTCGTCGGCGGCGGGCGGGTCGGAGCGCAGGTGCCGCTCGGTGATGCGCACGCAGCCGACGTCCATGGAGTACGCGGCCTGCGGGGTGGTGGTGCCGAGGACGACCTCGGTGGAGCCGCCGCCGAGGTCGACCACGAGGTACGGGCCGGGGTGGGTCGCGCCGAGGACGCCGGTCGCGCCGCGGAAGGACAGCTCGGCCTCCTCGACGCCGCCGATCACCTCGGGCTCGACGCCGAGCGCCGCACGGACCCCCGCCACGAACTCGTCGCGGTTCTCGGCGTCGCGGGACGCGCTCGTGGCGACGAACCGGACGGCCTCCACGCCGAGGTCGGCGCAGATCGCCGCGTACCGGCGGGTGGCGTCGAGGGTGCGTTCCAGGGCCTCCGGGGCGATCCGGCCGGTGCGGTCGACGCCCTGGCCGAGCCGCACGACCTCCATGCGCCGGTCGAGGTCGGTGAGGGTCCCCGCCGACGGGTCGACGTCGGCCACCAGGAGCCGGATGGAGTTGGTCCCGCAGTCGATGGCAGCCACACGCGTCACGCGGGCCATCCTCCCATCCCTCAGCAGGTGCAGCGGTCCGGGCGCCAGGCGTCGCGCAGCCGCAGCAGGACGTCGTCGCCCACCGGGTTCACGCCGGGACCGGCGGCGAGCGCGTGCCCGACGACGACGTGCAGGCACTTGACCCGGGTCGGCATGCCGCCCGCGCTGATCCCGGCGATCTCCGGGACGTCGCCGAGCTCGGCGCGGTCGGCGAGGTACGCCTCGTGCGCGCGCTGGTACGCGGCGGCGAGCACCTCGTCGGACTGCACGCGGGCGGTGAGGTCCTTCATCAGGCCACCGGCCTCGAGGGTGCTCACCGCGCCGACCGCGGACGGGTTGGTCAGGTAGTACGTGGTGGGGAACGGCGTGCCGTCGTCCAGGCGCGGCAGGGTCCGCACGACGAGCGGCCGCCCGCAGACGCACCGCGCGGCGATGCCGACGACCCCGCGCGCGGGGCGGCCGAGCTGCTCGCGCAGCACGTCGAGGTCGGCGTTGGTGACGTCCGGGGCGTCGCGGCGGGCGCGCGGCACGAGCGTGACGTCGGGCAGGACGCCGGCGTCGGCTCCCGGGCTCGCGGGGGGCAGGTCGGTCACGGTGGTCCTCGTCGGTCGCGGGTGGGGCTCGGGCGCGGTCAGGGCGTGGGCGTCGGCTCGCCCGTCGCCCCGCCGTCGGCCGGCGCGGTCCCATTGTCCCCCGGCTCGGCGGGCTCGGTGGCCTCGCCCGTCCCGGCGACCCCGGCGATCTGCACCGAGTCCCACACCTGCGCGTACCAGGGGCGGGTCGGGTCCTCCGGCTCGACCGTGGTCGGCGCGCCGGTGGTCGCCTCGTCGGTGGCGGGCGGGACGACCTCGGGGTCGGCGACGCGCAGCGCCCGCTCCCCCGGCATGACGAACGCCAGCCGCTCCCGGGCCTGCGCCTCGACGAACGCGGGGTCGGACCAGCGCTCGAGCTCGGCCTGGAGGTCCTCGTTGTCCTGCTCGGCCTGGGCGACCTCGGCGCGCAGCTGCTCGAGCTGCACCTGCTGGTCGAGGTACTGCCGCAGGGTCGGGAACACCAGGACGAACGCGATGGACAGCACGACGAACATCACCAGCGCCCGCACGGTGAACAGGCGCGGCAGCCGCTGCTGCACGGTCTCGGCGCGGCCCCCGCGGCGGTCGCCACCACCGGTGCCGCCGCGACCCGCGGGGCGGGAGCTCGTCGGACGGGCGCCGGACCCGCGCGGCGGGGCGGACGGGGTGGCGCGAGCC
>NZ_RFFI01000215.1 GCF_003696205.1 Cellulomonas triticagri
CGCCGCGCGGGGCGGCGGTGACGCGGGCGGCGCGCAGCGCGGGCAGGACGTCGCGGGCCAGGACGGGCAGGTCGACGTCGAGCACGGCGGGCAGCAGCCGGACGCCGGCGACGGCGGGGTCGCCGGCGAGCTCGGTGAGCAGCGCGACCAGACGAGCGGGGTCGCCGGTCCAGGCCAGCGAGTCGTCCGGTCCGGCCGTCGACCACCCGCGGCGGGCGGCGCCCGCGTCGAGCTCGGCGAGCCGGTCACGGCCGGCACGGCCATCCGCGTCCAGGGCGACGCGCACCTGCACGACGACCTGCGGCGCGCGGTCCCCCTGGGTGCCGGAGCCGTGCGGACCGGCGGCCGACTCGCGCAGTGCGGCCGCGGCGGCCCGGACGCCCGCGACGTCGTCGCCCCCGATGAGCACGACGTCGACCAGCGGCTCGTCCGCGCGCTCGCCCGGGGCGACGTCGCCGGCGCGGGCGAGCACCACGGGCTGCCCCTGCGGCGGGCGCGGCGTGATGAGCGCGCCGGTGACCGAGAACGAGGCGCCGGCGAAGTCGACCCGGTGGATGCGGTCGCGGTCGACGTACCGGCCGGTGGCGACGTCGCGGATCACCGCGTCGTCCTCCCAGGAGTCCCAGAGGTCGCGCACGACCTGCACGACGTCCCGGGCCTCCCGGCACAGGTCCGTGACGGCCGGGCGGCCGTACGCGGCGGGCGTCGCGTCGCCGGGCGTGACGGCCGCGAGCCACCCGGCGCGGCCGGAGGTCGCGTGGTCGAGCGAGGCGAGCTGGGTCGCGACGTGGAACGGCTCCGGGTACGTCGTCGGCACCTCGGGCACCAGACCGATCGCGGTGGTGGTCCGGGCGACGAACGCGGCACGGGTCACCGCCTCGAGCCGCGCGGACGCGGGGTCGCCGGGGACGGCGGGCAGCACGGCGTCCGCGAACGTCGCGAACGTGACGCCGGCGTTCTCGGCGTGCCGGACCGTACGGGCCAGGCGGGCGCCGGACACGACCTCGGCGGGGCTCAGGCCGGACAGGGCGGCGGCCGCGGGGTGCGCGCCGGCGCCGTCCACGTCGAGGCCGACGAGCAGCGGGGGGACGGGCATGGGGGACCTCCAGGGGACGGGACGGCGGGCGGCGGCGCTCAGAGCGCGGAGTGGTCGCCGATCCGGTGGTAGGTGCGGTCGTGGTAGACCAGCGGGGACGCGGCGGCGGGGGCACCCTGCGGGGTCGCGGGCCCCGCGGTCGTGCCGGGCACCCCGGCGTCGGTGGCGAGCGCGCGCAGCGACACCAGGTAGGAGTCGCCGACGGGCGTGCGCTGCACCACCCGCGCACGGACCCAGGACACGGCGCCGTCGACGACGGGCTCGCCGGTGGTCAGCGAGGTCCAGCCGCCGTCGGCGAACCGGTCGATGCCGCTGGTCGCGAACCGTGCGGACACGTCGCCCTGGTGGTCGGCGAGGAAGCTCACGGCGAGCGTGCGGGCCGCGGACACCGCGGGCCAGGACGACGAGGTCGACGCGAGCGAGAACGCGAGCAGCGGCGGTGCGGCGGACACCGAGATCACCGACGTCGCGGTGAACCCG
This sequence comes from Cellulomonas triticagri, assembly GCF_003696205.1. Classification (GTDB taxonomy): domain Bacteria; phylum Actinomycetota; class Actinomycetes; order Actinomycetales; family Cellulomonadaceae; genus Cellulomonas; species Cellulomonas triticagri. The sequence continues at coordinate 1,577 of NZ_RFFI01000215.1, forward strand.
ACCGGCCGGCCCTCGTGCCGCAGCGCCACCACGGCCACGCCCGCGGGGTGGCGACGGAACACCTGCTTGAACTGCTGCGGGTCGAGCTGGGGCTCGTCCTGCTCGGCGAGCAGGCGCTCCAGGGCGGACAGGTCCGCGCGCTCGGCGGTCACCGGGACACCGCCGGCTCGGGCGCACGGTCGGCGGCGGTGACACGGTCGGCGTCAGCCAGACCGGTCGCGCGGCGCAGGGCGGGTGCGGCGCGCAGCAGCCACGCGTCCAGCACGGCGTCCAGGTCGGCGAGCTGGGCCTCGGTCACCGTGAGCGAGCGGGTGGGGACCACGGCGCCGAGCTCGACGAGGACGGGCCGCAGGTGCACCTCGCCGACGAGGGCGTGCGCCGGGTTGCCGGACACGACGAGCGGGACGACGACGACCCCGGCGAGTCCGTCCGGGCCGTACAGGTCGAGGAACGCCTTGAGCAGACCGGTGTAGGAGGCCTTGTAGACGGGCGTCGCCACGACCGCGACGTCGGCGGCGGCCAGCGTGGCGAGCGCGGCGTCCGCGGCGGGGTGGGCGGGGGCGAGCAGCTCGCCGGCCAGCGTCGCCAGGTCGACGGTGGCGACCCGGTCGGTGCCGTCGGCGGGCGAGCCCGAGGTGCCGGCGTCGAGCAGCGCGGCGACCCGGTCGGCGGCCGTGCGGGCGGCGAGCAGGGTGCGGGAGCCGGGTCGCGGGTTGCCGGAGACGGCGACGACGGCAGGGGGACGGGACGTCATGGGGGCCTCGCAAGGTGTCGATCACGGTTGCCGTGCGGCGGAGCGGGCACCCTGACGGGCCCCGGCCGGCGGCCAGGTCATCTCCCGGAGCACCCCGCCGTGACGTGGGGTTGCTGCCCAGCGAGCCGGGGCTTCGCACTGGGTCTCGTGACCTCGGGCCGGTTTGTAGCAGCCGCCGGCGCGTGCACCGAGGGTCGGGGCCGGAGTTCTCACGATCCGGGACCGTGCGTCTGCCTGGGACCACAGACCCGTGACATCGCCTCGCCAGGTGAGACGGAGCGCGAGGACCGTTGACGTCACCCGGTCGGGTTCGTAAGTTCCCCGGCACCGGATCACCGAACCGGCGCACCGCCCCACCGGGCGCGGCGCCGCGGACGCGGTCCGGGTGGTCATGAGCTCCGACGTCAGGCCCCGGCTCGTCGGACGGCAACCCCCCGCGTGGGTGGGTGCCCCGGGTGAGGACCAGGTCCGCCGCCGACCGGCGACGGACAACACGCAGGCCCGTCCACCGGACGGGCGCACGGAGGAGATCGCATGAGCAGGACCGTGCAGGCGCCACCGGCGCCCTGGGCGTCCGTGGTCGCCACGGCCGCCGCACCCGCCGGTGCGCGCTGTCGCTGTCGTCGCCGCTGACGCAGCGCACCCCGAGCGACCCCGGCACCACCGCGCGCCCCGCTCCCGGCCGCGCCGCCGACGGCCCCGGCCGTCCTCCCTCGCGCCCACCTCCCTGCTCGGCCC
>NZ_RFFI01000216.1 GCF_003696205.1 Cellulomonas triticagri
GCCGCGCGCGCCCGGACGGTCGGTCCGTGCAGCGCCGAGCGGGTGCGGCGGCGCAGCGAGCGCGCGGCGCGCTCGTCCAGCCCCTCGGCGGCGGTGGCGAGGTCCTCCAGCACCCGGCGCCGCTCGGCGACGACGGGCGGGTTCCACTGCCGGGTGCGCTGCGCGCGCTCGTAGGCGTCGGCCTGCTCGGCGACGAGGGTGCGCGCCTCGGCGACCGTGGCGGAGTGCCCGTCCGGCGCGGACTCCGCCAGCGTGGTGAGGCTGACCAGCCGGACGCCGGGCAGGTCGCCGACGGCGGGGTCCACGTCGTGCTGGAGCGCGAGGTCGAGGACGGCGAGCGGGCGGGCGCCGAGGGACGCCTCCGCCGAGCGCGCGCGGATGAGCGCGTCCACGTCGAGCACCGCGCCAGAGGCGCCGCTGCACGCGACGACCAGGTCGACGCCCGCGAGGCTGGCGGCGAGGTCGGCCGTGGCGGCGGTGACGCCGCGCTGGGCGGCGAACTGCCCGGCCCGGCCGGACGCGGAGTAGACGACGACGTCGGCGCAGCCGCGGGCCTTGAGGGCGGCGAGGCTGGCCCCGGCGTAGGAGCCGGTCCCGATGAGCAGGCAGCGGACGTCGGCCCAGGCGGGCAGCCCGTCCTCGACCAGGTCGAGCGCGACGCCCACGACGGAGCGGCCCGCGGCGCCGAGGCCGGTGCCGTGCTCGACGGCCCGCGACGCGCGGGAGGCGGCCTGGAACAGGCCCTCCAGGTCGGAGGTGGTGGTGCCGTCGCGGCGGGCGGCGGTGAGCGCGCGGCGGACCTGCCCGGCGATCTCCCGCTCCCCCACGACCATGGACTCCAGCCCGGAGGCGACGGCGAACAGGTGCTCGACGACACGAGGGCCGGTGGCGGGGTCCAGGGCGGCGGAGACGCGCTCGACGGGGTACCCGGAGCGGGTGGCCACGGTGGCGGCGACGGCGTCGCGGGCGGCCTCGGCGTCGGCTGCGTCCTCGACGTCGAGGTACAGCTCGAACCGGTTGCAGGTCGCCAGGACGACCGCTCCCGAGATCGACGCGCAGCCCGTCACGATCTCCCGTCCGACGGCGTGCGTGTCGGCGGACAGCCGCTCCAGCACGGACAGGTCGAGGTCGTGATGGCTGGCCACCAGAGACAGCATCACCACGCCCAGAATTTAATCACTCCAGGGAAGAGGGGGCACAATCGCAGGGATGTCGACTTCGTCACGCGTCCCCGCGCCCACCGACCCCGCCCTGCCCTCGCACCCGGACGGCACCGGCCTGCCCGCCGACCACCCGCTGGTCGACGGCCGCACCGCCGACGCGCCGCTGCTGGCCGCCTACCGGGGCCGCACGCCCTCGCGTCGCCCGGTGTGGTTCATGCGCCAGGCGGGCCGCTCGCTGCCCGAGTACCGGGAGGCCCGCCGGGGCACCGCGATGCTCGACGCGTGCCTGACCCCGGACCTGGCGTCCGAGATCACGCTGCAGCCGGTGCGTCGCCACGACGTCGACGCGGCGATCTTCTTCTCGGACATCGTGATCCCGCTGCGGCTCGCGGGCGTGGACGTGGACATCCAGCCCGGCGTCGGCCCCGTCATGGGGTCCGCGGTGCGCACGGCGGACGACGTCGCCCGGCTGCGCGCCGAGCACCCCGCCGAGTCGCTGACCCCGGAGGTGCTGGCCCCGGTCACCGAGGCCGTGCGGCTCACCACCGCGGCGCTGGGCGCGACCCCGCTGATCGGCTTCGCGGGCGCCCCGTTCACGCTGGCCGCCTACCTCGTCGAGGGGCGGCCGTCCCGGGACCACCTGGCCGCGCGCACGCTCATGCACGCCGACCCGGAGACGTGGCGGGCGCTGACCGAGTGGGCCGCCGACGTGACCGGCACGTTCCTGCGGGCGCAGGTGCTCGCGGGCACCAGCGCGGCGCAGCTGTTCGACTCCTGGGCGGGGTCGCTGTCGCTGGCCGACTACACGGCGCGCGTCGCCCCGGCGTCCACGCGGGCGCTGGCGCACGTCGCCGACCTGGGGGTGCCGCGCGTGCACTTCGGCACCGGGACCGGCGAGCTGCTGGCCGCGATGCGCGACGTCGGCGCGGACGTCGTCGGGGTCGACCACCGCATCGGCCTGGACGAGGCGGTGCGGCGCCTGGACGGCCGCGTCCCCGTGCAGGGCAACATCGACCCCGCGCTGCTCGCGGCGCCGTGGCCGGTGCTGGAGGCGCACGTCCGCGACGTCGTCGCGCGCGGGGAGTCCGCCCCCGGGCACGTCGTGAACCTCGGCCACGGCGTGCCGCCGGAGACCGACCCCGAGGTGCTCACCCGGGTGGTCTCCCTCGTGCACACGCTCTGACCGGTGGGGCCGGAAGGTCCCACTCACGCAGGTCCTCCGGACCGGCACCCTGGGCCCAGGGAGCACGTCCGCCACGAGCGAGCAGGAGATCCGCATGTCCGAGACCCGGCCCGACGCGGCGCCGACGAGCACCTCCGGCACCGGTGAGGTCCACGACGCGCTCGTCGTCGGGGGAGGCGTCGCCGGGCTGGTCGCGGCGCGCGAGCTCGCCCTGGCGGGGCTGCGGCCGCTGGTCGTCGAGGCGTGGCGGACCGCGGGCGGGGTCGTGGGCGTGCACGAGGTCGACGGGCTGCGGCTGGACGCCGGCGCGGAGTCGTTCGCGACCCGGGGCGGCTCCGTCGCGGCCCTGGCCGACGAGCTCGGCCTGTCCGACCGGGTCGTCACCCCGTCCCCGCACGGCGCCTGGGTGCGGCTGCCGCACGGCGCCGGCCCGCTGCCCCGGACCGGTCTGCTCGGCATCCCGGCGGACCCGTGGGCGCCGGACGTGCGGCGCACCATCGGGGCGCTCGGGTCGCTGCGCGCCTCGGTCGACCGGCTGCTGCCCGCCTCGGTCGGCACGGCGCCCGGCGGGTCGCTCGGCTCCCTGGTCCGGACGCGCGCCGGACGGCGGGTGCTGGACCGCCTGGTGCGCCCGGTGGTCGCGGGCGTGCACGCCGCGGAGCCGGACGACGTCGCCGTGGACGCCGTGGCGCCGGGGCT
>NZ_RFFI01000217.1 GCF_003696205.1 Cellulomonas triticagri
CTCACGTGTTACTCACCCGTTCGCCACTGATCCACCCAGCAAGCTGGGCTTCACCGTTCGACTTGCATGTGTTAAGCACGCCGCCAGCGTTCGTCCTGAGCCAGAATCAAACTCTCCGTAGATGTCTACATGGCCTCCACCACCCGAAGGCAGTGGCAAACCGACACACGAAACGGCCACCCCCACGCTGACGAAGGAGCAACCAGTTGAATTCGGCTGTTAACGAGCCGGACCCCGACGGAAGCAGAGGCACCGACTCGATATCAACCAAGAATCCACCACCACACGCAATCACCCCGATTGGGACGACCACCCGAGCGATGAACCATCTTGGCATCAACTACTAGGCACACTGTTGAGTTCTCAAAGAACAGACGCGCATCCCCCACTCGCCCTTGCGGGCTCCTGGCCGGAGGCAACCGTTCAAACTTATCCGGTCCGTTTCAGCCTGTCAAGTCCGTGTGGACCGTTCCGACTTCCCGGACCGCCCGCCGCGCGACCGATCACGGGGCACGAGTGTCCCGTGGAGCCTTGCGGTGGGGGTGGCCGCCCTGCAGAACCGGTACCGAGGTGACCCTCGTTGTCCGTTTCCCTTGCCGGGCGACGTCGTAGAACATTACGCACCCCACCGGATGAGCGTCAACTCGGGACGGCGTGACCGCCGTCACCCGCGGATTCATGCGGATCTGCCCGCCCACCTGCACAGCTGCTGCCCCCGCGGTCCGGCTCCCCCGTCCCCGGGACGACGCAGGGCCCGTCCGACCAGTGCTGGTCGGACGGGCCCCGTCGGATCGTGCGCGGTCGTCGCCTAGTACAGCGCGCTCGCCATCGCCCGCCGGGCGGCCACCACCCGGGCGTCGTCGTTGCCGACGACGTCGAACAGCTCGACCAGCCGCACGCGCACCCGCTCCTTGTCCGGACCCGCCGTCACCCGCAGGGTGTCGACCAGCCGCGCGAACGCGTCCTCGATCTGCCCGCCCAGCACGTCGACGTCGGCGACCGCGAGCTGCGCGTCCACGTCGCCAGGGGCGTCGGCCGCGGCCTTCCGGACCGCCGCGAGGTCGACGTCCCGGGTCCGGGAGAGCAGCCCGACCTGCGCGAGACCCGCGCGGGCCATGTCGTCACGCGGGTTCTCGCGGAGCGCCTGCTCGTAGGCCGCGGCGGCGGCGGGCAGGTCGTCGCGCTCGATCGCGTCGTACGCCTCCTGGTGCAGCGGCGGCAGCGGCGGCTCCTCCGGCTCGGCGGGCGCGGCCTCGTGGTCGGCGGGGGCGACCGTGCCGGTCACGCCGTTCGCGGCAGCGGCCTCCAGCACCTGGTCGAGGACGCCCCGGACCTGGTCGAGCGGCGGTGCGCCCTGGAACAGCGGGAGCGGCTGCCCCGCGAGCACCGCCACGACCGCCGGGACCGACTGCGCCTGGAACGCCTGCGCGATCTGCGGGTTGGCCTCCGAGTCGATGCGCGCGAGCAGCAGACGACCGGCGTACCCGTCGACCAGCGTGCCCAGGTCGCGGGCGAGGTCGATGCTCGTCTCGCTCCAGGTCGCCCACAGCAGCACGACGACCGGGTGCTGGGTCGAGGACTGCACCAGTCCGGCGAAGCCGTCGGTGTCGACGTCGACGACGTAAGGCCCCGGGGCCGGCAGGCCCCCAGGCGACCCGGGCGGCGGCGTGGCCGGGCGCCCGAGCCCGGACAGGTCGACCGCCCCGCGCACGTCGAGGCGCGGCTGGTGGGCCGGGTTCTGGCTCATGCTGGCTCTGCTCCTGCTCTCGGGGGTCGGGGGCTCACTCGCCGGTGACCGCGGTGCGGGCGTGCTCCGCGGCCAGGACCTGCACCTGCTCGCCACCACCGGCGGGCGGCACGTACAGCGCTACCACGTCGGTCCAGGTCCGCACCAGGTTGCTGGTGACGCTGTCCTTGCCGGCCAGCGCCGCGTCGAACGGGTCGTTCAGGGTGATGCTGCCCTGGCTGAGCGCCACCGTGGTGACGGTCGTCAGCTGGCCGACGACGATCGCGCCGCCGTCCGCGGTCCGCAGCGCGGTCACCTGGTCGGCCTCGGGCGCGACGGTCTCGGTGACCGTCGCGACCGCCTGCAGGCTCGCCGCCGTCTGGTTGCGGGCCTCGGTCAGGGCCGTCCGGAAGAAGTCCGGCGGGAAGGTGGCCGCGGCCGCCGAGGCGTCGCCGTTGGTGAGGACGTCCGCGTACTGCGCCACCGCCTCCTGCGGGCTGAGCAGCAGGGACGTGTCGTCCGCGGCGACGGGCTCGCTGCCCACCGTCGGGTCGGCCGTCAGCGGCATCTGCACCGACGGGCCGAGCCGCGCCCAGCCCCACAGCCGGTACGGCTCCCGGGGTCCGGCCTGCTCGAGCACCATCAGCAGCGGCGCCTGCAGGTCCGCGGGCTGCTCGGTCACGACCATCTGCGTCCGGGGCCACGTGTCGGTGTCCGGGACGATCGTCGTCTGCGCGGTCGTCGGCAGCGTGACCGGCGGGCGCTCGCCCCCCGTCGCCTGCGCGCGGGTGTACTCCGAGGACCGGATCGCCAGGGCGGGCCCGGTCAGGCGGGCGTCCAGCCCGGCCGGGTCGAGCGCGGCGTCGCCGGCGGCGAGCACCTCCCCCACCTGGTCGAGCACCCGTGTGGACTGCGCGACGCTCAGCGCGGGCGGCGGGACGGCGGGGGCGGCGTCCGGCTGGGGCTCCGGGACCGGCGTGGCGCAGGCCGCGAGGCCGAGCGCCACCACGGCCGCTGCGGCGGTGGCGGCCAGGCGGCGTCGGGTGGTGCGTGCGGTCATCGGCCCTCCTCCGTCTCCTGCGTGCCCTGCTCGCCCTGGTCCTGCGCACCGTCCTCGGGGAAGCCCCACATCCGGCGCCAGGCGTCCGCGCGCTGGGCGCGCGACGCCGCCTCGTCGTCGGCGGGGGCCGCCGGGGCGGGTTCGCCGGGTCGCTGCGGCCTCGGGGCGGTCCAGCCTGCGGCCGGCCCCGCCGGCGGACCCGCGGGGGCT
>NZ_RFFI01000218.1 GCF_003696205.1 Cellulomonas triticagri
CGTGCGGTCGGGACGGTCGGTGCGGTCCGGGCGCGAAGCGTGGTCGGCCGGCCGGGCGCCGCGGTCCGGCTGCTCGGGGCCGCGCCGCTCGGGACGCTCGGCACGAGCCGGGGCGGCGAGCTCGCTCTGCAGGACGGCGTCGAAGCCGGAGGACCCGGTGCGGGACGAGCCGGCCGCGGGCGCGGCGGACCGCGCGGCGACGGCGGTGAGCGTGGAGATGGTCACGAGACAGCCCCCCAGAGGGACGACAGGGTGGACAGGGTGGAGGCGGAGGTGCCGGACGCCAGGCCCGACCCGGAGGCCAGCCCGGCGAGCGACGACAGCGACGACGTCGAGAAGGTGCCGCTCAGCAGCGCGAGCGCCTGCTGCCCGGCGGCCGAGGAGGCGAGCGCGGTGGCGCCGGTGCCGGGCGCGACGGCCTGCGGCAGCACCCGGCGGATGGTCGTCGGCTCGGCGTAGACGTCGCGGATGGTCACGCTCTGCCCGGGCTTGGGCGCGTCGATCATCTTCCCGTCGCCGACGTAGATGCCGATGTGCTTGCCGCCGCTGAGCACGACGAGGTCCCCGGGCAGCGCCTGGTCCAGCGAGGGGACCTCTTCGCCGATCGTGGCCTGGTCGCGGGCGACGCGCGGCACCCCGGAGGTGATGCCGAGGTCGGCGAGCGAGCGCAGCACCAGCCCGGAGCAGTCCAGGCCGCCCTCGGCGAGGGACTCCCCACCCCACACGTAGGGCGTGCCGAGGTACTTCTTCGCGGACTCCACGAGGTCCTGGCCGGTCACGGTCGTGGACAGCGCCCCGGCGGGGACGCCGGTGGTCGCGGTGCCCGCCGCCGTGGCCCCGGTGAGCTCGGCGAGGGCGGACGCGAACGCGGACGAGGACGTCGCCGAGGCGGACGTCGTCGCGGCGCTCGCGGGCGCGACGGTGGTCACGGGCGCGGTGTAGGAGCGGATCTGCGCGATCCGGGCCTGCACGGCGGCGATGGCGTCGGTCATCGGACGTCCTCCGGCTCGCCGGCGCCGACGGTCACGGGCGTGCGCCCGCCGAGCCGCCCGGCGATCTCGTCCAGCACGACCTGCTCGGCCCGCTGCTCCTCGGCGCGGACGGCCGTCTCGTGCTTGTCCTGCAGCTTCTCGAGCGTCCGGGTGCGGGTGCGGGCGTCGGCCCACTCCCCCTCGGCGGTGGTCACGGCGTCCTGGGCGACCTCGACGCGGGCGCGGTGGTCGACCAGCAGCGAGGACAGGGCCATGCGGCTGGCGACGACCGCGCGCATCGCGGTGGCGTCCATGGTGGTGGGGAACGCGGCGCCGCTGAGCGCCTGCTCGGTGGCGCGGCTGCGCGCGGCGGCGGCGTCCCGGGTGCGGGTGCGGTCGGCGAGCTGGGCGGCGGCCTGCTCCTCGGCGAGGGAGCGCAGGCGCAGCAGCCCGGCCAGGCGGAAGGCGCGGCTCACGGCAGGTCCCCCATCGCGGCGGTGAGCGCGGCGAGGCGCGCCCAGGAGTCGGCGGACGGGGCGCGCTCGTCCATGCCCTGCCGCAGGAACGCGTCGATGGCGGCGCCGTGCGCGACGGCGGCGTCCACGAGCGGGTTCGACCCGGCGACGTACGCGCCGACGTCGAGCAGGTCCTGCGCCTGGCGGCGGGCCGCCATGACGCGGCGCAGTCGGGTGGCGTGCTCCTTGCGCTCCGGCGCGGTGACGCGGGAGGCGACGCGGGAGATGGAGGCGAGCGCGTCCACGGACGGGAAGTGCCCGGCGACCGCGAGGGACCGCTCCAGCACGACGTGGCCGTCGAGGATGGACCGCGCGGCGTCGGCGATGGGCTCGTTGTGGTCGTCGCCGTCCACCAGCACCGTGTAGAGGCCGGTGACCGAGCCGGTCGCACCGGTGCCCGCGCGCTCCAGCAGCTGGGCCAGCAGCGCGAAGGTGCTCGGCGGGTAGCCGCGCGTGGCGGGCGGCTCGCCGACGGACAGCCCGATCTCGCGCTGCGCCATGGCCACGCGGGTGAGCGAGTCCATCATCAGCACGACGTCGTCGCCGCGGTCGCGGAACCACTCGGCGATGCGGGTGGCGACGAACGCGGAGCGCAGGCGCACCAGCGGCGGCTCGTCGGAGGTCGCGACGACCACGACGGAGCGGGCCAGGCCCTCGGGGCCGAGGTCGTCCTCGAGGAACTCGCGGACCTCGCGGCCGCGCTCGCCGACCAGGGCGATCACGGAGACCTGCGCGTCGGTGCCGCGCGCGATCATCGACAGCAGCGAGGACTTGCCGACGCCGGACCCGGCGAACAGGCCGAGGCGCTGGCCGCGACCGGCGGTGACGAGCGTGTCGAGCACCCGCACGCCGAGGTCGAGCGGCTGGGCGACGCGGGCGCGCGCCAGCGGGTGCGGGGCGTGGCCGGACACCTCGACGGGCAGGGTCCCGACCAGCGGGCCCTTGCCGTCGATCGGGCGGCCGAGGCCGTCGAGCACGCGGCCGAGCAGGCCGGGGCCGACGGGGGCGGTGAGCGCGGTGCCGCGCGGGCGGACCCGCATGCCCGCGCGCAGACCGTGGGTGGGGCCGAGCGGCATCGCCTGGGCGCTGCCGCGCCCGGTGGCGACGACCTCGGCGGGGATCTCGCCGTCGGCGCCCTCGATGCCGATGAGCTCGCCGACGGCGGCACCGGTCCCGGCGACCTCGACGGTCAGGCCGACGACGCCGCGGACCGAGCCGACGCGCTCGGGGCGGGCCGCGGTGAGCGCGGCCGTCCACGCCGCCGAGGCGGGCAGGGCGGAGGCCACGTCGCCGACGGGAGCGGCCTCGACGGCGTCGACGACCCCGCCGCGCGGGGTCGGGAGCAGGGTCGCGGCGCTCACGCGAGCACCCCGGCGGACTGAGGGGGCACGGCGGCGGGCACGGCGGCGAGCGCCGCACGGGCCCGGTCCAGCGCGTCGGCGACGCGGGCGTCGAGGTAGCCCTCGGGGAACTCGCCCACGGCGTCGCCGGGGGCGAG
>NZ_RFFI01000219.1 GCF_003696205.1 Cellulomonas triticagri
GGCTCGCGGCCGCGGCGCTGGTCCGGCCCGCGCGCGACGGCGGCGTGGTGCTGCTCGTCGGGGACGCCGCCGAGCGTCCGACCCAGGCCCTCGTCCGGTGGGACCCCGCCGGGATGGCCGCCCGCGAGCTCGCCGAGCGCGCCGAGCTGCACCTGCCGCCCGCCGCGCGAGTCGCCGAGCTGACCGGGACCCGCGAGGTGGTCGCCGCCGTGCTCGCCCGGGTCGACCTGCCCGCGGGCGGGGACATCCTCGGCCCAGTGCCGCTGCCCGAGCCGCTGTCCCCGGGGGCGGTCGCGGTGCAGGAGACGCTGGACCCGCCGGTCCGCGCCCTGGTCCGGGTGCCGGTCGCGCACGGTGCCGCGCTCGCCCGGTCGCTCGCCGCCGCGCTGGCGGTCCGCAGCGCGCGCCGCGAGGGTGGGAGCCTGCGCGTGCGGCTCGACCCGGAGGAGATGCTGTGACCACGAGCGGAGCCCGGTGATGGCCGGCCGCTACGTCAGCGACACCGCCCGCGCGAACTGGAGCTCGCTCGCGGCGGGGGTCCTCGGTGTCGGCGGGGCGCTCGCCCTCACCGACTGGGGCCAGGGGCTGGAACCCGAGGACCTGACGTCGTTCACCGTGCCCTACTTCCTGGTGACCTGGCCGGTCTTCGTGCTGATCTACCTCGCGTGGACCCACGTCGCCTACGCCCGGCGCGGTCCGCGCGCCCTGGAGAGCAGCACCCGGCGCGAGCGCACGCTCAGCCGCCGGTGGTGGAACTGGCTGCTCGGCTACGGGGGCGCGGCGAACTGGACCCTGCTGGCCGCCCTCGCCGCGGTGCTCGTCACGGTCGCCGTCGCCCAGGACCCCGGCTACCGGGAGGACTGGCGGTACATCGTCCTCGGGCTGATCTGCGTCGCGAGCTCGTGGGCCGCGATGGTCTACGCGTTCGCGCTGCAGTACCTGCGGCTCGACGCGGGCGTCGCGGAGGAGCAGCGCGCCGTCCGGATGGAGGCCGAGGGCGACCCGCGGTTCGACGACTACCTGACGCTCGCCGTGCTGCTGTCCACGATGGCGGCCACCGTCTCGGCGCGCGTGCGGACCCGCGAGGGCTGGGGGCTGGTCCGGCTGAACGTGCTGTTCGCCTTCGCGTTCAACTCGGTGATCGTCGCGATGATGGTCTCGCTGCTGTTCGGCGGGCTCGGCGGATGACGGGCGCCGTGGACGCCGTGCTGCTCGACCTCGGCAACGTCCTCGTGCGGTGGGAGCCCGAGCGGGCGTTCGCCGGGGTGCTCACGGACGCCGAGGTCGCGGAGTTCTTCGCCGACGTCGACTTCGCGGACCTCAACCTGCGGCAGGACGCCGGACGGCCCTGGAGCGAGGCCCGCGCCGAGGTCGCCGCCCGGCACCCCCGGCACGCGGCGACGGTCGACCTCTACGTCGAGCGGTTCGCGCACGCCCTGCCCGGTCCGGTCCCCGGGTCGGCGGCGGTGGTCGACGACCTGCGCGCCGCCGGGGTGCGGGTGCTCGGGCTCACCAACTGGTCGGCGGAGACGTACCACCACGGCGTCGTCGCCGCCCCCGTCATCGGGCGGCTGGAGGGCGTGGTCGTGTCCGGCCGCGAGGGCGTCGTGAAGCCGGACCCCCGCATCTTCGCGCTCGCCGCCGAGCGGCACGCGCTCGACCCCGCCCGCACCGTGTTCGTCGACGACAGCCCGCGCAACGTCGCGGGGGCCGCCGCGTGCGGGTACCAGGCGGTGCTGTTCACGGGGGCGGACGCGCTGCGGGCGGACCTGGTCGCGCGCGGCGTGCTGCCCGGGGCGCCGCCGGGCTGAGGTGACCGGGCGCGGCACTAGGATCGGTGGTCATGCGCCTGCTCTTCGCCGGGACGCCCGCGGTGGCGCTGCCCGCCCTGGACGCCCTGCTCGCCTCCCGCCACGAGGTCGTCGCCGTCCTCACCCGCCCCGACGCCCGGGCGGGACGCGGTCGCACCCTCACGCCCAGCCCCGTCAAGCAGCGGGCGCTGGAGCACGGGCTCGAGGTGCTGACCCCGACGACGCTCAAGGACCCCGAGGTGCAGGCGCAGATCGCCGCGCTCGACGTCGACGCCGCCCCCGTGGTCGCGTACGGCAACCTCGTGCCGCCCGCCGCGCTCGACCTGCCCCGGCACGGCTGGGTCAACCTGCACTTCTCCGTGCTGCCCGCGTGGCGCGGCGCCGCGCCCGTGCAGCACGCGCTCATCGCCGGGGACGAGGTCACCGGCGCCACGACGTTCCGGCTGGAGAAGGGCCTCGACACCGGCCCCGTGCTCGGCATGCTCACCGAGACGATCCGCCCGACCGACACCACCGGCGACCTGCTCGACCGCCTCGCCCACGCGGGGTCCGGACTGCTGGTCAGCACGCTCGACGCCCTGGAGGACGGCGTGCTGCAGCCCGTCCCGCAGCCCGCCGACGGGGTCAGCCTCGCGCCGAGCCTCAGCACTGAGGACGCCCACGTGCGCTGGCGGCACCCCGCGATGGCCGTCGACCGGCGCGTGCGCGGCTGCACGCCCGCACCCGGCGCGTGGACGACCCTGCCCGACGGGTCGCGGCTGGGCCTCGGCCCGGTGCGGCTCGTGCCGGACGTCACCGACCTGCGCCCGGGCGAGGTGCGGGCGGGACGCGCCGAGGTCCTCGTCGGCACCGGCACGCACGCCGTCCGGCTGGGGGAGGTGCGGCCCGCCGGGAAGAAGGCCATGGCCGCCGCCGACTGGGCGCGCGGGGCGCGTCTGCCCGAGGGGACCGTCCTCGGCGCTCCCGCCGCCGCGACCGAGGCGGACGCGTGACCGGCCGGCGCCCGGA